>JAXHNS010000002.1:0-326792 GCA_034520235.1 Fidelibacterota bacterium
CTTCCGGTGCAAGGTCCGCTTTTTTTCCCAGTTTTTCACCATTGGTCTTTACGACATCAATTTTCATGATACACCCCCCGTTTTAACGATTTGCACAATGCCGTTCCGGGAGCCGGGAACGCTGCCTCTGACCAGGATGATATTTTTATCGGGGCGTATCTCTACGACTTCAAGGTTACGTACGGTAACCGTTTCGTCACCCATTTGTCCCGACATACGCATGCCTTTCCAAACCCGTGAAGGTGAGGAACTGGCACCGATGGATCCGGGACCCCGCAAACGGTCTTTCTGACCGTGGCTTTTGGGTCCGCCGGAAAAATTGTGGCGCCTGACGGTCCCCTGGAATCCCTTTCCCTTTGACTTACCGGTAATGGAGATCACGTCGCCCTTATTGAAGATGTCCACCTGGATCTCATCTCCGACCTTAAGGTCTTCCGTGTCTTCCAGACGAAATTCCTTCAGGTTGCGAAGCACCTTGCCGGCGGCTTTCAGATGTCCGAGTTCAGGCTTGGTCACCTTTTTCTCCCGGACCTCCTCATAACCGATCTGGACTGCGGTGTAACCGTCCGTCTCATCTTTTTTGATCTGAGTGATATAGCATGGTCCCGCCTCAATGACCGTCACCGGAATGTTCCGGCCGCGTTCATCGAAAATACGGGTCATACCGATCTTTTTTCCTATGATTCCGTTCACAGTGTTAACCTTTTCTATTCATATGGATGCCCGTGCGCTGACGGGACACTCCAGGATGTTAGCGGTTATTAAACCTTGATTTCAATATCCACGCCGGCAGGCAGATCCAGTTTCATCAATTCATCTATCGTCTTCGTCGTGGTATTCAATATTTCAACGATGCGCTTATGCACCTTGATCTGAAACTTGCTCTCGTGATTTCTTGTTCACATGCGGAGAGCGGTTCACCGTTACCACAGAACGATTTGTCAGGTAACGGGATCGGACCTGAAATCACAGCTCCGGTAGCTTTCGCACGCTGTACGATCTTCTCGGTCGATTTATCAAGAAGGTTATGATCGTAGGATTTAAGCGCAATGCGTATTTTTTGTCCTGCCATAATGCTTTTTGCCTTTACTCAATGATCTCAGTTACAACGCCGGCGCCCACGGTGCGTCCGCCTTCACGGATCGCAAAGCGCAGCTCTTTCTCCATCGCGATCGGAACGATCAGCTCCACTTCCGCTTCAATGTTGTCACCCGGCATTACCATCTCCACGCCTTCCGGAAGCTTGATCGAACCCGTCACGTCCGTCGTCCGGAAATAGAACTGCGGACGGTAACCGTCCATGAACGGCGTGTGGCGACCGCCTTCTTCCTTCTTCAGTACGTAAAACTTCGCCTTGAACTTCGTGTGAGGCGTGATCGTCTTCGGGGCCGCCACCACCATCCCGCGGTGCAGCCAGTCCTTGTCGATCCCGCGAAGCAGCAGACCCGCATTGTCGCCGGCCTCGCCGCGGTCCAGCAGCTTCCGGAACATCTCCACGCCCGTCACTACCGTCTTCTTGCCCTGGGGATCAATGCCCAGGATCTCTACCTCATCGCCGACCTTGATCACGCCCCGCTCAATACGGCCCGTGCCGACCGTGCCGCGGCCCGTGATCGAAAATACGTCCTCGACCGGCATCAAAAACGGCTTGTCAATCGCGCGCTCGGGATCCGGGATGAAATTGTCCACCGCTTCCATCAGCTCGAAAATGCTCTTGGTCTTCTCGTCATCCTCCGGATTGTTCAACGCCTCCAGCGCCGAACCCTGGATGATCGGAATGTCGTCGCCCGGAAATTCATATTCGTTCAGAAGCTCGCGAAGTTCCATCTCCACCAGCTCCAGAAGCTCCGGATCGTCCACCATGTCCGTCTTGTTCATGTACACCACGATCGACGGAACGTTTACCTGCTTTGCCAAAAGTACGTGCTCGCGTGTCTGCGGCATCGGACCGTCCGCCGCGCTGACCACCAGGATCGCTCCGTCCATCTGCGCCGCCCCCGTGATCATGTTCTTGATGTAATCCGCGTGACCCGGACAGTCCACGTGGGCATAGTGGCGCTTCGCCGTCTCGTATTCCACGTGCGCCGTCGCGATCGTGATCCCCCGCTCACGCTCCTCGGGAGCGTTGTCAATACTGTCAAATGAACGGAATTCCGCGCCGCCGGACTTCGCCAGCACCGATGTGATGGCCGCCGTCAGCGTCGTCTTACCGTGATCCACGTGCCCGATCGTCCCGATGTTCACGTGCGGTTTGTTGCGTTCATATTTTGCTTTAGCCATGTGAAATTCTCCTTTGTTTCACTATTTAACGTTCTCCGCAATACTTGCGGGAGCAGGCGCGTAATGATCGAACTGCATGGTGAACACCGCCCTGCCCTGGGTGATTGATCTCAAGTCTGTCGCATAACCGAACATTCCCGAAAGCGGGACATCGGCATTCAAGACCTGGGCATCATTGCGTGGGGTCATTCCTTTGATCTGACCCCGCCTCGAAGTGAGGTCACCCATAACATCACCTAAATATTCTTCCGGCGTAACGACTTCCACTGACATCACCGGTTCCAGCAAGACGGCTCGCGCCTTCTTTGCCGCATCCCGGAATGCCATGCTGCCGGCTACTTTAAACGCCATTTCCGATGAATCCACCGGATGGTGGGCACCGTCGACAAGCGTGATCTTTACATCTACGACAGGATATCCTTTCAGGATGCCGGTCCTGCAGGCTTCCTGTATCCCTTTGTTGACGGCGGGAATGAATTCCTTGGGAATCGCACCGCCGACGACCTTGTTCTCGAAAATATACCCTTCGCCCTGTTTCGAGGGCTCAACGTCGATCTCAACACGTGCAAACTGACCTTTCCCGCCAGTCTGCTTCTTAAACACTTTATCGACGTGCGCGGGTTTCGTGATCGTTTCCTTATAGGCCACCTGCGGTTTACCGACATGTGCCTGCACGCGGAACTCGCGCCGGAGGCGGTCGACGATAATATCAAGATGAAGCTCTCCCATCCCCCAGATGATCGTTTGTCCCGTCTCTTCATCGAACTTCACTTTAAAGGTCGGGTCTTCGTCGGCAAGTTTTATCAGTCCCTCGGTAAGAGCGTCCTGATCAGCCTTGCTCGCAGGCTCAATGGAAACATTGATCACCGGATCGGGAAGTTCATTTCCTCCAGGATGACCGGATGTTTTTCATCGCAGAGCGTATCGCCCGTCCGTGTTTTCTTGAATCCCACGACCGCGACGATATCTCCTGCAAAAGCCTCCTTCAGGTCCTCGCGCTTGTTGGAATGCATTTTAAGAATGCGACCGAAGCGTTCGCGTTTTCTGCTTTCCGGATTGTACATATATTTCCCGGCTTCGACCCGGCCGCTGTAAACGCGCAGGTAGGTCAGGCGGCCTACGTAAGGGTCGGTCATGACCTTAAAAGCCAGGGCGCTGAAAGGCGCTTCCAGATCGGGGCTGCGGGTTTCCTGGCGGTCGTTATCCGGATTCTTCCCCTGATGTCCTCAAGCGTCCAGCGGGGAAGGAAGATATTCGATCACGGCATTCAAAAGTTCCTGAATGCCTTTATTTTTAAAGGCGGACCCTGCCAGCACGGGGATGATGTCGCCCTTGATGGTGCCGACGCGGATCGCCGCTTTCAGTTCCGCTTCGCTTAACTCTTTCCCCTCCAGGTATTTTTCCAGCAGCGTGTCGTCATAGGCGGCAACCTCTTCTATCAGGTGATAGCGGTACTCTTCAACTTTTTCAGCCATGTCCTTGGGAATGGGGCCGTAATCAAAATTCCTGCCGAAACTTTCATCCTGATAGAGGATCGAACGGTTGTTGATAAGATCGATAATGCCGGTGAACATGTCTCCCGAACCCATGGGAATGAAAAGCGGGAGCGGGTTGGCCCCGAGCCGCTTGCGCATCATGTCCAGTACATTGTAGAAGTCCGCACCGGCGCGGTCCATCTTATTGACAAAAGCGAGACGGGGTACATGATATTTGTCCGCCTGCCTCCATACCGTTTCGGACTGCGGCTCCACACCTCCGACACCGCAAAACAATGCGACGGCACCGTCAAGTACGCGCAGCGAGCGCTCGACCTCGGCGGTGAAATCCACATGGCCGGGCGTATCGATGATATTGATCCTGTGCTTACCCCATGAACAGGTAGTGGCGGCGGAGGTAATGGTAATACCGCGCTCTTTCTCCTGCTCCATCCAGTCCATAATGGCGGTGCCTTCGCTGCACCTCGCCCAGACGGTGGGAAATGCCGGTATAATAGAGAATGCGCTCGGTCGTTGTCGTTTTACCGGCGTCAATATGTGCCATTATTCCGATATTCCGCAATTTTGATAAGTCCAGAGCCACGTATTACCTTCTGCTTTTTTTACCGGCTGAAATGGGCAAAAGCCTTGTTGGATTCAGCCATTCTGTGCGTATCTTCTTTCTTCTTTATCGACGAGCCTTCACCTTTGGATGCCGCAAGTAATTCCGCTGCAAGCTTTCCGGACATCGTCGCTCCGGAACGTGCAGTTGAATAGTTGATGATCCATCGCATCGCCAGGGCATAACGGCGTTCGCGCCGGACCTCGATGGGAACCTGGTAGGTTGCGCCGCCGATACGCCGGGATTTTACCTCCAGCACCGGAGCGACATTGTCGAGCGCTTTCTGGAAGGTCTCGAGACCCTTTCCTCCGGTTTTCTGATCAAGGTCGGTGATGGCACCGTACATGATCTTTTCGGCAACCCCCCTTTTTCCACGTTCCATCAGATTGTTGATAAATTTCGTCACAATCCTGGACTTGTACTTGGGATCCTGTAATACGTCGCGTTTGGGTGGCTTATTCCTTCTAGACATAGAACATATTCTCCACAATTAAGATTTCGGCCGTTTTGCGCCGTAACGTGATCGACTCTGCCGCCTGCCTTCCACACCGGCGGTATCCAGTGTGCCTCGAATGATATGGTAGCGGACACCCGGCAGATCCTTGACACGGCCACCTTCGATCAGTACGATCGAGTGCTCTTGCAGATTGTGACCTTCTCCCGGGATATATGCCGTAACTTCAGTACCTGTCGTTAAACGGATACGGGCGACTTTTCTCAACGCTGAATTCGGTTTTTTGGGCGTTGTGGTGTAGACCCGCGTACAAACGCCGCGTTTCTGCGGGTTGGCATTCAAGGCAGGTACCTTGTTCTTTTTCGTGATGCTTTTTCTACCTTTTTCGTACTAACTGATTGATCGTTGGCATAAATATTTTCTCCAATTTTCACAAAAGCTCAGTAAGATAATGCATGTTATACTTCTATGCAAGTTTTTGTTTGTTTTTTTCGGCCCGTTCCGTGAGTTCCGGAGCTTGCTTCATTCCGTCTTTCAAGGTCCGTATTTATAAAAAAACGCCCCGCAGAACACAGGGCGTTTTATACCGCAAGTGATCCTTTTATTCCTTTGCTGTTTCCGTTTCCGTCGTTTCTTCAGCGGGTTCCGTATCCGTACCTTCTTCACTTTCCTCGTATTCGATGTCCTTCACACGCAGCCGGTTGTACTTTGCCATTCCGGTACCTGCGGGGATCATGCGTCCGATAATGATGTTCTCCTTAAGGCCTTTCAGATTATCCGCTTTCCCGGAGATGGAGGCATCGGTCAGTACGCGGGTGGTTTCCTGGAAGGAAGCTGCCGAAAGGAAACTTTCCGTGTTCAGGGATGCCCTGGTAATACCGAGAAGCAGCGGGTCGAAGGTCGCCGGTTTTGCCGCCTTGAACTTGGCGGGCCGTTTTTTCGGCGGCCTTGTGGCGGATATTGTCTTCTTTCACCATATCCCGCGGATAGACACCGCCCTCGATCAGGGAAGTGTCGCCGGCATCGGAGATCGTAACCATATCAATAAGCTTGTCATTTTCGCTTTGCACTTCCTGGCGGCTGACGCGGTCGCCGATCAGGAAATCCGTATCGCCGGGATCTTTGATCTCCACCTTCTGAAGCATCTGACGTACAATGACCTCGATGTGCTTGTCATTGATGCGGACGCCCTGGAGCCGGTATACGTGCTGGATCTCATTCAGCAGGTGTTTCTGCACTTCTTTCACGCCTCGGATCTTGAGGATCTTTCGGGGCGGGATCGCACCGTCGCAAAGCGGTTCCCCGGAACGAATGTAATCACCTTCGTGAGCAAGAATGTGCTTTCCTTTCGGGATCTTGTAGGTATAGACCTCGCCCAGCTCGTTCGTAACACGGAGGGTCTGGATCCCGTGCTGAAGCTTGTCAAAACGTACATGCCCGTTCACTTCGGATACCACGGCCTCGTTGCTGGGGTTCCTTGCCTCAAACAGCTCGGAAACCCGCGGAAGTCCGCCGGTAATATCGTTGCTCCGGGCGCTTTCTTTGGAACGTTTCGCCAGGGCCTGACCCTGGATGACCTTTTCGCCTTCCTTGACCAGCAGCGAACTGTTTTCCGGAAGCGCGATCGGCTTGCCGATCATATCGCCCTTATCGTTATAGATAGCGATACGGGCGGTCCTTTCACGGTCCTTTGATGCAATGATCTGCCATTCAATGTGACCGGAAGAATCCGCAACCTCATCATAGGTAACGCCTTCAAGAAGGTCGATAAGCTTTACGGTGCCGTCATAACGCGAAACGATATGTTCATTGTAAGCGTCCCAGTCGTAGAGGATGCTTTCCGGTTCCACTTCATCCCCGTCCTTTATGTGCACTTTCGCACCCTGCGGGACCGTATAGGTGATTAGGTTCCGGTTCTCATTGTCGATAATGGATATTTTGCCGTTCCGGACCAGAACGATCCTGAGATCATTGTCCGATATCATAAGGTTGTCGGAAAATTCCACTTTTCCCTTGAAGCGGGCCGTCTGATGCGATTCCTGGATAATGCGGCTTGCGGTCCCGCCGATATGGAAGGTGCGCAGCGTCAGCTGCGTACCGGGTTCACCGATGGACTGGGCCGCCATGATCCCGACCGCTTCACCGATATTCACAAGATTGTCCGTGGCCAGGTTCCGGCCGTAGCACTTCGCGCAGACACCCGTTTTTGCCTCACGGTCAGGACCGAACGTATGTACACGGACTCCACATTACTGTTGGAGATCTTTTCGGCCAGTGTTTCATCAAGGAACTGTCCGACTTCCGCGATCATTTCGTCGGTAAGCGGATCGATCACGTCCTCCTGCAATACGCGTCCGACGATACGTTCCTTCAGAAACTCAATAATATTCTCGCCTTCCTTCAGGGAGGTCACACGGATACCGTTGATCGTGCCGCAATCTTCTTCGTTGATCACGACGTCCTGGGCCACATCCACGAGACGCCGTGTCAGATAACCGGCATCGGCGGTCTTGAGGGCTGTATCCGAAAGTCCCTTTCTCGCTCCGTGCGTTGAAATAAAATATTCCAGCACGGTCAGGCCTTCCTTGAAATTCGAGGTAATGGGCGTTTCGATAATATCGCCGCCGCTGGTACCGGTAACGTTCTTCTGCGGTTTGTTCATCAGTCCGCGCATACCGGCCAGCTGTTTGATCTGGTCCTTGGACCCGCGGGCCCCGGAGTCCGACATCATGAAAAGAGGATTGAATCCTTCGTTGTTCTCGACAAGTTTTTTGTTCATGACATACTGAACGGAATCCGTGGTCTGCGACCAGGCATCAATGACCTTGTTGTAGCGCTCATTCTCGGTAATGAATCCGCGGGCGCGTTTTGCATTGATGGAATCAACGTTCTTTTCCGTCGCTTCAATGATCTTGAATTTCTCTTCCGGAATGATAACGTCCGAAAGACCGATGGACATGCCGGAACGTGTCGCCATGTGAAAACCGAGGTCTTTGAGCTTGTCAAGAAATTCCACGGTCTGATGCAGGCCCACTATTCGGTTGGCTTCGCCGATAATGCTTTCAATACGTTTTTTGGTAAGCAGTTCATTATAAAAAGGAAGCCCTTCCGGCGCCACGGAGTTAAAGAGGATCCTTCCGACAGTGGTCTCAATCAATTTTCCGTTCACCAGAAGCTTTACCTTTGCATGCAGGGTGACCCACCCGTTATCCAGGGCAAGCAGCGCCTCATCCTTGCTGTAATAGACCGATCCTTCCCGTTCTGATCGGACCTTGCGCGCGTCATGTAATATGCACCAGGACCATATCCTGCGACGGAATGGAAATGGGATTCCCGTGAGCCGGATGCAGGACATTATTGCTTGCAAGCATCAGCATCCGGATTCGATCTGCGCTTCAAAGGACAGGGGCACGTGCACGGCCATCTGGTCTCCGTCAAAGTCGGCGTTAAATGCCGAGCAGACGAGCGGATGGATGCGGATCGCCTTTCCGTCTATCAGAATGGGCTGAAACGCCTGAATTCCCAGGCGGTGCAGTGTGGGCGCACGGTTCAGCAGCACCGGATGGTCCTTTACGACATACTCGAGAAGGTTCATGACATCCGGATGATGCCGTTCGACCATGCCTTTGGCCACTTTGGCGGTCCCCGCCAGTCCGCGGACCAGCAATTCATGGATCAGGTGCGGTTTAAAAAGCTCCGTGGCCATCAGTTTCGGGATACCGCATTCGTGCATTTTCAGTTCCGGCCCCACCACGATCACGGAACGGGCAGAATAGTCGACACGTTTCCCCAGAAGGTTCTGACGGAATCGCCCTTCTTTCCCGTTCAGCATATCGGAAAGGGATTTCAGGGGACGCCGCGTACCGGAACGGACGGCCGCACGTTTTCTGCCGTTGTCAAAAAGTGAATCCACGGCTTCCTGCAGCATCCGTTTCTCATTCCGGAGGATCACCTCCGGGGCTTTAATATCGATCAGTTGTTTTAAGCGGTTGTTCCGGATAATGACCCGGCGGTAAAGATCGTTGAGATCCGATGCGGCGAAACGCCCTCCCTCCAGGGGAACGAGCGGCCGCAGTTCCGGCGGGATCACCGGAAGCACTTTGAGGATCATGTATTCCGGACGGTTAATGGGTTCTTCGTCCCTTTCCGGCACAAAGGACTTCAGGATCTTCAGCCGCTTGACGATATCGTCGCGTTCGGAAACGGAACGGGTGGTCTTCAGCTGTTTCTTCAGTGTCTTCACCAGCTGCGGCACATCAAGGTCCATCAGCAGTTCATACACCGCCTGCGCACCCGTCTTTGCGATGAACAGGTCCTGTTCGTCGACCGGGTTTTCGGCTTCTTCACCGTAAGAGTAAAGAAGATCGAAATAGGTGTCCTCGTCAAGCAGTTCCATGTATTTGACGGGCCGGACCTTTCCGTTCTCTTCAACCTCCGCCTTTCCGGGCTGTATCACCACATAGGATTCGTAATAGATGATCTGTTCAAGGTCCTTCGCGGACACGCCCAGAACATTCGCCAGTTTGGAGGGAATGGATTTCAGGAACCAGATGTGCACCACAGGTACGGCGAGACTGATATGTCCCATCCGTTCGCGGCGCACGGCTTTGCGGGTAACCTCCACACCGCAGCGGTCACACACGATCCCCTTGTAGCGAATGCGTTTATATTTTCCGCAATGGCATTCCCAGTCCTTGACCGGCCCGAAGATCTTTTCGCAGAACAAACCGTCTTTCTCCGGTTTGTAGGAACGATAGTTGATCGTTTCGGGCTTAAGGACCTCGCCGCGGGATTTACTTAAGATCGATTCCGGCGAAGAAAGATGGATCCGGATCTTCTGAAAATCCTTTTTCGCCGACTTTTGTTGTAATGTACTCAATGCCAATGTAACATCCTCCTATTGAAGGAAATTAT
Organism: Fidelibacterota bacterium; assembly: GCA_034520235.1. GTDB lineage: Bacteria > Fidelibacterota > Fidelibacteria > Fidelibacterales > Fidelibacteraceae > M50B103. Next base: position 9,746 of record JAXHNS010000002.1, read on the forward strand.
ATCAAATCCATTTCTATGCCTAGTCCCTCAAGCTCTTTCAGGAGCACATTAAAGGATTCCGGCGTTCCGAATTCGGGCAGGTTCTCGCCTTTTACAATGGAATTGTAAACACGGGTCCTGCCGTCAACGTCATCGGATTTGACGGTGAGAACTTCCTGAAGCGTATGCGCGGCGCCGTAGGCCTCGAGAGCCCATACCTCCATTTCACCGAAACGCTGGCCGCCGAACTGGGCTTTCCCGCCGAGCGGCTGCTGCGTAATAAGTGAATAGGGGCCGGTGGAGCGCGCATGCATCTTGTCTTCGATCATATGAGCAAGTTTCATCATGTAGATATAACCGCAGGCCACCGCATTGTCGATCCGCTCGCCGTTGCGTCCGTCATAAAGATCGACCTTTCCGTTTTCAGGAAGATTCGCTTTTTTCATTAAAGCGGAAATTTCTTCGAAACTGGCGCCGTCGAATACCGGTGTCTCAAAATAGACGCCCAGCTCTTTTGCGGCCCAGCCTAACATCGTTTCATATAACTGCCCCAGGTTCATACGGGAAGGGACGCCCAGGGGATTCAGGATGATATCCACAGGGGTTCCGTCCGGAAGGAAGGGCATGTCCTCTTCGGGGACAATGATGGAGACAACACCTTTATTACCGTGGCGTCCCGCCATCTTGTCACCGACAGAGACCTTGCGCTTGTTGGCGATATAAACCTTGGCGAGTTTCAGCACGCCCGGCTGCATATCGTCTCCCGCGCGCACCTTGAACTGTTCGTTCTGGATCTCTTCCTTGATCTCATGGGTAATGCTCTGGAAATTCTCCACCAGCTTCTGAACGCGTGTGAACACTTCCCCGTCTTCGATCCAGGGGCGTTCCATATCGATATGGTCAAAATCGCAGGTTTCAAAAATTCCCAGTTCCATGTCTTCCGTTTATTGTGAACAAAATTCCCGCCTTTATCGTGAATACCGAGACAGGCGTGTCCGTCAAGAAGATTTTTCAGCTTCGTAGTGAATTTGCTTCTCTGGCTGAAAAGGCGTTCCGCCAGCTGTTTTTCCAGTTTCTGGACCTTTTCTTTCTCATCCTTGCGTGATTCTTTCCCTTCGCGTTCAAACAGGCGCGTATCGATCACGACTCCGCTGGTGCTCGGGTCGGCCCGTCGTGATGCGTCTTTCACATCACCGGCTTTCTCGCCGAATATCGCCCGCAGGAGCTTTTCTTCCGGAGTGGGGTCTGTTTCTCCCTTGGGAGTAACTTTCCCGATAATAATGTCACCGTGATTGACAGGAGCGCCGGGACGGATCATGCCGTTCGCATCGATATTCCTCGTCGCTTCTTCCGATACATTGGGGATCTCCGGGTCAGTTCCTCACTGCCGCGTTTGGTGTCCCGGACCTCCAGCTCGATCTCCTTGACATGCACTGAAGTAAAGGTATCTTCTTTTACCAGGCGTTCATTCAGAATGATCGCATCTTCGTAATTATACCCGCGCCAGGGCATGAACGCCACCAGCACATTACTTCCCAGTGCCAGTTCGCCCTGGTCGGTCGAGGTGCCGTCCGCGATGGGATCACCGGCTTTGACCTTATTGCCTTTCCGGACGATCGGCCGCTGGTTGATACTGGTATCCTGGTTGGTCCGCTGAAATTTCTTCAGATCAAAGACCACACGGCCTTCGTTCTCATCAAGTGAAACATCTGCATCGAAATCATCGAGGGGACGCAGAACGATCTTGCTTGCATCAACATATTCGACAACGGCGTCAATGGGCGACGTCACGACCGACCGGCTGTCGCGGGCGGCAATGGGCTCCATGCCCGTACCTACCAGAGGGGCTTTCGGGGTAAGGAGCGGTACGGACTGCCGCTGCATGTTCGACCCCATCAGGGCGCGGTTGGCATCGTCATGTTCCAGAAAAGGAATCAGGCTTGCCGCCGCAGAAACCATCTGGATGGGCGAAACGTCCATGTAATTGATCTCTTCCGGCCCCACCATGGGATAATCCGCCTGATGACGGCAGCGGATATGATCGCTTTCGAACTCGCTCTTCTTGCTCAGCGGTGCGTTCGCCTGTGCGATCACGTTCCGGTCCTCATCATCTGCGGAAAGATATTCAACAGCGGTGGATACCCGTGTCGTTTGTTTTGTATGCTTCACTTTCCGGTAGGGGGTTTCGATAAAACCGAGCCGGTTGATGACGGCATAATTCGCCAGTGACGAGATCAGTCCGATGTTCGGACCTTCCGGGGTCTCAATGGGGCAAAGACGTCCGTAGTGCGTGTAATGCACGTCGCGGACCTCGAAGCCGGCGCGTTCACGGGTCAGGCCGCCGGGACCCAGGGCGGACAAACGCCGTTTATGGGTAAGTTCCGCAAGCGGATTGGTCTGGTCCATGAACTGCGACATCTGCAATGTCCCGAAAAAGGTATTGATCACGGAGGTCAGTATCCGGCTGTTGATCAGTTCCTGCGGCGTCAGTGATTCCGCGTTATGAATGTTCATCCGGTCACGGATGGTCCGCGACATGCGGGTAAACGCGAGCGAGAACTGGTTTGCCAGTTGTTCACCGACCGTCTTCACCCTTCGGTTGCCGAGATGATCGATATCGTCCGATGCTTTTTCACCCGCCGCATGCTGATCAGCTGTTCGACGATCATCACAAAGTCTTCCGGCGTGATCACGGTATTGTCCAGCGGAATGTCCAGGTTGAACTTCTTGTTCATCCGGTAACGTCCGACACGTCCGAGATCGTATTTTTTGGGACTGAAAAAGAGTTTTTCAAAAAATTTCTGTGCGGTTTCCGCATTCGGCGGTTCGCCATTGCGGAGATTGCGGTAGAGATCAGATGAGCGCTTCGTCCCGTGTCGGTTCGCGGTACTCGTCATCTTCGTCCTTTATGGCCAGCTTGTCGCGTTCGCGGCGAATGGAATTTGCCAGCAGCTTGAAATCCACTTCCCGATTGGAATACATGACCTCGATATTCCTGACCTTTTTCTTCTTCAACTTCGCCGATCGTCCTGCTGTCCAGCTCGACCCAGCGGTCTTCCGGAGTGCCGGCCTCAAGGATCACCTCGCCGCTCTTGCTGTCGATCACCGGAGTGACGACCAGGCGCCCCTCCAGGTCCCCACTGAGCGGCAGGGTCTCGAGCACATTGAACTGCTGCAGGATGTCATAATCCGTGGCAAAACCGATAGCCCTCAGAAAATGGTGACGGGAATTTCTTCGGCGGTCGATAGTCACATAGATCGCGTCGAAAATATCCGCGGTCAGGTCGACCCAGGAGCCGCGCATCGGAATGATCCGGGCATTGTAGAGCACGGTACCGTTGGGGTGCCGCGCATCATTAAAGAATACGCCCGGTGAGCGCTGCAGCTGGCTGACGATAATCCTTTCCGCGCCGTTGATAATGAAGGTTCCCCGTGAAGTCATCTGCGGAATGTTGCCGAAGAACACGTCCTGCTCGATCGCCCGTGCCGGCGAACCGGCTTCGAGATCCTCTTCCGCGACTTTCATCACCAGCCGTGCCTTGAGCGGAACGGAGTACGTGATCCCGGCGCTCCACACATTCCTGTTCTTCATAACGCGGTTTCCCGATCGAATAATGCTTGTATTCAAGCACGAAGGTATCGTGATTATCCTCGATCGGAAAGATCGTGTTAAAGACATTTTCAAGGCCGATATCCTGGCGTTTGTCCAGCCGGACGCGGGTCTGCAGGAAGTCCTCGAAAGAACTTAACTGCACATCCAGAAGATCCGGCGTATCGAGAACATGTTTGATCTTTGCAAACGATGTCCGCTTGATCTTTCTTTTTATACTAGCCAAGAGATGTTCCTCCCTTGTATTTTTTAATAAAACAAATAGAGCCATCGTTGTTTTGACGGCTCATTTTGAACTTTCTGAGCGTTACATGTACAACCATTATTTGAGTTCTACTGTTGCCCCGGCATCTTCAAGTTTTGTTTTAATTTCTTCCGCGTTGCCCTTCTCCAGGCTTTCTTTTACAGCCACAGGCGCGCTTTCAACCAGATCCTTGGCTTCTTTCAGACCTAATCCGGTAATTTCGCGGACGACTTTGATGACATTGATCTTCTTTTCGCCAAAGCTCTGAAGCATCACATCAAATTTCTGTTTTTTCTTCAGCGGCTTCCTCTGCTGCCGCCGGTGCTGCAGCGACTGCAACCGGAGCGGCTGCCGTTACACCGAATTTCTCTTCGATCTCTTTGATCAGTTCCGAGATTTCCAGCATGTTCGCTGACTCTAAGTATGCTAATACATCGGCTCGTTTAATGTCGGCCATTTTAATCCTCCTTTAAATTCTCTTGAGGTTTATGCGTTTTGTATATTTTATTGCTTTTCCTGTTCGAGTGATTTCGATGCACCGACCAGATCACGCATCGGTGACTGCAGGCAGCCCGCCAGATCCTGCAGCGGAGACTGCAAGGTTCTCAGTAACATTCCCATCAGCTCATCTTCAGAGGGCAGCTTGGCGATCTCGTCGACTTTTTCCCTGCCGCTCAACTCGCCTTCAAAGATCAGCGCTTTTACATCCGGCTTTCCCAGATCTTTCAGCTTTTTCCTGAATTCGGTAATGACCTTTGCCGGGGCCACCGGGTCATCGCTGTAGATCAGTGCGGTGGGACCGTTGAGAAAATCTTCCTTTTTATGTTCTCATAACCGCTGTCTTTCAGAGCAAGCAGGATCAGCGTGTTCTTTACAACCTGCATGCTGACATTCTGTTCAAACAGCTCGGAGCGAAGTGTGTTGATCTGTTCAGCGTTCAGGCCGAGGTAATCGGAAAAATAAACCGCACCTGCGTTCCTGATCTTTTCGCTGATTTCCTGAACTTTTCAATTTTTTTCGGGGTTGGCATGAACGAACCTCCTAAGCTAATGCGGATTGTTTGTCGATTTTGATTCCGGGCCCGTGCGAAGAGGAAATTGTCACTTTCCGCAGATACGTCCCTTTCAGGCCTGTGGGTTTCATTTTGACCACCGTGCCCAGCATTCCCCGGATATATCCTGCGATCTGTTCAGCCGAAAAAGACGCCTTCCCTACGATTACATGCAGGATGCCGTACTTATCGACACGGAAACTGATCTTTCCTGCTTTTGCATCTTTTACCGCTTTTTCAACGTCATCCGTTACCGTCCCGGTCTTGGGGTTCGGCATCAGGCCGCGGGTACCCAGGGCGCGTCCGAGCTTGCCGACATACCGCATGACATCCGGTGTCGCGATACAAACATCAAATTCGAACCAACCGCCCTCGATCTTTTTTATATACTCTTCCAGACCGGCGTAATCGGCACCTGCCGTTTCCGCCTCTTTTACCTTTTCACCCTGGGCTTAACACCAGAACACGGACCTTTTTACCTGTCCCATGCGGAAGAATAACCGTTCCGCGAATATTCTGGTCGGAATAACGGGGATCAACGCCCAGGTTCAGCGTCAATTCGATGGACTCATCGAATTTTGCATTTGCGGCTTTCTTTAACAACTCTATGCCGTCGGCAAGAGGATATTCGACCGTCCTGTCGATCAGATTGAGATTTTCTGTATATCGCCTGCTATGCTTCATTAATGCTTGCCCTCCAGTTAACCTTCTACAATTAGACCCATGCTCCGTGCCGTACCGGCGATCATCTCCATCGCCTGTTCGGTGGTATGGGCATTTAAATCTTTCATTTTCAAGTTGGCGATCTCTTCAAGATCTTTTTTGCTGACCTTCCCCACTTTCTGCTTGTTGGAAACCGGCGAACCTTTTTCGATCCTGGCGGCCTTTTTCAGCAGGACGGCGGCGGGGGGCGTTTTCGTGATAAAATTAAAAGAACGGTCCGCATACACCGTGATCACGACCGGAATAATCAGTCCCATCTGATCCTGAGTCCGGGCATTGTACGCCTTACAGAACTCCATAATATTCACACCGTGCTGACCGAGGGCCGGACCCACGGGCGGCGAGGGATTTGCCTTTCCGGCGGGAAGCTGTAACTTAATGATTGCTTCTACTTTTTTTGCCATAATGCTTTTTACCTGTTTTTAACGTTATGTGCTTTATTTTCTTTTTCGACCTGAAGATAATCGAGCTCGACGGGGGTTGAACGCCCGAAAATACTGACCATCACCTTCAGTTTTCTTTTTTCCTCGTTGACGTCTTCCACCACGCCGGTGAAATCGACAAAGGGTCCGTCGACCACCTTAATGGGATCCCCGGGATGAAAGGGTGTCGCCATGACCTCGCGGCCGTCCTTTTCTCGACCTCCCCGAGGATGCGCGTGACTTCCTTTTCGGTCAGAACCTGGGGGACTCCCTTGGAACCGACAAAACTGATCACGCCGGAAATGTTCTCGACAAAATATTTCGTCTCAGAGCTCATGTCCATTTTGATCATGATATATCCGGGATAAAAGACCTTCACCCGGCTGCGTTTCTTGCCGTCCCGCATTTCAACGACGTTCTCCGTCGGGACCAGCACCCGCTCGATCGCATCGGCATATCCGGACTGCTCGGCCTCATACAGGATGCGTTCCGCGACCTGCCGCTCTTTTCCCGACAATGCTTTTAAGGTATACCACTTCATAGTATTACAACCACTCAATTAGTTTTCTGACCACATTGGCAACGCCAAAATCGACCAGGGCGATGAAAATCGTGATAACGACCGAAAAGATCAGCACCACGCCGGTTGAAGATTTCAGCTCTTCCCAGGAGGGCCAGTTGACCTTCTTCATCTCAAAGCGTACACCGCTTAAGAACTCTTTGATTTTGTTGAATATTTTCATCGTCATCTTCCTTGTATCGTTTGCAGGTCTGGAGGGATTCGAACCCCCAACTTGCGGTTTTGGAGACCGCTGCTCTGCCAGTTGAAGTTCTACAGACCTGTCACGTTTTACCGTGTTTCCTTATGCAAGGTATGTTTTTGGCACCATGGACAGTACTTTTTATATTCCACTCGCTGGGGGTGTATCCGTTTGTTCTTGGTTGCCGTGTAGTTGCGGCGTTTACAATCCGTACATGCCAAAATAATGTTGTTGCGTATTTTTTGTCCTGCCATAATGCTTTTTGCCTTTACTCAATGATCTCGGTTACAACGCCGGCGCCCACGGTGCGTCCGCCTTCACGGATCGCAAAGCGCAGCTCTTTCTCCATCGCGATCGGAACGATCAGCTCCACTTCCGCTTCAATGTTGTCACCCGGCATTACCATCTCCACGCCTTCCGGAAGCTTGATCGAACCTGTCACGTCCGTCGTCCGGAAATAGAACTGCGGACGGTAACCGTCCATGAACGGCGTGTGGCGACCGCCTTCTTCCTTCTTCAGTACGTAAAACTTCGCCTTGAACTTCGTGTGAGGCGTGATCGTCTTCGGGGCCGCCACCACCATCCCGCGGTGCAGCCAGTCCTTGTCGATCCCGCGAAGCAGCAGACCCGCATTGTCGCCGGCCTCGCCGCGGTTCCAGCAGCTTCCGGAACATCTCCACGCCCGTCACTACCGTCTTCTTGCCCTGGGGATCAATGCCCAGGATCTCTACCTCATCGCCGACCTTGATCACGCCCCGCTCAATACGGCCCGTACCGACCGTGCCGCGGCCCGTGATCGAAAATACGTCCTCGACCGGCATCAAAAACGGCTTGTCAATCGCGCGCTCGGGATCCGGGATGAAATTGTCCACCGCTTCCATCAGCTCGAAAATGCTCTTGGTCTTCTCGTCATCCTCCGGATTGTTCAACGCCTCCAGCGCCGAACCCTGGATGATCGGAATGTCGTCGCCCGGAAATTCATATTCGTTCAGAAGCTCGCGAAGCTCCATCTCCACCAGCTCCAAAAGCTCCGGATCGTCCACCATGTCCGTCTTGTTCATGTACACCACGATCGACGGAACGTTTACCTGCTTTGCCAGAAGTACGTGCTCGCGTGTCTGCGGCATCGGACCGTCCGCCGCGCTGACCACCAGGATCGCTCCGTCCATCTGCGCCGCCCCCGTGATCATGTTCTTGATGTAATCCGCGTGACCCGGACAGTCCACGTGGGCATAGTGGCGCTTCGCCGTCTCGTATTCCACGTGCGCCGTCGCGATCGTGATCCCCCGCTCACGCTCCTCGGGAGCGTTGTCAATACCGTCAAACGAACGGAATTCTGCGCCGCCGGACTTCGCCAGCACCGATGTGATGGCCGCCGTCAGCGTTGTCTTACCGTGATCCACGTGCCCGATCGTCCCGATGTTCACGTGCGGTTTGTTGCGTTCATATTTTGCTTTAGCCATTGTCCTCTGTCTCCTCTAAGGTTTTACAAATTTCAACATTGAGCCCATGACCGGACTTGAACCGGTGACCTCTTCCTTACCAAGGAAGCGCGACTACCGTCTGCGCTACATGGGCATAAAAAAAGCCCAATAACCGGAAAACATGCGATTACAGGCTTTTTTAAAAGCTTGCGGCTGTTTTCTGGTTGATTCGAGCTTCAATGAGCTCTTCCAGGCCTCTTGCCAAATATCTGAGCGAGTGATGAGAATCGAACTACGTAATCAGCTTGGAAGGCTGATGTTCTACCACTGAACTACACTCGCCTGTGAATGAACACGAGTGGGGTCTCCGTTCGCTCTACACCACACCCGCAAAAGTGGGCCAGGATGGATTTGAACCACCGTAGGCTTCCGCCGTCAGATTTACAGTCTGATGCCATTGACCACTCGGCCACTGACCCATATTTTGAGGAGCCACTAGCCGGATTCGACCAGCGACCAACGGTTTACAAAACCGTCGCTCCAGCTGAGCTATAGTGGCTTTGCAATTCAAAGAGCTTGCCAATATAATAATTTATTCATGAACAGCAAATGATTTTTCGAATTTTTCGGTTTTTTCTTGTCCGGCGGCGTGGTAAATTCCGCCATGAAAAGTTATCACGGCATTCTGCGGCAGACATCATTTTCAAAAGCCGATATTGTCAGGCTGCTTCAGCCCGCTGACAAGCATGAACGGGAAGCGCTGTTCTCACGGGCGGAGTCCGTCACGCGTGCTTTCTTCGGCGACGGTATCTATCTCCGGGGGATCATCGAATTTTCCAATTACTGCCGCCGGAATTGCGCTTACTGCGGCATCCGTGCGGGAAATCCCGCCATCACCCGTTACCGCATGTCATTTGACGAGATCCTGGAAACGGCAAAGACGATCAAAAAGGCCGGTATCGGGACAGTGGTACTTCAGTCCGGCGAAGACCCGGAGAACACACGTGAATATATCGGGAGCCTGCATGCGCGGCATCCGGGCCGGACACATATCGCGGTAACCCTGTCACTGGGGGAATACCGATACGACTACCGGCAATGGCGGCGTGCCGGAGCGGACCGCTACCTGCTGAAATTCGAATCTTCAAACCGTGAACTGTACCGGCGCCTGCATCCGGATTGCGATTTTGAGGAGCGCTGGCGTTGCCTCCGGGATATCCGCAGCAGCGGATATCAGCTGGGATCCGGCTTTATGGTCGGACTGCCGGGGCAAACGGTTTCCGCACTGGCGGACGACCTGCTTTCCCTGGCCGCCCTGGAGCCGGATATGGCAGGGATCGGGCCCTTTATTTTCACATCCGCACACCCCGATGAAAGATGCGGCGAACGGCAGTGCGGAGATGGCCCTTAACGTCCTGGCGGCCGCCAGGCTCATTTTGAAGGATACGCATCTCCCACGACCACCGCACTGGAAACCCTGGAGCAGAACTCGAGGCGCAGCGGGCTCCGGGCCGGCGCAAACGTGATCATGCCGAATTTCACGCCGGAAAAATATAAAAAACACTATGAGATCTATCCGGACAAGGCCGGCGCTTCGGATCCTGCGGAACGAACCATGGAAACCCTTCTTGACCAGATCCGTGAAGCCGGCAGGCACGTGGAAAAAGGATACGGGCATTCGATCAAAAACGCCTGGAATACGAGAGACGTTGCGTTGTTGAGGTGTCGAGTTGTCGAGGTGTCGAGGTGTCGAGTTGTCGAGGTGTCGAGGTGTCGAGGTGTCGAGGTGTCGAGGTGTCGAGATGTTGGACGAAGAGACAATATGTACATCGTCATGCTGAACGAGGTTCAGCATCCCCACTGTCTGACGACGGAATACTGTTTAGCGTTTAGCGTTTAGCGTTTAGCGGTTGCCCCGTGACCCGTCCTGAAATCAGGTTGACAGAGCAAGAATACCTTGCAGCCCTGAGCTTGTCGAAGGGCTGAATATAATGAACCCGGTGTGACCCTGAACGGGTCTAGCTGCCGCCGTAGCGCTTGCGCAAAGCCCAGTCCGCACAGAGCATCAGGAAGAGCAAAATGTAGATCATGGGGGAACTCCGGGCGGTAAAGACCCGCATCTTCGTCTGCCATGTTTTTTTCAGATCTATCCCGGGAATCAGGCTGCCGATATCCTGCAGGTGCACGTAAACACCGTTGTGATCATCGCTCAGCTTCCGGAGCACAGGAACATTGCAGCCACTGAACGCAGTTTCGAGATCATTTTCCCTCACATGTATTATGCTCGTATCGCTTTCCATATATTCCCCTCCGGAATGAAGGTCCGCAACAAGATAATATTTGCCCCTGCCGGAAAGGCGCAGGGTCGTCCATGATGCCTTCCCCGAAATCGTGATCCCGCCGCCGTATCACTGAAAAGAGCGAGTCGTAAAGCGCAACGTTGATCCGGGAAGCTGAAGCGTCCAGAAGGTCAGGGTTCCGGACCTGGACACTGATGTCAAAGGGAACATATTGCATTGCCGTAAGGTCCTTGCGTGCAAAACGGATAAACCCGCGGCCTTCCCTTCTCAGGGATTCCTCGATCATGCCTTCAAGCAGATGCCGGTAAATGCCGTTCCAGGCTTTTCCGTAACCGGAAAGCTGCCAGCGCCAGAATCCGGCACCGTTCACGATAACGCGTCCGGAACGTGCATCTTCCAGGATAAAGGGACGGCCCGATGCGCTCTTCATGACGACCTTTCCCCGTCCTTGAGGGAAGGTATCAGGACCGGGGAAAGCTGCTTCCAGTAATGGGCGTTGCGCACGGGGTCGGGATCGAACTGCAGGTAAGGCCGCGGCCTTTCAATTTCAAGGCCGGTCACTTCTGTATAAGTATCTCCTCCGTCGCGATAAAGAAGTATCGCCGGAACATGCCGGTAATATTGCTGCCGTGTTCCGGATGCCAGGTCTGTATGAGCACATCCGGCTTCTGGCCGGGATATGTCCGTTCCCATTCCTCCCGCCGGTACACGTCATAGCGCTCCGAAGCATGAAGCACTTTTGAGATCATGGCAACATCCCGGTCAGGCGGCTCCGCATCGCAGAGCACACGAATCCGGGACGGACGGATCCGGAGTTCGCGTGAACCGATCTCCGCACGCAGGCTGTCGCGGGAAAAATGCCATTTCATTTCCCGCCGTCCCGCCTCCATGGGAGGAAACCGGTGTTCATAAACCTGCATGCTCCGGGGAGCCGATCCGGATCCTGTTCTCGGAAAGCAGGGTGCCGCCCCCTTCAACACGGACACTTCCCTCCAGGGAATTTAATGAGGGATTCTTCAACACCCAGCGAAGTTTCACTGAATCCTTCCCCGTGATATAGTCGGGATAATAAACGGATTCCAGGACCGGGATGCCTTGCTGAACGGTATCCCCCACTCCTTCGGTATAAACCTTTATATCTGCCTTTCAGGGCGATATTTTCCAGCGCTTCCCCGAGATAACTCTGCCCGTCGGAGATCAGGATGCAGTGCTGAAATTTCGCCCGGTGTTCCGCATAACGCAGCAGCCGGCTGCAGTCCGTAATATTTTCGTTGACGGCTTTTTTGAGAAGCAGGTTTTCCGGAACGGTCTGTGGTTCGGTCATGCCCGCAATATGTTCCACGTCGGCCTGCCGCTGCAGGGCGGACCCGGCATCGGTTTTCATAACATCCTGTACGGAAAGGTTCTTCACCCGCCGTCAGCATGCTGGAGGACAGGTCCCAGAGTACCGCGACCGGTGCTTTCCGCAGTTGACGGTTCGTGAAGGTAATGCGATATCCGCAAGCAGAAGCACGAGCAATATGATCGCGATCCAGCGGAATACAATGACGGACACGCGGACACTGCGCCGGAAAAAGGGTCCCCTGACATGAAAGGCCGTCCATACGGCCGTAAATGCCGGAAGGATCAGGCACGCGAGCCAGAGCAGCCAGGAGGAAGTGATATCGATCTGTATCGTCATGATTCGTTGTGATGCATCCCCTCTCGCCGTGGCGGCGGCTGATACGGATAATGTGTTCGAAAAGCTCCTGCATTTCCCCTGTCCGATCGTTTTCTTCGGCAGGGCTTTCAGTTTTTTAACAAGCTCCTCTTCCCGCAGGGCGTCAAGGACCGGCAGGGACCGTGCTTTCTTTATCCTCCCGATCTCTTCTGCAAGCTCCATACGTTCGTCAAGGAGTTGAAGCAGCTTTTTATCGATCTTGTCGATCTTTTTCCGTTGCCTGTCCATTAATACTCGCTCAGCGGTTCCGACAACTGGAAATCGCCGAAACCGGTGTAGTCAACAAAGATAAAACGCCGGTTGACCGAATAATAATACCAGATAATGTAAGGTTTGGAATCGATCTCCATGTGATGTTCCTCAAACGGCATCGGGTTCTCCGTAAATAATATAGATCATTCCCCTGTCGCTGCGCCAGCCTTCACGCTGTCCCGAGAAACGCTGATTTGCGGTCTGCACGCGGTAATAGTATTCATTCATCAATTCATTGCGTTCGGTACCGGGGGTGGGATCGAGGTTTTCCCAGGTTTCCGTAAAGAATTTCCTTTTCTCTTTCAGGACTTCCCTTCAAAGCTCTTCGGTATTCACGCATCGGAATATCCCGTATGGGAGAGGTAACGCATTTGTTCAATGGCATCATCAATATCGGGGACCAGGGCATTGGTCCCGGCCCAGCACACGCAGGCATCTGCCGCTGATATTCCCTGCCGCCCACCTCCGCAGTCAGCACCAGCGTATAGGTGTTGAAATTCAGGTCCCTGGTCCGCACCTGAAAACAATATTCATGCTTTTCCTTTTTAAGCTCCATTTCAAATTCACCTGTTTTACGGGTTTGTCTCCGGAAAAAAGGATATATTTGAAATGATGATTCCCCTTTACGCCCGCAGCCGTAAACCCGACGTAGATAGCTTCGGGCATCTCCCCGCCTTCCGACCTTACGGATTTTTCCTTAACGACGTAGAGGTCCCCGAGCATCCAGGGTCCGTCCGCAAGGCGGGACATGTCAATTTCCTTTTCCCGCTTCCGCCGGTTCTGGGTGTTCAGGTCCGTCACAAGGACCTCAAGACGGTATGTACCGGGTTCCAGCTGATAACTGCGTCTGACTTCAAACGCATTCTTCCGCGAATTGGTCATGCTGAATTCATTCAGCGACAGGTCTTCTATCCAATTCTCGCTGACGCACTGCTCGCCGTTCCGGAATATCATGATGGATATGTCAAAACGACCCTTATAATTGGAATGGTTCTTTACGAACAATATTTCATCGTAAGGGACTTTCAGGCTGACTTCCACCTCACCTTTTCCCGCTTCATCGCCCGGTTTGACAACATGGTCGATCTCATATTCGGGACCGATCTTCCACTTTTGCTGAAAAAGCTGAGCATGCAGCGCGGAACCGGAAACAAGCAGGAGCAGGACCAGACAGATGCAGATGTGCTTTCTTTTTGCCATAAGGTTTAAATTACTTTCAATACATTGTAAAAACAATGAAAAAGCCCAAAGGTTCCTTTGAATGAAAAAGACAGGAGGGCCCGTCGAGGCCTTCGTCCCCGGCGTTGCGCGCCGGGCTAATAATATTCAACCCTACGATCACCTCAGGGTTGGGCATATTGGATGTCGTCACGCAATCCCGGCATTCCATGCCGGGCTAATAATATTCAACCCTTCGACAAGCTCAGGGCTGCAAAGTATTCATGCTCTGTCAACCTGATTTCAGGACGGGTCAACCGCTAACCTCTAAACGCTAAACGCTAAACAGGATCCCGTCGTCAGACAGTGGGGATCCTGAACCTCGTTCGAGCATGACGATGTACATTTTTCCATTCGTCTCGACAACTCGACAACTCGACACCTCAACACCTCGACACCTCAACGTCTTCCGTTCAACGTTTCACCGGTTTCGGCTGCAGCAGCCTCAGCCTGTGCATGGCCTGTACGCTCAGCAGTGCCAGCAATACCGCTATGATGACGGAGATCAGAAAATGGCCGGTGCTGAACTGCGCAGGATCCGCCAGCAGGTACTGCACGGCATCAAGGATGATGATCACGGCCGCCATGACCGGGATATAGATCATGTTGTAGCGGAAGACATATGCATACAGTGCGATCATCAGCAGTCCGAAAAGGGCCCCGTTTAGCACCCACCATCCGGGAGAAAGTTCGCCGACGAACATAAAACCGGACAGCAGGAGGATTATCAGCGCCGGGACCTTGTTCCTCTGCAACGCATCGCTCAGCCGCTGCACGAGCACAAAGGGCACAAGCAGGCGTATCAGCATCATCAGGTACCGTTCCGCGGAAGCGAACAGTGACGAGACCGCAGGCATGAATGAATCAATTTCAAACGGCGATATCCGCTGCGGGACATCCCTGAACATGCTGCTGTCCGCAAAGGCGGTGAAGGCGGCAAAAAGCAGTCCAAGGCTCACCCCCTTTATCCAGACCTGCTCTTCGTTCCTGCGTACCGGCAGGGGAAGGCGTGCCATAAATCCCGCAGGTACGGCATAGAGGACAGCACTGAAAAGGCTGCCTATCAGTATGCTGATCACGAAAATGATCATCAGGTTGGAGTACGGCTCCGAGGTGGGATACTGTGCAAAGACCGCGTTGGACAGCAGGAGGGCCTGCACCACGGAGAGCACGAACAGACCGGTGAGGAAATAAAGGAACACCTTCAAATTGAATTGCTTATGCGTCCAGGCGATTATTCCCATGATGAACACCGTTATCAGCAGTCCGAACCGGATCACATTGATGATCGCACTTACGATGAATTGTTTTGTGCTTTCCTTTTCCGCTCCCGTTCCCAGGACTCGCTTGCATGTACGCCGACGGCGAGGCCGCTGAGTTCGGAGCCGGAAACGCTCGCCGTATAACGGATATACCCCTCTCTGAGATCAGCCTGTTTTTTCCGGTAGATGAATTTCCAGTCCTTGCGGGCATTCAGTTTTTCCGGCATTACCTGAACGGGCTCCAGGGTTTCCGTATCAAGGCCGAAATGATCTTCAATGGCTTTTCCCGCGATTCGGCGCGCTTCTTCTTCCTCAAGCGAAGCGCCCGGCCGGCCGCCCGGAACATGATGATCCCAACCGAGGATCTCTCCGTCGGTGCCCACCATGATGCGAAGGGTCTCAGAGCGGGTCTCCACATCGCCTTCAAACGTCTTGTAGGTGACGACGAAGAAATTTGAGGCCAGCGTGTTCTCATACAATTCGCGGAATTGTTCCGGACTGCTGTTCTCCCAAACAAAACGGTCCTCACGGCTCAGTTTCGCATCAAGGCGCACATAGGGCTTTGCTTCAAGGGAATCCATCCCGGGATAACGCTGTTCCATGAATGCATCCGCAAGGGACACCGCTTTCTGACGGTCAATTTCCAGTTTTGCAATGTCCTGGCTGAAGGGGTGAGTATGATCCAGGCCGCCGCCGACAGCGCAATAATTACCAGTGCCGCGATCAGGGGAAATTTTTCGGACCGAAATAGCCCCGTGTTCTTTCTCCCGTTCGGAAACGCTCTCCTTCGGGGTTTCCCCTCCCCTTTTTCTCCGGAAGGAGGCGCATACCCGGCATTAAGGTCCTCCCTGCGTATTTTATACCATGAACCCGCCCGCAGACGCCGGAAGACCACGACGAGCAGGGGGATCAGTGCCGCAATGACAGCGAAAATGCGATGTATCCAGATACCCGGTGCGGAAAGAATGAAAGCGGCATTGCCATCAGAATGATATCATAGACGAAATGCGAGATCACCACGGGAAGCAGTCCCCATTTCATGTAGATCAGCCCGTAGATCGCAAAGGGGATCAGCATTTCGATAATACGCGCATAGGCGGGCTGCTGAGCATAATTGGCGTGCAGCGAACCAAAGATGGCAGCCTGCAGGACCAGTACGACACCGATCCACAATCCCCTGCGTTTGAAATGCTTCCCGACAAGGACGGCACCTGCAAGGGAACCGCCCGGAACAGGCACTCTTCCCAGAATCCCGCCTGCAGGGATTGCGCGGAGGGTAAAAGCCAGGGCAGAGGCAGAGCGAGCACGTTGGGGTCGACCACAGCTCTCAGCCGGACTCCACCACCCGAAAACGCTGTTGCTGATCCAGTAGAAGAAGGTAATGAAACCGATCATAAACAGTGCCCACAGGTATCCGAAGACCGTATGGCTCATGACCTCCCGGGAAGCGCCGACCGTTGGCGACCAGGAACGCCAGAGGCGAATGTGCCCCGGGAATGCCTGCCGGTCAAGTCCCTCTCCGGCCATAGCGGAAATAAAAAATATCACGGCGATCAGCAGGCCGTTCACAAAGGCCATCAGGACCTGCTGAAAAACAAACTGATCGGCGGACAATGAAGTATCATAATCAAACCAGGAGAGGGAAAGGGTCGTAAGGTATGCAACAAAGATAAGCACCCCGATGGCAACCGCCCATTTCAGGGAGCTCTCCACAAGAGGATCTTCCGGCGCAGCATGAAGAAAACGGAAACGCCCACACCGATAAAGCCATACAGGATGATCATGATCGCCTGACCGATAAAGGAGATCGTGGTATTCGCGGAACGCATCTCTTCATAACGGTTGTCAAAAGCCTCGGGGATCTTTACGTAACGGCGTACCAGGGTCAGTTCATCTCCGCTGACACCGATCCTGATGCGGTAGCGCGCATCCCCCGCCGTGCGGCTCTGCCTCTCAAAGGTGAAAACGTGATCGCGCCGGCCTCCTTCCTTCAGCTCCGAACTTCTCAACCTGTTCGTATCCTGAAAGGTCGGGCAGCAATGCAGCACGTGCATCCGAACGGAGAAAAACATTCCTGATATCAAGGTCCGGAATATTTTTACCCTCCAGACTGTCCGGCAGCATCTTGCGGAATCCCAGGAATTCCCCTTCCGGGGAGAAGCTGAAATGCACTTCTTCGATCTCACCGGTATTGAAGGTCCGCACGGACCAGGTGTAAGGATGATACACTTCCGTATCAACGATCTTCTGAAAGGCCCCGATGCCTCCTCCCTCAAGCTCGACATAGTTCTTAAAACGCTCGTCGGTCTCAAAGACAGCCACACTCCGGTATGAGTACATCCAGGAGCGCACAGGCCTGCATCAGAGAATCGGCTTTGCGGATGACCTCAATGCTTATCGGCGCTGATCCTGACATTCACGATGGGAAATGCCCTGTCGAAAAATTTAATGCTGTACAGAACGCCGGCAATTGCCAGAACCGCGGTGATCAGCAGTAAATATTTCCTCTTCATTCCGTTTCTCCTTTGTTTAATTAATAAATAATATAAAATATTTTTCCAGAATTGTAAGCATATATTTATTTCATATTAATTCTTGACTTCAGTGTATAAAGTATATATATTAACAAGTAGTAGAATAATGTAAAGGAAATAATATGCTGGACAAAAAAGATTATGAAAATCTTGAGCAAAAGGCTGAAAAATATTAAAGGCCATTGCTCACCCGGTGCGTCTGTGCATCCTGCGCGGATTGTCAAAAGAGGGTTCTTCCAATGTCGGGAATATACAAACCTGCCTGGACATCCCCCAGGCAACGGTTTCACAACACCTGGCCAAGATGAAGGCTGTCGGGATCGTCAAAGGCAAACGCAAGGGGACACAGGTTATATACAAACTGACGAATATTGCGGATATTGACCAGCTGATCAAAACATTTCTTTAAAACGCATATTCATGAACTTCTGTTACCGGGCCCGACGCGGGAAATGCCCGGCGTTGCCGGGTCGTCTGAACGAATGAGATCTCCCTGACGAAAAAGCGCTTTCTCTCCACTCCAGCCTTACTTTTCTTTTAACAAAAACATCACGCTTTTTCTTTTGCCGGGACAAGGACCTTCCGGCTTCCGCGGCCCCTTCAAACCCTACGGGAATGATGACCCCGAAAAAATCCGGGAGTCCGAAGACCGGAGCGATGAAAATGACGGATATGCCGATGCCGACGGCATATTGTCCCCAAGCCACGATCTGTCCGTACGCAAGCTGAGGGCCGCTTTGTTCCCAGATCTTTGACAATCCCGGGATCCGCAGCATTCCGGGAATAGAACACCGGCTGACGTTCGGAACTGCCGTAACCGGTATGGACGGAAGGCGTGATCCACACAGTGGTGATCCCGTCTAAAAAAATCCCGTTTATCCTGTCCGCAGCCGGTACTTTTTCTTTTTCAATTTAAAATTTTTTTTCTATATTTCGTTTTTGAAATATTCATAACGCAGGACAGGGAGGAAGCACATGAACGCATTTGAGATCACGGTCGTTATGCTGGGCGCTTCGGTCATCATCTCTTTCTTCTACGGTCTTTTCACACAGAATTATTCAACGGTCGACAGGCTCTGGTCGGTCCTTCCGCCCGTTTATGCCCTGATCTGGATGTACGGACACACCCACAACACCCGGCTGGTCTTTGCTTCCGTACTGGTCATTGCCTGGGGCATCCGTCTAGACCCTGAATTTCGCACGCCGCCGGAGGGTATGCGTTCTCCCGGAAAAACGGATTTACCGGCGAGGATTACCGCTGGGAGGTTATGCGGAAAAAGATCGGGAACCGTTTCTTCTTCGAGATATTCAATTTTTTCTTTATCTGCGTCTTTCAGCTCGCGCTGATCTTTGCCATCACTCTTCCGCTGTACGTTGTCCGGCAGAACCCCGCCCCGCTGAATCCCGCGGACCTTCTGCTGTTCGCCCTGCATTGTTATTTCCTGATCGGCGAGACCCTTTCGGACAACCAGCAATACATATTCCAGACAGAAAAGCGGCAGCCTGAACATGCCGGTGATCCCAGATATCAACTGGGTTTCAACACCTTCCGGCCTCGGCAAATTTTCCCGCACCGGATTGCTTTGCGGAATCGCCCAGTGGGTGGTGGTCGCTTTTTACGCTATGAACGCCACCGGGACCCTGCACTGGAGCGCGGCGGGCGTTCTGGTGCTGATCCTGCTCTTTAGCGGAAGCACCCAACTGACGGAATCCATTACCGCATCCAAATACCCGCAGTATATAAAATGGCGGGAGCTGACCCATACCTGGCTTCCCCTCCCGGGACCGTTCCGTCAGCCCCGGGACCGTGAAGCTTTTCTGGAAGATCTGGAGGGATGACCTCTGTTGTTTTACCCATGCAACGAATTTTACGCCTGTAGAATCATCCACATTCACAATGTGATTGTTGCCGTATCCGATCATGACAAAGCGCAGTGAGTCGGTCCCGGGCGCCAGGATTCAGGATATCGTAGCTTCCGTCCGTATCCGTCGCCGCTCCGGTCAGAGGATCCCCTCCACCATGATATTGCATCCGGAAAGCGGTTCACCGGTAACTTTGTCGGTAACCCTTCCGGAGATCTTGCCCGTGGTACCGGCATGCAGGGAAGAAATACATAAAGCAGTTGTCAACATTGTGACAACGATTGCTTTTATCGTATTTATTTACGCCCTATTTCCTGTAATATTTGTTGCGCTTGCTTAATTTTCGAAATGAAAATAAATACTTTCTTTAAAATACAAAGAATTTTTTATACATTTTCATTCAATTAAAGGGTTAATATGAAAAATAACATTCCGCTATCCACGATCCGCAGTTTCAAGGCAAATGAGGAAGTACGTGCATATCTGCTTCTAAAAGAGAAACATCTGCGGTTAACGCGGGAAGGCAAACCCTATCTGGATGTGATCCTTTCGGACCGTTCCGGCATGATCATCGGGAAGATCTGGGAACATGCCGGCGACATCGAACCCATGATCGAGTACCGGATCGCCGGTGGGAGTTCGGGCCTTCGTCGAGGATTTCCGGGGGCGAAAGCAACTGAATATTACCCGTATCGTTCCGGTCAATGAGGAGGATTTTTCTGCAAAAGGCTTCTCATGGGAGCTAATCCTGCCGCATACCGGGCAAAATCCGGAAAAAATGTGGCGATTCGTTGAAAGAACGATCAAAAAAGTAGAAAATCCCAAGCTCTTAGCACTTTTACATTTGCTGATCATCAATAATCGTAGCAGGATCGTAAAACATCCTGCCAGTTTACGCCAGCACCATGCCGTCATCGGAGGCCTGCTCGAACATCTCGTCTATATGCTGAACCTGGTTCTCCGGCCGCAAAACAATACGGTCTGGACAAGGACCTTGTCATCGGGGGCATCCTTCTGCATGACATCGGGAAACTCGAAGCCCTGAGCGGTTATCCAGCAATGTCCCTACCGACGGAGGCAACTTTCTGGGTCATGAGGCCATCGGGTACAACATGGTGGAAAACGCCCTTTCGCAGATCGGAAATTTCCCTGAGGAGCCGGCACTTAAGCTGAAACATATCATTTTATCTCACCACGGGCGCTACGAACACACATCCCCCAGAAAACCTGCTTTCCCGGAAGCCCTGCTGGTCCTTTATCTGAACGAACTGGATGCCCGCATGGACATGATGAAAACCGCTATCGGCAGAGAGCTGGATGACGGTGACTGGACTTCCGTGAAAAATTATTTTCGCATTCCGCTTTACAAACCCAAAAAGGACGAGGATCATGACAATACGTCAGAAGACCGCCCGCACACTGATAAAAAACCGTAAGATCGCCGAGACAGGTATTTTCCTGGCCCTCTTCCTCGGAATTGCCTATGCATTCAGCTATATCCCCAATCTGGAGTTCATTACGGCGATCGCCTTCTTCTCCGGCCTGCTTCTCGGCTGGAAACGCGGACTTTTTGTAGCGCTGCTGGGCGAGGGGATCTTCAGCATTGCGAACCCCTTCGGATCGGGGCTCGCCTTCCCCACCCTCCTGCTGGCCCAGTTGCTTTCCTTTTCCGCATTTGCACTGCTGGGGGCGTTTTCCCGCAGCTACATCCCTGAAATGGCCCGCCGCAAACCCGCTGTTGCCGGTATTGTCCTGGGTATCCACGGCCTGATACTGACCTTTTTTTATAACGTTATGACCCGTGTTTTTTACGCCGTCCCCTCCGGGTTCAGCTTTGAACAGACCGCAGCGGGCATCGTGGCCGGAGTCCCCTTTTACCTGATCAATATGATCTCCAATACCATTACCTTTTCGGTATTGATCACCCTGCTTGTCAATTACGTCAATAAGCACTATCCTCATTACTTCGGAGGTTGATCGATGAAACGCATGTTCCTGATCTTGTTGTCCGCCGCCTTTTCACTTACACTCAACGCCTATGAACTGGGCACAGAGTCCTGGGACCGCTTCATGATCCTGGATCCCGAAACACGGGCCATGGGGCTCACCTATCCCCGTTCCTGGCTGGAGCCGTCGCCCACCCTTCTGCCGGAGAAATATCCGGACTCCTCCTATACCTTTGCACGCTGGGACCAGCTTTTTACCATCGACCAAAGCGCCGGCGGGAATTACCGGGTTCTCTTCCGACATCGTCGTCAAATACATCCCCTATGCTTTTCGCCAGCGCTGGGGCGTGGCGATGGAAATGATCAATTACCGGAGCCGCTTCAACCGAGCAAAAAAGATGTGTTGCTCCGGTACCGCAACAAGCACGGCTCGCTCCAGTATTTTCACACCGATAATACGCAGGCCCTTTCCCTTAAAAGCGGGAACACCCTCCATCATATCCGGACCCGGGACTGGCCTTCGACTATAAGCCCGCCAAAAAATTCAGGATCAAAGGCGGTATGGATTTTCACCTGATCGAACAGGAGGGCGGCAGTTCCGGTAACCACGATACCTTTCATCAGTTCGCTGAACTCAGTTACGCACCGAAGCAAGCGCTCGCCTTTTACGCGCATACGAACACCGGGATATTCTGGAATCCCGGCCGTCACGCATCCATGATGGTTTTCCGCCCCGGACTCCGCTACAAACATCCCAAATTTGTTTCGCACCTTGCCGTGCGTATTTCAGCCGAAAGAGATATTCCCCATCGCGCAGATCAGCTACCGCCCCGATCCCTTCTTTATTGAAGCCTATGCGAAAGTGCGCAACCCCTGCCCGTCATCATGCATCCGGGCTACCAGTACCTGGAGCCCGCACCGGCCTGAATATCGACGGAAAAATCCATAAGCTGTATGCCGGCCTTCATGCCAGTTATGACTTTGCCGGCAAGGCGGGCTCACCCATGTCCCCATTACCCCATCACGGACTTCTTCAGCATAAAGTCAAAAGCGGAATACCGTTATATCCGATCCGCAATAGAACTGTACGGCCGTGCGACACTGGCCCGTACTTATAGCAATACGTCCGTCTATTACTATCCCGAGCGTTCCACCATTACCGGCGGCCTGGTATTCCATGCTCCGCTCGCCGGAGGAAAACTGCCCCTGAACGGGGAGCTGAACGCACAATATATCCTCCATGACGATCCGGACAATGTCGCTTTTGACCCCGGGACCCTTATCTATTCGCTCCGCACACCGGGCGATTATACCGGCGACTGGAAGGTCAATATGCGCCTGAAGGCCATGCTGCAGAACTTCAGTATTGCAGCGGAGTTTTCCGCCCCCCTGAAAGCCGGAGAGGATCTCAACTATTATTTTTATGAGGGGATCTACACCTCCTCCGACTTTGTCTACGGCAATACCTTTTATGCCGGCATTAATATCGAATGGTCCTGGTGGAAATGAAAGTGAACAAGGACAAGCTTTTTACATTACTTCTTATTGTCTTCCAGGCACTTATTGTAGGTTTTACCAATATCGCCGGAAAGCAGGCGGCCATGGAGGTCGATGCGTTCGTCATCAGCTTCTTCCGTTACGTGATCGGCATGCTGGCGCTGGGCAGCATTGTCCTGCTCCGGAAAATCCGTATCCGCATTGAATGGTCCGACGTTAAAATGCTCTTTTTCCTCATGTTCTTCGGCATGTTCTGCAATCAGATCCTCTTTGCCCAGTCCCTCCGTTTTACCGTTCCCAGCCATCCCCCGCTCATCTATTCCCTTACTCCCATCGTGATCATTTTCATTGACATTCTCCGGAAGGCCGAGAAAGCGACCCGCGAGATCATATTCGCATCCGTGTTGAGTTTTATCGGCGTCGGGATCGTGCTGGGAAAGAATATCTTCATTTTCAACGCGTCCATTCTTCTGGGCGACGGCCTTGTGTTCATTGCCATGCTCTGCTGGTCCCTCTATACGGCCTTCAGCAAGCCCTTTGTCCATAAATACGGTCCCCTGCAGCTGGCACTGATACTTGTTATCGGTGCCGTGATACTTACTCGCCCTGGGGTATTTACCGCCTTGCGCAGGCGGATCTTCACGTGATAAGCTGGAAAGGCTGGATCAGTCTCGCCTTTCTGGGGGTTTTCAGCAGCGGCCTTTCATATCTCAATTATTTTGCCATCCTCAAACGCATCAATCCCTCACAGACCGGACTTATCATTTCCACGCATCCGCCGACAACGATCGTCCTTTCCGTGCTTTTCGGCTTTGAGCTCCTTCAGTGGAATGTCGTTGCGGGAAGTATCCTGATCATTTTCGCACTCTGGATCGCAGCAGAAAAAACCGGTGCGTAAGATCAAAACACCGGAAATATAAGCACGGACGCACCGTTGTTCTTTCATTTTATACCGCCCGCTCCCGCGGCGAAGGCTTAACGCCGGAGTTTCCGCGCATCACCGCTGAAATCCATTATTTGCATTCTCAAAGGTCCGCGTTGACGATATATTTTAAAAATTGCTGTGCATATTTGCAGGATGTATGTATTTTATCGGCGTTAACGGAACTTTTTACGGGACAATACGAACAAAATCCATGAAAAGATCAAAAATATCTGTCCTGACACTTGCTTTGCTGATGTGCTCCGGCCTTTTTGCGCAGGATAACCTTTTTACGCGTATATGGACGGACCTGAATGCATATTTCAACACGTATTACAATGCAAAGGTCTATTTTAAAGGCGCCCAGGAATCCTACAACGCTGAAGAGGACAAGGAGAAATTATCTTCCGGCACCCGGAATGCCCTGAACAAGGCCGCCAAACAGGCGCAGGTGGTCATGGACAAATTCCCGGGCTCTTCCTTTATTGACGATGTGATGTTCTACAACGGTGTCTGCCAGTACCAGCTCGGAATGTACGAACGCGCGCTGGAACAGCTGGAAAGCCTGACGCTGCGTTATCCCGACAGCCGGTATTATTTTGAGGCAAAGTTATGGATATCAAAATGCTATTTTGAAATGGACAGGAAGACCATCGCGTATGAACTGCTTGAACAATTTCTGGAAAATTCCGGGAACCGCGCCTATTTCAGCGATGCCTACAGTTTAATGGGGTATCTCGCCCTTCAGGAGAAAGATTCCACCCGTGCGCTGAACGCCTTCCTGCGATCTGCGGAACATGCTTCGGACAAGCACACCCGCTGCAATATGTACCTTGAAGCGGTCGGTATTCAGCTTGACCGGGGGCAGTACGGGGAAGCCCTTACCTATACGAACCGTGCCAGAAGAAACATAAAATTCGATGAACAGCGTGCAAAAGTACAGCTTGCTTATATCCGCGCCTACCGGCAGCAGGAAGCATTTGAAAAAGTGGAGGAATATATTGAGGAAGCCCTGAAAGATGCCCGTATCTCCAATTACTGGGGAGATGTGATCTACGAAGAAGCAAATCTCTGTTTCGACCGGGGAAGAACAAAGACCGCCGTCAGTAAACTCCGTGATATCGTCGAAGATGCGGAAAATCAATACAGGCACAACAAAAGTTCACATGCCTGGGCCCGTGCCGCTTACCGCCTGGGGCAATATTATCTTTTTGAACGTTCGGACATCGATTCCGCAGACTACTTCTTCAAGCGGGCACAGACCAAACAGCGTGAGTCAGAAGAAGGAAGCCGGGCAAATGACTACGTGAAAATACTGTCGGAAGTGGAGAGGATAAAGCACGATCTGAGTGAGCTTGAAAAGGCCAAGCCGCAACTGACCGACAGCGCCTGGGTGCATTACGAGCTTCTGAAAGACTCCGTACGAACGGAGAAAAACGAAAGGGAACATCTGCTGGCGGACACCTTGTCCGCAGACAGCAGTACGGTGGACTCCCTGCTCAGGATTGCGGATAGCGATTACCGTCGCTTTGAGGATGCACTGTCCGGGTATATGGAAAGCTCCGTCGATTACACCGAAAGCCTCTTTAATCTTGCCGGAGTTTTTCTGTTTGACCTGTATATTCCCGACACAGCCCTGCAGATCTATACAAAGATCAGCCGCGAGTTCTATTACACTCCGGCGGTTCCCAAAGCTCTGTATTCCCAGGCCTACGTCTGGGAATATGAACTTCATGAACCTGAGATCGCAGATTCCATTAAATATTCCATTACCACAAGATTCCCGGACTCGGGAGATCAGTGATCATATTTTAAACCGTGCTCCCCGGGATTCGCTTTTGTATTATCAGAATCAGGAAAAAATATTCGGGATCGAAAAGGAGTACGTCGATCAGGGAAGATTTTGAAGGTGCGGTCAGGGAATATAAGAATTTTTTTAAAAGCCCCCTGGTTGACCGTAAAAACCAGGCCCTTATCGCCTATAAGATCGCCTGGCTGTACGACTATGAACTCAGCCGGTACCATGATACGAAAGACAGCACGCTTTTTTCTATCATATTGTGGAAAACCGTTTTCCCGGCACCCCCCTTGCCCGCCGGAGCGCAAGGCGCATTGCTGCCATTGAGACCCATATTAGCAACTATCTCGCCTATCTTGAGGGGGATTCCTTGAAATTTCCGAAAGCGACAGCCTGCTGCCTGCAGACATGGAGGACATGGAAGCCGGAGAAGACGAACAGCGTGAACAGCACCCGATACGCCGCCGGCTTGAAAGTCCCGGGCGCTCCCGTCCTGACCGGCTGTGACGGAAATCCTTCCTTTCGATAATACAGACCTCCGGCCGACAACGTTCAGCTTCAGAACCTATGAAAACGGGCCTTCCGCTATCTCCGCCCCATCCCCCTTTCCCGCTTATCGGATCCTGCATCTTTCAGTCAGTCCCGGCCCTGCAGCCTGCCGCTTCCTGCTCTTTTTTTCCCGGAACGTCAGAAGCCCGTCCGCCACAGGATGCGAAGGAATGTGGTTTTTACAGCTAATAAAGCTTAAAAGAACAGGCGGTTCACAGCGTATATGGACAACAGCCCGATCACGGAACCGAAAAGGGCGCCGGCAAGGATGTCGCTGGGATAATGCACACCGATATAGATCCTGGATAATCCGACAAGAAAGGCATATACGAACAAAACGACGCACAGGGAGGGGAAAAAATGACAGACGATCATTGCGACCAGAAATGCCGCCGAGGTATGGCCGGAGGGAAAGCTGAATTCATCGGGCGGCAATACCATGTTCTCAATTTCCTGATAGGTGTTGAAGGGCCGGATGCGGCGTATGCTGTTCTTCAGCAGCCGGTAGAGCGGCAGTTCCATTCCGAAGGCGACAAGGGAAATATACAGGGCCCGCCTGAACAACGCCGTTTCTGCAAAATACATATAGATCAGAAAGAGAAAATAGAAGTAGCCGTCGCCGATAAAAGAGACGGTCCTGAAAAATGCCCGCAGGTAGCGGTTTTCCCGGAATTGATATATCCGGCGGAAGAGACGGATATCCATTGTGATACATCAGGTCTTCATTGCTTCTTTCTCAGGGGAACAAAACGCACTTCGTCAGGACCTTTCTCTGCCATTTTCCGGCCTTCTTTTCATACAGTTCCAGCAGCTGGTTGAATTTTCCCACCGGAAGGACCATTTTTCCTCCGGACCTCAACTGCGTAAACAGTGTTTCGGGAAGTTTATCCGGCGCCGCGGAAAGCAGGATGGCATCATACGGCGCCCCGGCGGAATAACCTTCATAACCGTCCCCGCAGACTACCTCCGCATCGTGAATATTAAGCCATTTCAGTGTTTTCCTGCTCTTTTCCGCAAGCACTTTCTCAATTTCAACACCGTACGCCTGACTTACAAGCACGGAAAGCAGCGCCAGCGCATAGCCGCAGCCGGAACCGATCTCAAGCACCCGGTGTTGCGGTTTCAGCGTCCAGTGCCTCCAGCATCAGGGCGATCACGTAAGGCTGGGAAATGGTCTGTCCGCATCCGATGCCTGCCGGCTGATCGCGATAAGCAAGTGCTTCCGATCCCTCGGGTAAAAAACAGTGGCGGGAAGGTGAGGAAGGCATCCAGGACACGGCGGTCCCTGATGCCGTAATCCCTTAAGACCTTTACCATTTTTCCCGTTTTGTATATTTACCGAAATCTGCGTAGCGTGATATCTTGATGCGTTTCATTTCTCAGATAATAGGGGAAGAGAATACTTCCGTTTTATTTTTTACGACGGGTGTTCGGCTTGCGCTGATACGTTTTTTCAACCCGTGTAATATGTCCTTTATGCGGCGAAAGCGTGATCTGTATCAGGCGGTAGCGGGCAAGGGACTGCGCTGCGGCAAGTACCAGTGTCCGGTTGTCCTGTTTTACGCTTTTTTTAAGAGTGCTGACATATTTTTTCGCCGGAATCGTCATCCCAGCGATTCGAATCCCGGATCATCAATGATGATCAGTCGGGCATCCTGCAGAAAGACCCTCAGAAGTCCGATCTTCCTGCGTGTACCGGATGATAAATGTTTGGTTTTCCGGTTCGCGATATCCTGCAACTGCGAAATCTTCCAGAAGTCCCATCGCCGTTCTGTAGGCCAGTGCCGATGAAAGCTTCCTCGCCTTGACGGCATGCAATAATGTTGCCAAAGGAGTTTTTTTGTATTTTTGCCCTTCCTGGCGAATATGGCCGGATCAGTTTTCTGACGATACGTGATGAGTGCTGTTTTTTCGCCACCGGACTTTCCTTCATAATATATGACGCCTTTATCGATTCTCTGTTCGTGGGCAAAAACATCCAGTAAAGTACTTTTACCGGATCCGTTGGGTCCCTGGATCTGATAGATCAAACCCGGAAAAAGGGTTGATGCATAGATCTCAAGGTCCTGATACTTCTTCTTCACTTTAATATTTTCCAGTTGTCAGCGGTGGATTTTGTTCACTCATAGCTATTTACCTTTCGACGTATTCTCCTCCCCGTTTTTCAAAAAGCATTTAAACATAGCGTTTCTGAATGAAAAATGAAAAAGTTTTTTTAAAAGAATGTTTCGCAAACGCAAAAAAAAGGAAGATACCGGAACCCGGCATATAATTGAGACTAAATCTCAATTATTGACTTGTGCGCCCGCTTTTTTTTCATTATTTTTTCTCAGCGATGAACGACAGACAACATAAAACCCCCATTCTCTTAAGCGACGCAAGCATTGGCGTCCGCTACCGGGTCCTGCAGATAACGGCAGAAGGGCGTCATACGTCAGCGAATGCTTAACATGGGGCTTGTACCGGGTATACGCCTCGAGGTAGTGCGTTATGCCCCGCTCGGCGATCCCATAGAAATACGCATTAAGCGCTTTCTGATGAGCTTGCGGAAAGAAGAGGCCAGGCGCGTTTTGGTGGAGGCCGTCGGACCGTGTCCCGGCGCGGAAACGGGGATTCAGGGGACATTTCCATGGAAGATACTAAAAGCATCCTCATTGCGCTCGCCGGAAATCCGAATTCCGGAAAAACCTCGATCTTCAACTGCCTTGCGGGGACCAATCAGAAGGTCGGGAACTTCAGCGGCGTGACGGTGGAAAAGGTGGAGGGTACCTTCAGGCATCGCGGATATACCATCCGCCTGATCGATCTTCCCGGAACCTACAGTCTTTCCCCCTACAGCCCCGAAGAAAAGGTCGCCCGTGATTTTATCCTTTTCCAGAAACCCGACATGGTCATCAATATCGTCGACGCCACCAATCTTGACCGCAATCTTGTCCTGACCACACAACTGATGGAGCTGCAGGTCGAACTGCTGGTGGTCATGAACATGATCGATGAAGTAGAAAGAACGGAAGACAGTCATTGATGTTGAACAGTTCGAGCAACTTTTCGGCACCCATGTCATTCCCGCTTCGGCAGTGACCAAGCGGGGAATAAACGACCTTCTGGACCATATTGTGGGTATAAAATCCGGAAAGATCAAAACCAAAAAATACAAGCAGCAATACTCGGACATCGTCGAATCCTATGTCGGAGAACTTGAAAATGTCATTGCGGACAGGGCCTCGTGGAAACAGCTTCCCTCGCGCTGGCTGGCTATCCGGCTGATCGAAGGGGACCCGGATGTCCTGACCATGCTCAAAACGCTCCCCTGCCGGGAACAGGTCGATGCAATACTAAAAAGACTCCGGGAAGAGATCGGCAGACACAAGCAGATGGAGCCCGATGTTTTCATGGCCGAAGAACGCGCTGCTTTCATACACGGGGCGCTGCAGGAGACCGTGCACGACAGCGGGGCGGAAGCCGAAACCCTTAAGCGGAAAAGATCGACAATGTGCTTCTTCACCGTATTCTCGGAATGCCGGTCTTCCTGCTTATCATGTACAGTATTTTTCAGTTGACCTTCCGGCTGGGGGAATATCCGATGCAGTGGATCGACCGTCTCTTTCAGCTGCTCACCCGGTTCTTTGACGGTATCCTGCCCCCGTCCATGTTCAAATCCATTTTGCTGGACGGCGTGATCGCCGGTGTGGGCGGCGTGCTGGTCTTTCTTCCCAATATCCTGATCCTTTTCCTTTGTATCGCGCTTCTGGAAAGTACCGGGTATATGGCCCGGGTGGCCTTTGTTGTGGACAAGCTCATGCACCGTATCGGCCTTCACGGAAAATCCTTCATTCCCATGATCACCGGTTTCGGCTGTTCCGTCCCCGCGATCATGGCGGCGCGGACCCTCCGCAACCGCGGAGACCGTCTCACCACCATGATGGTGGTCCCTTTTTTCAGCTGCGGAGCGAAACTGCCCCTGTATACGGTGATCATTTCGGCGTTCTTTTTACCGCAGACCGCCGGTAACGTGCTTTTCGGCGTCTACCTTTTCGGAGTGTTCATCGCGCTGATCAGTGCAAAGCTGCTGAAATCCGTCATCTTCAGGCACGAATCCGAACCCTTTGTCATGGAGCTCCCTCCCTACCGCAAACCTTCCGCCTTCAGTATGCTGAGCCAGACCTGGATGCGGGCAATGATCTATCTGAAAAAAGCCGGCACGGTAATCCTTGTCGCCAGCGTGCTGATCTGGTTCGCGGGCAGTTTCCCGAAGCACCCGGAGATCACGGAAAAATATGAAAGGCTCCGCAGTCTCCCGGCCGCGGACACCCTGAAACTTGAGCGTCTGGAAAAGGCAGATCAGCTTCCGTACAGCGTTGCGGGCAGAGTAGGGAAATTCCTGGAACCGGTCACGCGGCCGCTCGGGTTCGACTGGCGGCTGAATATCGCACTGGTCAACGGCATCGCGGCAAAAGAAATCGTGGTTTCCACCATGGGAACGATCTACGCCATCGGGGATGCGGAAAGCGACACGAAAACGCTGGCAGCCTCCCTGCGCTCCGATCCGGCATATTCCCGGGCTGTCGGGCTGTCCTTCATGGTGTTCGTACTTCTCTATATCCCCTGTATCGCCACGGTGGCGGTCTTCTCGCGTGAAAGCAGTTCGCTGAAATGGACGGTGTTCTTTGTTTCCTATACGTTTCTCGTCGCCTGGATAGGTTCTTTTTTCATTTTTCAGGGCGCATTGCTCCTGGGCCTGTGACCAGGAGGTATGATGAATAAGCATGCGGCTTTCCGTCAGTTCAGGAATTTTCTTCACAAAGAAGGGAAGAACATTACCCGGGAGCGGCTCGAGATGCTCGATGAAGTGCTGAAACAGGGCCATCACTTTAAGATCGAAGACATTATCGGGAAAAAAGGCAACGGGAAGCGCAGCGTTTCACGGGCTACCGTGTAGGGACGATCAAGACCGTCGAGAATGCGGGGATCATCAAGCATATCCGCAGCGTCAACGATGAAAAGATCTATGAGGTCGTCAAAGGGCACCACGAGCATATGATCTGTGAAAGCTGCGGAGCCATCATCGAATTCCACAATGAGGAGCTTGAATCGCTTCAGCAGAAGATCTGTGAAGACCATCATTTCCTTCCGAAACGGCACAGTACGAAGATATTCGGAATCTGCGCTTCATGCCG
The DNA here is from genome assembly GCA_034520235.1 of Fidelibacterota bacterium. Lineage (GTDB taxonomy): Bacteria > Fidelibacterota > Fidelibacteria > Fidelibacterales > Fidelibacteraceae > M50B103. The sequence continues at coordinate 40,998 of JAXHNS010000002.1, forward strand.
GAAAAAAGGCGTGAAGTAAGGACCGCCCGGCTTTCCTGTACTTTAGCCGCTTCCCGCCGCCCGCTTATTTCAGCAGGGTCATCTTCCGGGTCTGCACCCTGTCGCCCGATCGCAGCGTGCAAATTACACGCCGGAACTCAGGTCCGAGGCATCGAAACGCAGGGTATGGGTCCCGGCCTGTTGTTTTCCCCGGTACAGCGTCCTGACCTGCCTCCCGGAAAGATCATAAAGCAGTATCTCAATTTCGCGGTCTTTATCCAGAAAATACGGGATGCGGGTGACCGGGTTGAAAGGGTTCGGGGTCATTCTCATCCAGGAAAATCCCGGAAATCGCAGCGGTTTCGACGGTTCCCGTCATCGCGGATGCGGCATCAAAGACATAGGCGCCGATACCGTTCCTCTCTCCCATGACGTAAAGCGTAAAGGTGCCGTCACCGTTATCATCAACTTCCACATCTCCGCGGCACTCCGCATTTTCCTCAATACCGAGCCGGCAGGTGGACCCGGCGAAAAGCGCCGTGCGGATGCCGTCCGTAAGGTCAATGATCTGTGCGGATTCTGTCCCGGAATTGTATGCGGCAATGTAGTTTTTTCCGTTCCGGGAAAAACCGGCGATAGCATTCGCGGAGGGGGAAAGGCTCGTATTGCCTTTCATCCAGTCGAGAAAGGTGCCGTCACTGCTGAAATAACGCAGATAGTATTCCGTGGAATTGATGTAAAAACCTTCATCGTCCGGGAGAAGGGCCAGGTCCGGGTTACTGCTGTTCCCTCGCCCCAGCGTGATCTGCTGCGCGTCAAAACTGTGGCTGACGGACTGCCAACGAAGCTTCAGCAATTTATCGGACCGCGCCGCCGGTGCATAGAGGGTCAGATCCCCGGTGGTTTCACTTCCGCTGAGCGTGATATGGTCCCCCAGGCGGTAAGCGACGTTCTCTGCGATGTATACGCATTCCGCCGGCCCGGCAGGACCCGCCCAGCGGTACAGTTTAAAACTTTCACCCTTGTCAGCACAATTCACAGCATAGATCCTGCCGTCTTCAGCGACAGCAATATCCCGTAAAGCGTACGTACCGCCGCTCACACCGCTCAGGTCCAGCGTCATGTACAACGCTTCGCCGCTTTCAGCGTCAAAAACGGACACGGAAGCATCTCCGCTGTCTGAATGAAGGACATACAAAAGTGTATTGCCGTCATGATCGCCCAGGGCAAGTCCGCCGGCCTGAAGTTCCGTGTCCATATAGTACGGCATGGACTGCGTCATCATGCTCCGCTGCCACAGCGTTGCAATATGTGCTTCACGGGTCTTGAGTTTCCGGACATCCGTCCAACGGTCATACTTGCCGGAACGCAGCTGCCAGTAATAATAGGTTCCGTGTTCCAGGCCGCCGATATCAAGGGAAGTATCCGCAATATTCTCTTCATGCAGGATGATGTCCTGCATTTCCGGATCCGAGGCAAGCTTTAGCTCGTAGAAAACGGCATCCTCCAGCGGTTCCCATGTGAACCGGGACACTTCCGGATCGATCCCCTCATAATAATCCGGCGGAAAAAGGATTTCCACGACCGGGGGGAGTTCCGTGGTGAAGGTCCACAAAGGGGACCACTGTTCACTGTTGTCCGACCTTACCCGCCAGAAATACTGCGTCTGATAGTTCAGGTTTACGATCCTTCCGGTATCGGAAAGCGTATATTCATATAGCGGCTCCGAGAGGTCATCACTGCCGGATATCTGGAGCGTGTACTGAGAGGACCCTGCATAGGGGCTCCAGGAGAATACGGGGTCTTTTTCCGCAGATCCTTCCGCATAGGCGGGGCGTTGCGGGTCCACAAAGGGAAAGTCCATCTCTGCAGGTACACTTTCCAGTTTGCAGCGGTCCAGACTGGTAAGCGCGTAATACGTACATGCCGGGATCGGGATCCGTAAAACGGTGTTCATGATGAAAGAGGAGCGCCTTGCTCCGGGACATGTCGGAAAGGTCATCCAGGGATACGGAGCGCGGTAGATCATATCAGGCGTAGGCGGAATCGCCGCCATCCCGAATAGGCGGGGGCATCCAGGAAAGGATCTTCGCTCCCGCCCCGTCCACAAGGAATTCCGCGTTTTGGGGCTCTGACGGGGCTGTGCTGTCTTTCCAGCTCATCACCGGCCAGAGGGCGGGATCCCGGTAAAGGTCCCTTCTCAGGCTGTCGATCGTATTCTTGTGATTGTCGTAAAAATCATTGGCGGTGAAAAAGACACTGCCCCCGCAATGTTCCGTTGCACGGTTCAGGCGGATCTGCCGGGGGATTTCACCGCGCGGGAAATCGGAATTCCCCGCCCGGTACATGGCCTGTCCGGGGTAAAAATGCCTGTCGTATCGCCCTGCCTGCTCCGCCCACCAGGGGATGAGTTTCCCGTAGTCCTGTCCCCCGCCAAAAGGCCAGTAGCACTGCGGCGTCAGATAATCCACGCTGCCGTCCTCCAGCCAGGCCAGCGGGTCACAGTAGAGCACATTGTAGGCATCCATGCCGGAAATGCCCGGGGGGATATTCGGACGATAAATACCGAACGGGCTGATACCCCATTTTACCCACGGCTTCACGGCGTTGATGCTGTCCATGACCGACCGGACCAGCAGATTGATGTTGTCCCTGCGCCAGTCGTGAATGTCGCCGATGCCCCGGGAATGGTCCGAATAGGTGGATGCGTCTTCATTTTCCACTCCGCTGTAGGGATAGAAATAATCGTCCATGTGCAGGCCGTCCACATCATAGCGAATGACGATATCCATCAGCACATCCGTGATATAATCCCGCACCTGCGGCAGTCCGGGATCCAGGATATCCGCATCCGAAAATTCGAGTATCCAGTTCGGGATGTGTGCGGGTAATGTGGTCTTCGGAAATATACTGATCGTTCGTTCCGGCCTCTTGCGGGCTAACGACCACCCGGTCAGGGATTGACCCAGGCGTGCAGTTCCATGTCCAGTGCATGTGCTTCCCGGACCGCGAATGCCAGGGGGTCCCAGTCGGCGGACGGCCCCTGTCCCTGCGTGCCGCTGAACCAGTAGGACCAGGGTTCGTAGGGCGAATCGTACATGGCGTCGCAGGCGCAGCGCACCTGGAAAAGCACTGCGTTGCAGCCGCTGTCCTTTAATTTTACCAGGAAGGCTTTCAGGTCGTTCTGTTTCTTTACGTCACTGTCGTTGCGGGATTTCGGCCAGTCGATATTTACCACGGTGGAGAGCCAGACCGCACGGAATTCCCGTTTCGGGCTTGTTTCCAGAGCAAAAACACTGCCGATGCACATACCGGCGATCATGACAATCTGCAGAATTCTTTTCATACTGTACCTCTTTTCCGGAGTACCGGTTTTTTAACGGCTGAAAGACCAGACCGGCGACCAGACATCATTATTGTCCGCCTTGACCCGCCAGAAATATTCCAGACCTTTGTGTAATCGCTTCCTCAGTGTTTCTGAGTCAAGCAGGCGCTCCTGATAGACAATCATTCGAAATCCTCGTCTGTGGCAACCTGTATATGGTAATATTCCGCTCCGGCGAAGGGTTCCCATGCAAATTTCACCCGTCCCCAGGTGTCTTTTCCCCCGTCGAAAGGTCTTACCGGTATGACAAAATCATAGACGGCTTCAACGATGCGGCTTTCCCGCTTGTAGGGGTCCAGGGACGTCACGGCATAAAACCATTGTTCCGGTGTCCTGTCCGTAAAGGTTCCGCCGGAATCCGCGGTGACCGTCAGGATACTTTCCGGCTTTCCCAGGGCTTTCTGCGTTTTTGCCCGGTAAACGACATATCCCCAGGCGTCGCTTACGGGTTCCCAGGTAAGCCGCACCTTCCCGTCGCTGCGGACCGAAAAAAGGACCGGCGCGGGCAGCGGCCGGCCTTCCCGGTGAGGAAGCACGGGCCATAATGCAGGATACCTGTACAGGCTCTGACGCATCGAATCAATGGTGTTTTTCGGGTTGCTGTAAAATTCTCGCCGTAAAGTAGCACACTCCCCTGGCATCCGTCCGTTTCACGGTTCAGGCGGATCTGCCGGGGTATTTCGCCCTGCGGGAAACGTTTCGGAGGCCGCCCGGTAAAGCGCCTGGCCGGGATAGAAGTGGCGTTTGTGTTCTTTTGCCTGCGCGGACCACCAGGGGATCAGCTTGCCGTAATCCTGCCCTCCGCCGAAAGGCCAGTAGCACTGCGGGGTGATGTAGTCCACCGTTCCGTCTTCAAGCCAGGCAATGGGATCGCAATAAAGCACGGACCATGCATCAAAGCCTTCAATGCCTTCCGGCACATCCGGGCGATAGATCCCGAAGGGACTGATGCCCCATTTTACCCAGGGCTTCACCTTATTGATACTGTCCGCCACCGCAGCGACCAGCAAATTAATATTGTCCCTGCGCCAGTCACCGATACTGTCGATGCCGCGGCCCTCTTCCGCGAAGGTCAGGGAGTCTTCATCCCGGATCCCGCTGTAGGGATAGAAATAATCGTCCATATGCAGGCCGTCGATATCATAACGGTTCACAATGTCCATAAAGATCTTCGTGATGTATTCCCGCACCCCGGCTTTCCCGGGATCGAGGATGTGGACATCCCGGAAAGGCAATATCCATTCCGGCTTTTGTTTCGAGATATGCGATGCACAGAGATAGCCGGCGCTGTCTTCCAGGGCGGGGTCCTTGACGGCGCGGTACGGGTTCACCCAGGCGTGCAGCTCCATCCCCCTTTTGTGCGCCTCCCTGACAGCGAACGCCAGCGGGTCCCAGAGCGAATCGGCGGGCGGACCTTCTCCCTGCCTGCCGCTGAACCAGTAGGACCAGGGCTCATAGGGAGATGCATACATCGCATCACAGGCCGGCCGCACCTGGAATATCACGGAATTGATACCCGCAGCCTTAAGGGTATCAAGATAGCGGATCAGATCCGCCTGTTTTCTGGCCTCACTGTGCTGCTTTGTCCTCCGGCCAGTCGATGTTCGCCACTGTGGAAAGCCAGACTGCGCGGAATTCTTCTTTGGCAGCCTCCCTGCAATTGCCGTAAAGGTCATAAGTAATATTAATACAAATACGATACATGCAGAACGTTTCATGGTGTTTCCTTGTTTTTATTGCGGATGAATGTCCTTTTGATGTGCATAACGACCGGATTGAGGTCCCGGGGATTAAAATGATCAGCGTCAAGGAGGATCTCACGTTCCATTGATCCTTCCCGGATGATTTTATCCAGGATCCTGAACAGAAAAGCGTCCGTACGTTTCAGTTCCGACAGGCGCTTGATTCCTCCCAGGCCGAAGACTGTTCTCTCTCTTCAGGTCAAGAAAATCCAGGCTTTTCATCGCGGTCTCAATGTAATAATCCTGTTCATCCGGTGGATTTGCGCCGACGGCCAGCACAAACAGCGCTTTGTCCCTGAGGATGCCGCGGTGCTTCCTCGCCCACTTCCAAATCTTCAGTTTCCCGATCCGGATATTTGACACCATGACCACGATATCACTGTGGACCAGCGCCCTGCTTTTCGCTTCCTTCCACGAATACAGAGGCCATTGCAGTTTCTGTAGCCAGAATTTCCGCATATTGTTTCGTGCTTCCGTAGGTGGAGTAATATACGATGTTCCCGGACATATTCTCCTTTCCAATGATTTATTTGACCAGTGTCTCAAATCCCTGCTTTTTCATGTTCAAATAGATCACGACCGCCGAGACCGCGGCAATGGCAAAATACAGGATCATCATTCCCCATTCCATAAAGAACAGTTTTCCCAGGCCAAAAAGCACGGTATAGACCAGTGCAACGCCCGCCGCCCAGGAAATGAACATCCGGCCGAACCCGCTGTCGCTTTTCACGTTGGGCATCTGTTCCGAGATCTTCTTCCAGCCCCGTCCGCCGGGATGGACCCTTTCGTAGAATTTCTTCAGGGTCCCTTCATCGGCAGGTTCTGTCAGCAGCGTGACCAGGACCCATACGAGCGTGGTACCGAAGATCGTCGGATACAGGGTGACCGGGGATTCCAGCCCCAAGGACCTTGCGATGGGATAAATGATCAGCGGAGCGATCATGGCGGAAATCTCCGACCAGGCATTAATGCGCCACCACCACCAGCGAAGGATCAGCACCCCTCCCAGGCCGGCGCTGGCATTGATGATGAATTCCCAGGCGCCGGAGATGGTGGTCAGCAGGTAGCGCGTGATCAGCAGGGAAAGGATGATCATGACCATCATGGTCAGACGGGATATTTTTACATAATGCCGTTCTCCCGCCTTCTTTTTTACAAATCGCCGGTAAAGGTCATTGATGATGTACGAGGTCCCCCAGTTCAGCTGCGAGGCGATCGTGGACATATATGCCGCAAGGAAAACGGCGATCAGCAGCCCGAGCAATCCGGTCGGCAGGTATCGCAGCATTAGCTTCGGATACATGCGCCCGGGATCCGACCGTATTCTCAAATTTCTCGTAATAGTTTTTGAATGCTTCGGTCTGATAGGCCGGATCATCGGAGTTCCGCAATGAGGCGGAATGAAAAACCTCTTCCGCCATGATGTACATTTCCGGATCTTCCGCCCGGAGTTCTTCAGGACTTCCCGAACGGGGAAGGATGACCAGGGCCGCCAGTGCGACCAGGATCCAGGGCCAGGGGCGGAGACAATAATGCGCAATGGTAAACCACAGGGTACCGAACAAACTGTGCTTCTCATCCTTGGCCGACATCATGCGCTGGGCGATGTATCCGCCGCCGCCGGGATCAGACCCCGGATACCAGGTTCCCCACCACTGCAGGCCGATATGCGCAATAAAGGCACCGACGGACAGTGCCATTGCACCGCCTGCGACACCCCGGGCGCTCGTGTTTCCCACGCGGGGAACGAACTCAATCAGCTCGGGCTTCAGCTTTGATTTCAGCATGGCAAGACCTCCGATCTCTGGGAGGCGCACCACGATCACTGCAAGGATAATACAGCCCACAATGGCGAACAGGAACTGGAAGCTGTCCGTCCGGGCGGTTCCCACCAGCCCGGAAGCTGAGGCGTAAATGCCGATGATGACGGCGGCGATGGAAACAAGCATGAAAGCATTGACTTCCGGAACCGTTACGATAAATATTTTTTCCATGGCCTTGTGGACCCAGCCGAGGATGATCACGTTCATGAAGAGCCCCAGGTAAAGGGCGCGAAAACCGCGCAAAAAGGCGGCGGGTTTCCCCGAATAGCGGAACTCCACGAATTCAACGTCGGTCATCATTCCGGAACGTCTCCAGAGACGTGCAAAAAAGAACACCGTCAGCATGGCGCCGATCGCCATATTCCACCAGAGCCAGTTTCCCGCAATCCCGTTTTGCGCCACCAGTTCCGTGACGGCCAGCGGCGTATCCGCGGCAAAGGTGGTCGCCACCATGGCCGTACCCGCCAGCCACCAGGGAAGATTGCGTCCGGAAAGGAAAAACTGATCGGTCCCCTGACTGGCCTTCCGTGAATAATATGCCGCTATCCCGAAGATCACTGCGAAAAAGACAATAATAACGCTGAAATCCAACCAATGTAAATTCATTTCCCTGCTCCTTACATGCTTAACGCATTATTTATCACCGGAAACTAATTAAAAGTTAATAAAATACCAATCTGCAAATGCAAATTTGCAATTTTTATGACGCATATGCAAACGCTAATTGTTTAGGTGGAGGGCAAATTCACAGAGATATGCGGGCTTTTTATTTTGCCGGTCTATGCTTATATTTTAACGATATGGCAATAAAAATGACTCAAGAGGTTCCTACCATGAAAAAAAAGATCACTTATCCCGAAGCCGGGGAACTCTTCGACAGGTATCTGCATACGGATTATCTTCGGAAACACAGCAGGGAGACGGAGGTCATCATGCGCGCACTGGCAAAAGCAACCGGTGCGGATGAGGAATTCTGGGGGATCTGCGGTCTCCTGCATGACCTTGATCTGGATGCGCTGAACGGAGACCTGGAAAGGCACGGGCGGCGGACCGTTGAGATCCTGAAGGAAAACGGGTATGACATTCCGGAAATGTTCAGTGCCATCCTTGCCCATGTCGAGGGAATGGAAGGATCGGATTTCAGGCGCAAAAGCGACCTTGAATATATCCTCGCCGGGGCGGAGAATATCACGGGGCTTATCAGTGCCTACGTGATCCTGCGCCCGGACAAGAAGATCGAGGGCGTAAAAGTGAAATCCGTGCTTAAAAAATTCAAATCACCGGCGTTCGCCGCAAAGGTGAACCGGGATTTTATCCGGGATGCCGCGGAGCATGCCGGGATGGAACTGAGGGATTTCATCGGAATCTCTATCGATGCGATGCACTCCATTTCCGATGAGATCGGGATGTAATAAACGAATATTCCCCTTTTTAATCGGGAAATATCAGCCACTTACTGTCAGACCCGCTATCCAAGCCCCACGGGCAGAATCTGCAAAAAAAGCATATGAAAGGTATTACATCGCCCGGAAGGACGGGAGTTCAACGGTTCACGGACTTAAAAAAGCCCTCCATCATTTCAAGCAGTTGCCTGATATTGACGGGTTTTGACAAATAGTTGTTAAAACCGGCCTCAAGCAAGGTTTTTCCGCCGTCTGCGGGCTCGTTCGCACAGATGCCGATCAGCGGAATATCCTTGTCGATACGCCGGATCTCCTTTACGGCGGCAAGATCATTGCCGCTGAACATTCCGGTCTCTGCGATCAGCACATCGGGATGATATTTTTTCAGATGGGACACGGCTTCTTTTGCGCCGGCAGCCCGGATGATCTCGTATTTTCCCTTTAGCACGACATTCAGCAGAACAAAATCACTGTCTTCCTTTGCACCGACAAGCACGGTCTTCTTGTCCTGTTCTTCTTTGCCGGCGTTTTCCTCCGCACCCGGCTCGACCTTATCCATTTCCAAGTCTGCTTTTTTATATTTAAACGTAAAATAAAAGACGGAACCCTTCCCCTCCTTCGGATTTCACTCTGATATTACCGCCCATCTTTTCCACTATCGCTTTGGAGATGGCAAGACCGAGGCCGGTTCCCTTTGAAAAGGGGTTCACCTGCGTAAAGCGTTCAAAGATCATTTCCTGCTTGTCCCTGGGAATACCGATGCCGCTGTCCTGTACAAAAAACTCCACTTTGTCCCGTTTGATCCGGTAGCCCAGGAGTATGTCTCCCTCTTCCGTAAATTTTATTGCATTGGAAAGCAGGTTCTTTATGACCTGGCTAAGCTTGGTCCTGTCCACCATCACCTTAAGGGGGCTGAGCTCGGCCAGTTCGAGATGAAGCGTCGGGCTGATGCCGATGCTTTCCTGGGACACAATATCCTTACACAGGCTCAGCAACTCACATGCCTCGGGGTGCAGGGGCAGGGTGTCCGTCTCAATTTTTGATATTTCCAGGATATCGTGGATAAGTTTCAGCAACTGATCGTTGTTTTCATTGATGAACGCAACATATTTGCGTTTATCCTCCTGACTGATATTTTCCCTGCCGAGCAGGTTGGAAAACCCCACGATACCGTTCAGGGGGGTACGGATCTCGTGACTGATGTTGGAAATAAAGGCTGATTTCATCCGGTCCGACTCTTCCGCTTTTTCCTTAGCGAGAAGAAGCTCCTGTTCCTGCTTTTTTCGTCTGTCGATATTCATCATAAAGCCATTGATCGCGATGCCTTTGCCTTCTTCGTTACGTGCGGAGACCATGCCCCGTATTTCCACCCAGGTCTCCCTGCCGAAGAATACCATCCTGCACTCGGAAAAAATGCTGTTGGTCTCTCCCCGTACCGCTTTGTCTACGGACCTTTTGAACGCCCCGACATCATCGGCATGCATATGGTCCAGATAGTAGTCGGAATTTTCAGGATCTTCTCTCAGTGTCCGCGGGTCGATATCCAGCGCAAGCCAGAAATTGTCTTCCTTGTGCAGTCTTTTGTTTTCAAGGTCCCATTCCCAGTAGGAATTCTTACTGTTCAGCAGTGTCTCCTCCAGCTTTGCCTTCCCGGAAAGGATCTCCTTTTCCTGCTGCTTTTTAATGGTGATATCATTCAGGATGGCGTACACGAGCCGGATATTCCCCTCTTCCAGTTCACTGAGGATCACCTGCGCATAGAACGGCGTCCCGTCATGCCTTGTTAATTCGATCTCAAAGGGCGAAGCGCGCAGGGTGTCAAATTCGGCTTTTTTCTCCGTGTAATCCTTAATGTATCCTTCAACGTTAAAACCGACGACTTTATCACGGCTTATGCGGAACATCTCACAGGCCTGCCCGTTGAGCTCCCGGACAATGCCGGTCTCCATCTCAAAGTATCACGATCGCTGCATTTGAACGCTTGAAAAGGATATTGTAGCGTTTTGCAAGCAGCCGGGTCTGATACGCAAGCCGGGTACGGTAATCCTCATAATTCCGGTACCGGAAATGGTATATCAGCAAAAAACAGAATAAGACCAGCAGAAGGATGATCAGCCCCAGCGTTATCCAGAAAAATCCTGTGTAATCACGGTAGATCGCCATCGGACGGTTGAAGAACCGGGTATGCTCCGGCAGCCGGCTTTTCCGGACACCCAGGCGTTTCATCTCCTTCCAGTTGATGTAGCATGTGTTGCTTTTGTCAGCAATTCTCAGGTTGCCGGGATCCGCACCGGAAAGAATGGACATGGCAAGCTCCGCCGTCATTTCGCCCTGGTCCCGGGAACTTGACACATAGCCGCCGAGAAAGCCCTGGTCCAGCCCGAGGTCCGTATTTGTAAACATCGGCGCGCGGGTAGCTTCCACAATAAGGGGATAGTATTTTTTCATCTCCCGGTGCGTCCCCCTGCCTCCGACCTGCCAGATGGAAAAGATCACAATGGTATTTTCGGGCAGTTTCCTTAACCGCTCAATGAGCCCTGCGGTGCTCAGTCCCCTGCTGCCGTCAAGCCAGATCAATTCAACATCCTCCAGGTCCATTTCCGAGACCGCTTTTTCGGCGCGTCTGCGGTGGGAGATCCCCGTTTCGGAATTGTCCGTGACAATGGCAATATGCTCCGTTCCCGGGAACAGGCGGAGGCCCAGATCGATATTTTCACGGAAGGGGATGTCGTCCCTGACCCCGATAAATTGCGGACATTGCCGGGGAATGCTGTCCTCCCTGTCCGTCACACCGCAAAAGACCACGGGGACCCGGTGATATGCATGCCCTGCGTTCAAGAGGGTGTTCAGCGCATTGTCGTCCATGGCGATCATAAGGTCGATATAATGTTTCGGATATCCCTCCAGCTTGTGGACAAGCAGTTTCTGCCACATTTCAGGATCGTTGATGCGCTTGCTGTCAGAGATACAGCGTATGCAGGCGGATGTTCATGTCTGATGACGAAAAGCGCCGGTATACCGCTTCAAGGATTCCGTCGGACCAGCTGTAACCGTAATGGTAGGAATTGATGATCAGTACGTTCTTATTTATTCCCCGGTCAAGTTCCCGGCTGTTGACGCGGCGTTGCGCATGCAATGGCGTCTCTGCGGCAGCGGGCGCGGGAACACCGGCTGCCGGAACAAGGATCAGGCAATAAAACAGAAGGACTGCAAGTCCACTGCGTATGGCAGATCTTTGAACATACATATTGCTTACCTCTTCCTGATCTATGCCTCCGTTGAATGTGACTCAGGATAAAATATAATCAAATGATCTTATCCTGAAAAATCATTTTTTGCATTTCGTCCCGTATGCTTTCCTATCCGTACACCGCACTGAATATCTCCAGGCGTTTTTCAAGCGATTCGCGGTAGCGCCGCATATCCGGTTTCAGCCGGGCAGTACCGCTGCGGACGGCGGCATCGGCAACAGCGAACGCCTCGTGTACAAAGACCCGTGGATCAAAGGGTTTCGGGATCAGGTAGCCGGGACCGAATTCAAACTCACGACCGTTATAGGCTTTTTTCACCGCATCAATGCAGGGCTCCTTTGCAAGGTCCGAGAGGGCTTTTGTTGCGGCAACTTCCATGGCTTCATTGATCGCGGACGCGCGGACATCCAGTGCGCCGCGGAATATGAACGGGAACCCGAGAACATTGTTGACCTGGTTCGGGTCATCCGAGCGGCCGGTCCCCGCTACGGCGTCGGGACGGACGGCTTTTATCGTTTCATAACGGATCTCGGGGACGGGATTGGCCATGGGAAAAAGCGCGGGATTCGGCGCCATGTCCCTGATCATCTCCGGGCTGACAATGTTCCCGGCTGAGAGCCCCACAAATATATCGGCACCTTTCAACGCCTCCGCAAGGGTCTTCGCACGGGTGGAAGCAAAAAAATAACGCTTGTTCGGCTCGAAGATCTCTTCGCGTCCGGGTCTGAGAACTCCCTTGCGGTCGCACATGACAATGTTCTCATGACGTGCACCGAGCCGCTCATAATGCAGGGCACAGGCGATCGCCGCCGCTCCGGCGCCGGAAATGACGATCCTGCATTCCTCCAGCTTCTTGTTTTGGACTTCGCAGGCATTCAGCAGCGCGGCTCCGGAAATGATGGCCGTTCCGTGCTGATCGTCGTGAAAGACCGGGATCTGCATCTCCTTTTTCAGCCTGTCCTCGATATAAAAACATTCGGGAGCCCTGATATCTTCCAGGTTGATCCCGCCGAACGTGGGTTCCATTGCCTTTACGATATTCACCAGCGCATCGGGATCCGCGACCTTCAGTTCGATATCGAAGGCATCCACATCGGCAAAGCGCTTGAAAAGCACACTCTTGCCCTCCATAACCGGCTTGCTTGCTTCCGGGCCGATATTGCCCAGGCCCAGAACCGCCGTGCCGTTCGTGACGACCGCAACCAGATTCCCTTTATTGGTATATGCATAGATGTCCGCGGGGGCTCTTTCAATTTCTCTGCAGGGCTCCGCCACCCCGGGAGTATAGGCAAGGCTGAGGTCCTCCTGGGTCCTGCAGTCTTTTGTCACCTTTACGGAGGTTTTCCCCGCAAGCGGCCGGCGGTGATATTGAAGCGCCCGTTCCCTGCTGTCCATCGATCCTCCCGCTAAAAAAATATTTTCTGTTCTCCCTGCGGGGGAAATTACGATGATCCCGCACCTTTCACAAGGGGATAAGTTGAGAGCAGTGTATAAAGTTCAGGGACCAGCATGTTGCGTTCAGGAGCAGAGACCGCGGAGTGCGGACCCGGCCTTTATGTTTTCCGTTTTCACTGATCATTTGCCTTCCTTCACTGCAGGCCGTTTAGGGTGTTAATCTGTCTCACCACCGGTAAATGAGGCCCGCACTGCCGCCGAAACGCTGCAGTGCATACTCGTCACGTGTCCATGACAGGTCCGCAGTCAGAAGCATTTGATCCGTCAGGCAATATGACCCGCCGAGTGCAAAGGCAATGCTTTGCATCCGTGCATTGTTGAGAACATTAAGGTCGGTTCCCAGAACATTCATCAGCTGCACGTAATGATCCGCATTCTTAAAATAATAGCGTACGGTCAGCTGGTTCTGCCAGCTGACAGCTTCGCGGACGATCATGCTAACCTTATCGCGCAGGTACCAGTTGCCCGGATAAGCCGCCCATGCCAGTGACGGAAGATGCACCGCAAGGGAGTCATAATACATGAGACGGTAGCCCGCCGCCACTTCCTGGCGGGTCCCCAGAGCCTGAAAAAGTTCCGTGTTCAGGTCCGCCCGCGGAAGGAACGTGCCGTTCAGCCCCGCCTTTATTCCGGCATTCATGTACGCTTTTTTCCACAGCTGAATGTAGGTATCAGCCTTTACGGAATGATCGGTAAGATCATTGCGATGATAGCGGCTGAATTCGGCGGTCACGATAATGCTGCCGAAGTCATGTCCCAGATAGGTGCCAAGCTGCCGCCAGTCCGGACGCTCCTGATCCACGGCAAGATATTCATACTGCACTCCGCCTTTCCACCGGTATTTATCCACCGGACTGTTCATGATCTGCAACAGCGGATCAAGGACCTCCTTTGCTGCACCGTACCGGGAGGCCTGCTCAAGAAAGGTTCGCGCCGCAGCATATTTTTTACCGGCAACGGCAACCCTTGCGGAAAGCACATGGGCGTTCGGGTCCCGGGGTGCACGTTCAAGCCAGCGGGTCAGCATCCTGCGCGCCGGGTCCAGGTCTCCCTGCCAGTAGTACAGCGAGGCCAGTGCGTAATAGGCGTCCAGATAGTCCGGCGCCTCCGCGATCACCCGCAGCAGATCCTGCTCGGCTGCTTCGTAGGCTTCCATGCGCGCCAGGATGCGCCCCCGGAACAGAAGCGCATCGATATCTCCGGGATATTCCTCAAGGATACTGTCATAGATCCTCAGGGCCTCGACATCCTTACTCTCATGATACAGTTCCCTTCCCCTTTCATGCAGGTCCTGATAATCTTGTGCAAATGCCAGGCTGCCCACTAAAAAGGTTATTGATATGATCCACAGCATTCTCAACGTCATTTCTCTTTCCATATTTCAGTACCAGTTTTGATTTTTCTTCAGGTAGGAATAAGTTCCCTTGATGCGCCAGTAACTGTTCAGCTGGCGGTAACCGATGTTCTCGATCACCGCAATGCCGATCAGCTGAAGAATGTGACGGAATTTCGGATACCGGTGAAAACTTAATTCTTCCAGTATCAGGGAAAAGATCGACAGCGCGATCCCCATTACCACGGCAACAAGGAGAAAAGCGATAATATAGGTTGTCGTCGCCCGTCCGATAAGGATCAGGAAAACAAAGACCAGGTATCCGGCCATTTCGATCAGGGGGCCGAGCATTTCATAGATAAAATAGAACGGCATGGCCAGCATGCCGGCATTCTTATATTTCGGCCGGAACAGCATGCTGAAGTGCGATCTGACGGAATCGATAAGCCCCCGCTGCCAGCGGTCACGCTGTTTGCCGAGTTTTTTCAGGGATGTCGGCCCTTCCGTCCATGCGATCGGATCGGGAATAAAGCGGATCTTATACGGTATTTTATGGTCTGCGCAATATTTATGCAGGCGGACGACAAGTTCCATATCCTCCCCGATCGTTTTATGCTGGTACCCGCCCGCGGCAACCACCACGGACTGCCGGAACACCCCGAAAGCACCGGAAATGATGAGATTTGCATCCAGCATGTCCCAGGAAAGGCGTCCGCCGTAGAAGGCACGCAGGTATTCCATGACCTGGAATTTTGCCAGCAGGTTCCGGGGAAGGTCCACCTTCGTGATATGTCCGTCCTCAAAAGTACAGCCGTTGGCGATGCGGATGATCCCGCCGCTCACGATGGTCCGGGTATCTTCGATAAAAGGGAGGACGACCCGCGCGATGGAGTCGCGTTCCAGCATGGAGTCGTTGTCGATCGCACAGAACAGCGGTGTCTGGCAGTAATTAATGCCGACATTCAGCGCATCGGCTTTTTTCCCGTTCACTTTATCTATCAGCCACAGCTCCGGATGGCTTTTGCTCTGGTAGATCGCTTTCACCGGCTGGGTTTCCAGGAATGAGACCTTCGGCAGAAAGGCCGGTTCCATTTCGAAGGTCCGGAGCATTTTTTCAAGGGTGTCATCCGTACTGCCGTCATTGATGAAAAGGATACGGATATCCCTGTAATGGATCTTCAGCTGGCTCATGACCGAACTCACGCAGGAATCCGACTCATTGAAAGCCGGAGTGATCAGGGTGACCGGCGGCGCGCTGCGCATCAGCAGTTTGTCATGCGGATTCATCATTTCCAGACGCAGCATGTATTTTTTCAGTCCCCGGTAGGCAGTAATATTTAAAATGAAGTACCAGAGATTCAGTGTGATAAAATATATGAACACCACATAAGTAAAGACCCTGATGACATCAAAGATGATCTCCGCCATACTAATACACCATCCTGAGGTAGATGTCGGCCCAGCGATATTCCCTGATCTCTTCAATGGAAAAATGGGGCAGCTGCTTCACATCCCGCAGTTTTTCCGCCGCATTGACCGCCACATTGACGGACGGATCATTGAAAAAGCGGATTATGTCACGGCTGCCGATCCTGTCGCTCAGTTCAATATAGGCGCGGATCGCCGCCATGCGTACATTCGTCCGGGGGTGAGAGATAAAGTTGCGCACCGCTTCAAAATACTGCCGGTCACCCTGGTCTTCAATATATTTCAGCCAGGTACGCAGAACGCCCGGATCCTGATCGCGATGCAATACCTGGTCGGTCATGCGTAATGAATCCGCATCATGCATCCTGCGCAGGGCGTCGATGGCAACGATCTGCATGAACGGCCGGTCTTTCCTGTTCTTAATGATGTCCCGGAGCACGGGAATGATCTCCACGCCCATGCCCGCAAGAATATTGCTCATATAGACGGGACTCAGGTAAGGGAATTTATATAAGATCTGAATGATCTGCTTTTTTATTTCCACTTCCGGGGCATTCTGCAATTCCCGGATGCTCAGAAGGCTCATATCCATGTCCCGGGGGTCCAGCCGGACTTTCCTGTGAATACGTCCGTGAAAAAGGATCAGAAGATGCAGGCCGAGATAACGCCTTCTGCGGAAGGGACAGTGCAGAAGGCTCTCGAGCTTCTTTGAGGACATGCGGCCCATTGCTTCCAGGCGTTCCTTTTCCTTCCCTCTCAGCAACCGTATATAATCTTCAAGATAGAGAAGAAAAGTGAGCGAATTCCTTTTGCTGATCCTTGTAAATGCTTTCCGGGGACTCAGGGTCCCGTCCATCACGGCAAGCAGGTACGGGTCCCATTGCTTTTTCAGCCTTTTTTGACGGATCACCTTTGTTTTGTTGTGGATACGCAGATAGACAGTGATGAAAAAAAGCACTGTGATCACCAGTAGGAAAACCGAGGTCAGAACGACCAGTATGATCAGGATGACCCGATCCTCGCTGCCGTGAATAAATCCGGATACAAATGTAGAAAAGAACTCAACCATGATCAATCCGTCAAGCGTTTCACCCGCGCGGAAAGCTCGATCAGCGACAGGGGTTTCACCAGATAATCCTCCGCTCCGGCTTCAAAGGCCTCTGCGATCTCCTCTTCGTGTCCGAAACGGCTTAATAACATCATGGGAACCCCGGACAATACCGGGTGGGAAAGCACTTTTTTCACAAAGGATATTCCGCCGCCGGGAACCAGGGTGTCGACCAGGACCGCCGCAAGATCGTTCATATGTGCATAATAGGAGATCTCATCGATGTCATGAAGCTCATTCACGACAAAACCGTCCTTTTTCAGCCGGTGCGAAATGATATTGGCGGCAACGGGATCGGGATCCGCAAGAATGATATGACGTTTGGAGGATACGTGTTCGGCAAAAAACTGTACGGGGTCCGCTTCGGGATCCCTGGATATCTGGATAAGCCGTCCGCTGAGCTTATCAACCTGTTCTTCGAGCACCGTCTCCGCCGATACCGGGATCATCATCGCGCGCAGGCCGGGGGTCATCTGCAATTGGGTAATGGAATGCATGACTTCAAGATAATGTTTGCGCAGGTCTTCAAGGCCGCGCAGAATATCTTCGTGCTTTTTATTGAGAATGGAGAACAGGATAGATTTCTGCGTCCAGAGGGTTGCCCTGAACCTGCGATCGCACATTTCGCGTATCAGCCTTGCAATCTCGGACATTAATTTATCACCGGCTTCCAGGCCGTAATCCCGGATCACAAAATCGATGCCCACCGGCGCCAACAGCCCCAGCACGCCGTATTCATCCGAATTGCGTATTTTTTCCTGATCCCGGCGGTACGCTTCCTCAAAGACCGAACGGGAAGAAAATCCCGTTACGGCATCTGATCCCTTGTTGGCCAGTAAACGGACATGACGACGGAGCTTTTCCTCAATGGTGCTCCTGAATTTTTCCCTGTCGTACGGCAACTGAAAGCAGGCATCCGCGCCCTGGGAATAAAAGTCAAGCTTCACCTGCTTTTCCGGCAGGGAACTCACAACGATAATGGGGGTCGCATGCAATTTGGGATTTTTGCGGAGCATCCGGATACATGAGCGTCCGCTGCCGTCCCCGAAAAAGGGGTTGGTGATGATCACGTCCGGAACATGGTCTTCGACATGCTCGCGGACTTCCTGTGCCGAGGATGCAAGGAAATAACGGTCAAAAAGATGCCTGATATCATGATATGTAGATTCAGCTTGGATTTTATGCTGTTCAATGATCAGTACGCTCTTGTCTCCGGCTTCCATTCCATCGCCTTATCATATTTGTTATTATAATAACTTCCGATTTTAAATTAAGGGTATCTGACGACTATTCCAAATTTATTCATTTTCCGTCAGCAATAAAATGCAGGCCCGCATTTTCATAGGCGGTGTTTCACGGGACATTTTAGATGATTTTCTGCATTTTTTTTACTACATTTCCGCTGTTGCATAAGGAGTCTTTGGTGCGCGAACTGATCCAACATCCGCTGATCACGGTAAGGGACAAAAATCATGTCCCTTTTACCTTTAACGGTGATCCATATTTTGGCAATGAAAATGATGCGGTGTCGAGTGCCCTGATCGCGAACGATATCCATATCTTTTCCTATCATCATAAAAATCATGCGCCGCAGGGTATTTTCTGCGCTAACGGTCAGTGTTCGCACTGTACCGTTCTGATCGACGGTCTCCCGCAAAAATCCTGTATCACGCCCCTGAAAGAAGGGATGGATATCCGCACGCTGGACGGCCTGCCGGAACTGCCCGGTGGCGCTGAACCGATCGGAGAAACACGCGACCATAAGGAAACCTGCGACGTGCTGGTGATCGGCGGAGGCCCCTCGGGCCTGACGGCATCACTGGAGCTGGCGGAAGCGGGTTTCAGCGTTATCCTTGCCGATGACAAGGCGGCACTGGGGGCAAGCTTTTGCTGCAGACACATAAATTCTTCGGTTCCACCGAAGACTGCTATGCGGGAACGCGCGGACTTGATATCGCGGGGCTTCTCGGGGAAAAAGTCCGCAGACATCCGGGAATACGGGTGATGAACAACACAATGATCGCAGGTATCTACAAGGACCGGAAGGCCGGTGCATTCGTCAATAACCGCACGTACAAAATTATTGATTTTAAAGGGTTGCTCGTTGCTTCCGGCGCCCGTGAACGTTCTCTGCTATTTCCCGGCAATCCGCTTCCGGGGATCTACGGCGCAGGGGCTTTCCAGACCCTGGTCAATCGTGACGGCATTAAGGCCGCAGACCGTCTCTTTATCGTCGGAAGCGGCAACGTGGGGCTGATCGCCGCCTATCATGCCCTGCAGGCCGGCATCCGCGTAAAGGGCATTTGTGATATCCTGCCCCGGCCCGGCGGCTACAAAGTACACGCGGACAAGATCCGCCGCATGGGGGTTCCCCTCTATCAGCGTCATACCATTCTGCATGCCGGCGGAACAGAGAAACTGGAACGGGTCACCATCGCCGGTGTCGACGCAGGGCAGCGCCCGCTGCTGGATACGGCAAAAACCTTTGAGGTAGACACCCTGCTGATCGCCGTCGGACTGGCACCGGTGGACGAAAACTACGATACGGCTGCAAGTTTCGGCTTTCCTGTGGTAAAAACCGGTGATGCCGATGAGATCGCGGAGGCCTCCTCCGCCATGTTCGGCGGACGGATTGCGGGACTCAACATGGCAAAACGGCTCGGCAGGAACATCCGCATCGACCCCTCCTTCCATGAAAAAGCGGAAATCCTGAAAAATCCGCCCGGAAAAACTTTCCCGAAGCAAAAGACCGTGCTGGATGAACGGTTCCGTCCCGTCATCCACTGTGTGCAGGAGATCCCCTGTAATCCCTGCGAAACGGTCTGTCCGGTACACGCAATCCGGCTGAAAAAACGCCGGGGGAATATCCTTGATGTTCCCGAATATACGGGCGGCTGCACCGGCTGCATGAAATGTGTGGCGGTCTGTCCGGGTCTTGCCATAAGCCTGGCCCGCAGGATCGGTGAAACGAAGGCGGAGGTCGTGCTCCCCTATGAATTCATCCCGGATTTTACGAAAGGGGACAGGCTGGACCTCATGGACATGGAGGGGAATTTCCTGGAAAAAGGTACCGTGAAGAAGCTCCGGTATTACAAGCCTTTCCGCACCTCGCTGGTCACGCTTGAGGTCTCCCTGGGAAATGCCCCGGATATCGCCGGGATCCGCGTGCAGCCGGAAGCGGAGACCCGGCCTTCCAAAACAATCTCCTTTGAATATCTTCCGGAAGACGCCATCCTTTGCCGCTGTGAAATGATCACGGTAAAACAGGTTCGGGATTTCATCAGGGAACATCATGTGCGCGACATGAACCAGCTGAAAGCCCTGCGGGTGGGAATGGGCTCCTGCGGCGGAAAGAACTGCTCCCTGCTGCTTCCCCGGATCTTCAGGGAACTCAATATCCCGCCGGAAGCGATCGTAGAAAACACCCGACGCCCGCTCAGCGTGGAGATCCCGATGCATGTTCTGGCCAATGAAAAACACCGTGACAGCGGGGAAGGATGATGTGTTGATGCATTATGATATCGTGATCATCGGCGCCGGCAGTGTCGGACTCCCGCTTGCTTATTACATGGCGGAAAAAGGCGTTTCGCTTGCCGTCATAGAGAAAGAAGTGTCACCGGGACGCGGACAGAACCGTGCGGCGATCGGCGGCGTCCGGGCGACCCATTCCGATCCGGCCAAGATCGCGATCTGCCGGGAAAGCATCCGCCTTCTTTCCGCCATGAAAGACGAGCACCGGATCGATATCAATTGGAAACAGGGCGGATATCTGTATCCGGTTTACCGTGAAAAAGATGCCCGGGAACTCAGGGCCCTTCCGAAGGTACAGGAAAAGCAGGATCTGGAAATCGGCTGGATAAGTCCCGAAAGGATCAGAGAGCTGGTCCCGGGGGTCAATATGTCGGGGCTTCTGGGGGGAACCTATTCACCGGGAGACGGTTCCGCTTCGCCGTTGCTGACCGCGGACGCCTACTTCCAGCTGGCAAAGCATGCGGGCGCGGATTTCTATTTTAGCGCAAAAGTGCGGCATATTGATATTAAAGGCAGGTATATCAATGCGGTGCATACCGATGCGGGAGCGTTCTCGGCCGGTTTGGTCATCAATTGCGCGGGCGCCCGTGCCCGGGAGATCGGACTGATGAGCGGGCAGGATTTCCCCGTCAACCCCGACTCTCACGAAGCGGGGATCACTGAACCGGTCCAGCCCCTTTTCGATCCCATGATCGTGGATATCCGCCCGGCAGAAAATTCTCAGAATTATTATTTTTACCAAAATGCCGAAGGACAGGTTGTTTTCTGTATTACCCCTTCCCCGCTGAAGCCGGGATTCGATTGTGACAATACATCCGCATTCCTGCCTGCGGTCACAAGGCGCATGATCGATATCTTTCCGCGGCTGCGTTACCTGCGGGTGCGCCGGACCTGGCGCGGACTCTATCCCATGACCCCCGACGGTTTCCCGCTTATCGGTTACAACAGTGAAATAAAAAATAATTTTCTGGCCGCCGGCATGTGCGGACAGGGATTCATGCTGGGGCCGGGACTTGGAAAAATCCTTGCGGAATCACTTGTTGATCATTCCCGAAGCTATGACTTTATTTTTACCCAGCTTAGTCCCTATCGCACTTTTGATAATGAGGAAGCGTTGAAATAACGCATGAACGGATCGGTATCCTTCCGGAGCGTCCCCGGCTAAAAGATCGGCCTGCGCCGGATCACATGATCACGGTCGGGACCCGTGGAAACCATTCCAACGGGGACACCCAGAAAATCCTCGACAAAACGGATATACCGGCGGCAATTTTCAGGCAATGCCGCAAAATCGGTATATCCCAGAATATCCTCCTCCCATCCCGGCAGTTCTTCGTAGACGGGTTTCCCGTCAGGATCGTGGTCGACAGCGACTTTCAGGGTCTCAAAACCGGAAAGACAGCTTACTTTTGAGAAAACGATATAATTGAATCCGTTGATCATGCATGAGGTGCTTAACAAGTGCAGATCGAGCCACCCGCAGCGACGTGGACGTCCGGTGGTCGCGCCGTATTCGTTACCGTTCCGCCGCAGTTTTTCTCCGATCTCATCAAATAGTTCCGTAGGGAAAGGCCCTTCGCCGACACGGGTCGTATATGATTTCATGATCGCGATCCGCTTATGAAAATCGAGGAATACACCGCCTCCGGTGTAAGCACCGCCGATGCTGGTATTGGAAGAAGTGACATAGGGATACGTTCCGTGGTCGATGTCCAGAAAGGTTCCCTGCGCTCCTTCATAAAGCATATTGCTGTCCTCTTTTACCGCCTGCGCAAGAAGCGGGCGCGCATCCCGGACAAAAGGTCTTAGACGTTCAACGGTTTCCGCCAATGCCGGAATGCCGTCACGGAGCTTCTTTATTTCTTCTTTCCCGATCACCGCATAGACCTTCTCCAGGAAGTCAAGGTGCTCGCGGCAGGCTTCTGCAAAACTGCCGTCGCACGCACGTTCCCAGCGGATGCCGGTTCTTCTGACCTTGTCGGTATATGCCGGACCGATACCCCTTATCGTGGTTCCGATCTTTTCGTTCAGGAGCTTGTCAAGATACCGGTGTACGGGCAACACCATGTGGGCCTGCGGTGAAATAATGAATTTAGCGGGAGTGATCCGGACGCCCTGTTTTTCCAGGGCTTCCATTTCCTCAAGAAGCGTGAGGGGATCCACGACACATCCGTTCCCGATAACATTGACTGAATTGCCGGAGATCACACCCGAGGGGATCAAATGGGTGACGTAGCGGGTGTCACCGTGGATCACCGTATGACCCGCATTGGCCCCTCCCTGAAAACGTACGACAAAATCCATTTTTTCGGCAAGAACATCAACGATCTTCCCTTTGCCCTCATCGCCCCACTGCGCACCCATCACGATATATGCCGGCATTGATCAATATCCTCCACTTGCAATTTTACGCAGAGAATTTAGGGAATTGTTGACAGTATTAAAAGCAAATACCGGCCGGAGAGGAGATTGTTTTCGGCAGGATAACCTGTTATTCTATCGACAGAATCACCGGATTCACTGGATGGCTTTTCAGACGGGATCACGGGATCGTCAGGATATGTAGACAGGATCGAGGGCAGGCGGGGAAGCGAAGAAGCAAAGATGACATTTAATAATTGACCCTGCTTTGTCTCTTCGCGGGACGCGGCAGGATCAACAGGATATTTTTTTAGACGCTTCACAGCCATACATAAAAAAACCTCCGCAGAGGGAGGCCTTTTATTCGTTCCATATATCGTGCTGTAGCGGTTCTGACACCTACTCTTTCACGACCCAGACCTTGATCTCGCCCTTGACGCCGGCACCAAGTTTTACGGGAACATCGAAGACGCCCAGTTCCTTGATCGGCTCATCGAGCAGTATGTCGTGTTTGTTGATCTCAATGCCCTTTTCCGCAACAAGATCGGCAATGACCTGGCTGGTGACGGAGCCGAAGAGTTTGTCTTCTTCACCGGCTTTGACCGTTGCAGTAACCGAAATGTCTTTCAGCTTCTTCGCAAGGTTCTGCGCAGCATTTTCCGCCTTTTGCGATTTCTTGTCCTGGATCTTTTTCAGTTCATCCGCCATCCTGGTATTGGAGCGTGTGGCCTGAACGCATAATCCCTGCGGAATAAGGAAATTCCTGGCGTAACCGTCCTTGACAGATACAACATCACCGGTATTCCCGAGTTTTTCAACATCTTTCTTCAATATGACCTTCATGCTGTATCTCCTTTAGTTTTGGTTTGCATCGTATGAATACGGCAAAAGGGCAACATTCCTGGCACGTTTTATGGCCCTGACCAGTTCACGCTGATGTCTGGCACAGGTACCGGTCACACGGCGGGGAATGATCTTTCCCTGGTCGGTGATGGCGCGCCGCAGGTTCTTGTAGTCCTTATAATCGATCCTGATCTTCCTGTTCTCACAGTATTTGCATATTTTATTTCTGGATGTGAAAGCCATGTTCTTCTCCTATTTTTTTTCTGATCTTGCTTCAGATCTTTTTTCTTCTCTGCCCCTGTCCCTTTCGCTTTCCTCCGTTTTCGCACCCGGCTTTCCGGAATAGGACGAGGCATTGAGCGAATCGGGGTTCTCACTGTTCTCGGACAGTTTAGGTGCTTCTTCAAGGCGGATGATCATCTGATGCAGGATCTGATGCTGGATCTCCATCCAGTGATGGATCTCATCCACCTGCTTCGGGTCGATCTCAAAGTACATCAGCACATAGCTTCCGTACCGCTGCTTGTTGATCAGATAGGCCAGCTTGCGCTTCCCCCAGTCGTCCGCTTTCAGTATCTTTCCCTTTTTGTCTGTGATCGCTTTCTTTACCGAATCGATCACTGCTTCCAGACGATCCTGTTCATAATTCGGATGCACGATAAAAAGCATTTCGTAATATCGCAATTTATGCTCCTTTCAATGTTATTCTTGTTTTAATGAACGCTGATTATAACGGTTCATGGCTGGTCCGAGACCTTCCGCCACATAAACATCGACGGCGTCGGACGCCAGCGGAATGATCTCTTCAAGGACCTTTTTCTCCCGTGGAGAGAACCTGCTGAGGACAAAGTCCTCCGGCGACCAGTTTTCCCTCCGCCTTTCTATGTCTATCCCGATCTTCAGGCGCGGGAACGCGTCACTGCCGAGGGAATAGATTACGGACCGCAGTCCGTTATGGGTCCCTGCGGATCCTCCGTCCTTGAACTTCATCTTTCCCAGGCTAGGTCCAGATCATCATGCAGGATGAGCATGTCTTCCGGCATGATATCATAATGCCTGAGAAGATCCCTTGCCGCTGTTCCGCTCTTGTTCATATACGTCAGGGGTTTCACGTATGCAGTTGCTTCATCATCGGACAATGCTATCATATATTCGCCCTTTCCGGCCTTCATGCGCAAATGATGCCGTACAATCAGCGCATCAAGCAGGAGAAAACCTGCATTGTGGCGTGTCGAACGATAACGGTTCCCGGGGTTTCCCAGGCCAATGACTGCTTTCACGTTGTTATTTCCCGGACTCTTCCTTGCTTTCTTCTTCATCTTCACCGGCTTCTTCGCCCTCACCGGTCTCTTCGCCTTCTTCGCCTTCTTCGGCTTCTTCAGCTTCTTCGGCCTCAAGTTCAGCTTCCTGTTCGGCCTCGATCTCTTCAACAAGGTCTTTGGCGACGGTAACACCGGCAACCAGGATATCCGGACTGGTGATGATCTCCAGATCTCCGAAATCCAGGTCCTCAATATGGATTGTATCCCCGATCTCGAGTTTGGAAACATCGACATCCAGCTGATGCGGAATGTCGGAAGCCTTGCATTTGACCTCGATCTGATGCATGTTGACGTCAAACAGGCCACCTTCTTTCAGTCCCGCGGGGGTCCCGGCGAAATTCAGGGGAACGAGCACTTCGATGACCTCGCTCATACTGACTTCCTGGAAATCAACATGGATGATCCTCTCGGTAACGGGATGGTACTGTATCTCCTTGATCAGTGCCTTTTTCTTTTTGCCGTCCATTTTCAGCGCAATGACCTGATCTCCGCTTTTCAACATGCGGATCAGCTCAAGTTCGCTGATCTGCATGGGAAGGGATTCTCCCTTGTGGTAGAAAATTGCAGGGATGATCCCCTGATTGCGCAGCTTCCGGTTTGCCTCCTTACCGGGCCCTTTACGGGACTCGGCCTGTAGTATTTGTTCTGTCATTGTTTCATATCTCCTGTTTTGTTAACGGTTTAAATTGAATTCGTAGAACAGATCACTGATGGATGCGTTCTGATGCGAACGCATAATGGAAGATGCGAGGATGTTCGATACGCTGATGATCTCCATATTCGGCAATATCTTTTCTTCCGGGAGGGTGATCGAATCCGTCGTGAATATCTTTGAAATATCGGATCCTTTGATCCTTTCGATCGCGGGGCCGGAAAGCACGGGTGTGTAAAGCAGGACAAGACCTCTTTGGCACCCTCCGCTTTAAGATGTTTGACCGCGGCCACCAGCGTGCCTGCGGTATCTACCATATCATCAATGATCAGGCATTTTTTTCCTTTCACGTCCCCGATGATATTCATCGCCTCCGCCCTGTTGTGCGCAATGCGGCGTTTGTCGATGATCGCCAGATTCTTCTGCATATAGATGGCGATCTTCCTCGAACGCGCCACCGATCCCATGTCCGGAGCGACGATCACGAGTTCCGGGTCCTCGAAAAGGCCCTGTTTGCGGAAATGTTTCATAAATGCCGGTTCCGAGAACAAATGGTCAAAGGGGATGTCCACATATCCCTGTATCTGCATTGAGTGGAGGTCCATGGCAATAATGCGGTTGGCGCCCGCTTTGACGATCATATCCATAAAGAGCCGTGCGGAAATGGGAACGCGGGGCTGATCTTTGCGGTCCTGCCGTGCATATCCGTAATAGGGCAATACGGCGGTGATCCTGCCCGCTGAAGAACGTTTTGCGGCATCCAGGATAATGAGCAGTTCCAGGATGTTGTCAGCCGGCTGGCAGGTGGATTGGACAATAAAGACATCCTGTCCGCGGATATTCTCGTCAAAGCGGACCCAGATCTCACCGTCGGAGAATTTTTTTGTGGTCAGCGCCCCCTGCGGCTGATCCAGCACCTTACAGATCCTCTTGGTAAGTCCGGGATTGGATGAACCCGAAAATACTTTCATTGCATTGTTCTTCATAATATCTCCCTTTTACGCAAAAAAAAGCCTGAATAGTATGTTCAGGCTTTTGTTCGCGTGCTCAGGGCAGGGATTCGAACCCCGATCGGTTGGACCAAAACCAACTGTCCTGCCATTGAACGACCCCCGAATATATTTTATATCGGTTCGGCTGTCACTGCCCGTTCAAAGACGCGGACAGCCCGTTCAGCAATGCCGCACGTTTCGCAAATCCCAAACACAGTCGAGCCCGAGCCCGACAAACCGGCATACACGGCGCCAAGTTCGTAAAGGCGGCGTTTTATTTCACCGATTTCCGGATATGATGGTATAATTGCTCTTTCAAAATCATTTTCAAATATCTGCCAGGAAAACGTTTTTTTCATCAGGCTGGGTATTATAGCTTTTTTTGTCTTATCAGTCAAGGAAATTCTTAACTGCTTATAAGCCCATGCTGTCGGGATATTGATGCCGGAAAAACCAGAACGGCTTTCCAGTTTTTCGGGATATTCACCGGCTGAAGAATATCGCCGGTCCCGCGCGCATATGCCGTACCGCCGTAAAGAAAAAAAGGTACGTCTGCGCCGATGCACCCGGCAATGTCTTTCAGTTGCGCGGGATCAAGGCCCGCCAGTGTGTTCAGATACCTTAACACGGCAGCCGCGTCCGAGGATCCGCCTCCCAGGCCCGAGCCCGGAGGAATGTTCTTTCTCAAGGTAAAATGCAACCCTGCGTTTTCCGGAAGATAAGAACGCATTTCCCGTACCGCTTTCAGGATCAGGTTGTTCTCATCGCAGGGAATCCCGGGATCATCACAGGATAATGTAAAGACACCCGGCTTTCCGTTTTCACGGATATCGATCACATCGCCGAAATCCAGCTCCTGAAAGACCGTCTCCAGCAAATGATATCCGTCGGAGGAGCGGCGGCCCAGGATACGCAGTCCGAGATTGATCTTGGCATGTGGGGTCAGCGTCTGCATTTATGATTGTTCAAGCTGTTTCCTCACCCTTCTGATGTTCTCTTCTTTGCCCAGGTATTCTGCGATATATCCCAGTTCGGGTCCGTGCATTTCCCCGGTCAGTGCGATACGCACCGGCATCCATAAATGTTTTCCCTTTACGCCGGTGGACGCCTGCACCGATCTCATAAGCGCTTTAAACCCTTCTGCGTCAAGGCCGGTCAATGTCTCCGCTTCGCCCAGATAGGCCTGAAAGACCTTCTTGCTTGAATCCGCCCCCAATATGGCTTTTGCTTCTGGCTCCGGTTTGGCGGGACCGCCCTGGAACACCTCCAGTTTATCCGGGATATCGCGGAAAGTGGTCAGCGAGGTCTTGACCGCCAGCAGTGCCGTATCGAGTTTTTTTCGGTTTATTTTGACGTCGTCCAGCCACTTTTTTGCCTCTTCCAGATAACATGACCTGTCCATTTTGCGGATATACTGGCCGTTCATCCAGTTGAGTTTTTTTACATCGAAGACCGCACCGGATCTTGTGATCCTGTTGATATCAAATTCCCGGATCAGTTCCTCCATGGAATATATCTCGTTCTTCCTCCCGGGATTCCAGCCTAGAAGGGCGAGAAAATTATTCAGCGCTTCCGGCAGATATCCCTTGCTGAGGTAATCCTCAACAGCAACGTCCCCCTGGCGTTTGGACAATTTTGACCGGTCCGTATTGAGCAGCAGCGGTAAATGCGCCATCTCGGGCTCCTCCCACCCGAAGGCCCTGTAAAGGAACAAATGCTTGGGCACGGAAGGCAGCCATTCCTCCCCGCGGATAATGTGCGTGATCTTCATATGATGATCGTCCACCACATTGGCAAGATGATAGGTGGGATACCCGTCCGATTTAACCAGGATCTGATCATCTACCTGTGACCAGTCGATCTTCACATCAGCTCGGACGATGTCATGAAACCGGCAAACGCCGCTGTCCGGGATCTTCAAGCGGATCACATGGCCTTCCGCGCTTGCACGTTGTCGGGACTACTCGCGGGCGGAATCTCGCGGCATTTACCATCATAAGAGGTGGGAAGCCCCTTTTCCCGCTGTGTTTTCCGTACGCTCTCCAGGCGTTCCGGAGAGCAGAAACAACGGTATGCATATCCCGCTTCAAGAAGCTTGTTCACTTCCTTCTGATAGATCTCCCGGCGTTCGCTCTGAAAATAGGGCCCGTTCCCGTCCTCTTCCCCGGCCCCGCATCAAATTCCAGGCCCAGGATGCGCAGGGTCTCCAGAAGATTCTCAACGGCCCCTTCCACATGCCGGTTCCGGTCCGTATCTTCAATGCGCAGAATGAATTTGCCTCCCCTGCTGCGGGCGAACAGATAATTGTAAAGTGCCGTGCGCTGGCTGCCAACATGGATAAAACCTGTCGGACTGGGTGCAAAACGTGTAACAATGGTCATCATATCTCCCTGTCGATTCAACAATTCGCGTTATGGGTAATTTAAGGAGTTCCGCCGGATATGCAATGTGAAAAACGGGCGCCGTGAGCGGTGAGCTTCAAGCGCCGGCCGTAAACATTGCCGGGCTTTGGACCCTGCGGGGCGCTGCAAGACGCCGGTACCGAACAGATCCGGGGCGATAATCCCGTTTGCGGAAAGACCGCGAGTTGCCGGGGGCGCCGGACCCGTGAGGTTCCGTAACCGATGCCTTTCCCGCGGGAAACCGTGAATGAAGGGAAAAGCACTGCTTATTTCTTTTTTCGTTTGCGGATGATCCGCCAAAGGAACAAGAGGATAAGCAGCAGCGTCAGGACGATCGTCAGTCCCGTGTACTTCCTCAAAATGCTCTCTATCAGCGGCCAGTTCCGTCCTAGAAATATGCCTAAAAGCATAAACCCCGCATTAAAGACAAGCGCGGACACCGTCAGCAGCTGGAAGATACGCAGCCGGGCATCCTCTGACATACCGGCAAGAAGCCCGATCACCGGACGCATGCCGAAAAAAAGGCGGTTCCCGAGTATCACGCCCCATCCGTACCGGAGGAAATACTCCTCCGCTTTTTCAAAGAGGGATCGCGGAGTGTACCGGTAGTTTTTCTCGAAAAAGAAATGCCGCCCGAAATACCCTCCGATATACACCATGGTCATAAATCCGCTAACCGCACCCAGTACGCTGAAAACATACAGCCAGATGAAAGCATCCTGATAATGATAAACGCCGAACAGGTATGCACTGAACACCAGCATGGTATCACCCGGGAGGGGAGGAAAGAGGTTTTCGATAAAATACGCCGCAAAAACAAGCAACATATAGTGATAAGGCTGAAGGTGCGAGAAAAGGTCCAGGACCGAATGAAAAAATTCCATATTTATTTCCGGAAATGAGTGCGACCGCCGCCGCTGCCACGCCTTCCCCGCTTCCCGTAAAGCCGAGCCCCTCTTCACTGCTTGCCTTCACCGATATCCTTTCACTCTCACAGCCTGCGGCTGCGGCAATGTGTTCCCGCATCTGCGGAATATGGCAGGCGACCCGGGGCTGCTCGAGAACCAGGGTCGCGTCGATATTGACGATCTCATACCCCTGTGTTTCCAGAAGCCTGCAGACCTTTTCAAGAAGTTTCAGGCTGTCCGCCCCTTTATAGGCGGGATCGCTGTCGGGAAAATGTTTCCCGATGTCACCCATCGCCGCCGCCCCCAGAAGCGCGTCCATCACGGCATGCAAAAGCACGTCACCGTCACTATGGCCCAGCAGGCCCTTTGGGTGCGGTATGTCCACACCGCCCAGAATGAGCCGGCGTCCCTCCGTTAAACGGTGGACATCATATCCCTGTCCGATACGGAACATATTCTTTTTCCTTTTCCTGTTTCAGGATCTGTTCTGCCGCAAAAAGGTCCGGCACCGTGGTGATCTTTATGTTCTGCGGCGTATCCGGTGTCACTGCAACCTTCCCGCCCAGGCGTTCGACCAGCATGGCATCGTCCGTCCCGTAAAATCCGTTTTCCATGGCGTCACGGTAGGCGTCTTCGAGGATCTTCCGGTAAAAGATCTGCGGCGTATTCGCCTGCCAGAGTGCTTCTCGGGCAGGGTCTCCTGTATCAGCATGCCGCTGACTTTCTTCATCGTATAGGCGGCCGGAAAGCCTGCGACCACCCCGTCATGCGTCTCCAGCAGGGAGAACGCACGGCGGAAGAACCCGGGGTCGAAAAAAGGCCTGGCGGCATCATGGACGGCCACGATATCGCTCTCCCGGTCCAGGGCCCCCAGGGCGTTCCAGACGGAATCCTGACGCTCCTTTCCCCCGCCTGCCAGGCGAAGCGGGAAAGAGGTTTCGAGCCGGCTGCAGATCCGTTCGGTTTCCTTCCGAATTGCTTCCGAGATCACCACGATCATTTCATGCAGGGGCAGTTCCGAAAAGCGCCGGAGCGTCCGTTCCAGTATCGTCATGCCGTCAAGCCGGATCAAAGGCTTGGGTACGGCCTGCCCCATCCGTTTGCCGCTTCCCGCCGCGGGAATAATGACCGCAAGTTTTCTTTCCGGGTATTTCATGCTGTAATTATACGTCTTTAACGAATGTTTTGCAAAGATTTCCACGCCGGTACCTCTGCAGGCCGGAATAGGATTTTTACGGAACGTCTCCTGCCGGAAAAATGTCCGGCCGCTGATATGCCGCAATAAACAATGGACAAACAGTCCCTTAAATAATCAGCATTGCATCGCCGTAGGAATAAAAACGGTACTTTTCCTTTACCGCTTCCTCATAAGCCTCCATAATAAGATCATGATCTGCAAATGCCGATACCATCATGATGAGCGTAGATTTCGGCTGATGAAAATTCGTGACAAGCATGTCCACAACCTGGAATTTATACGGCGGATAGATGAATTTATCCGTCCAGGTATTCTTGGGATTCACGTCCATCCCGGAGATCAGGGAGGACTCCAGCGCCCTGACGGTGGAGGTCCCGACCGCACAGACCCTGCCCTCGCCCTTTTTTGTCTCATTCACGGCTTCCGCCGAACGTTTCGGAATCTCAAAGTATTCGGAGTCCATCTGATGACGGCGAAGATCCTCCACCTGGACGGGCCTGAAGGTGCCGAGGCCGATATGAAGGGTAATGGGAGCTAACTCCACACCTTTTTTCCTGATCTTGTCAATCATTTCCTGTGTGAAAACGGCAGTCTGGCTGTCGGTGCCGCCACCGCGCCGAGCTCCCGGGCAAAGATCGTCTGATAGCGCTCCCTGTCGATTGCTTCGCTGTCGCGTTTGATATACGGCGGCAGCGGGGATTTCCCCTTGCTCATCACATACTTCATAAAGGTGCTTTTGGAACAGTTGTGGCGGATCACGCGCCCCCCGGAAATGGTATTGTCGATCACATCCGCATAGATCCTGGGAGTAAAACGCAATTTGTTCCCGATACGCACTTTCCGGGCGGGCTTGACAAGCACCTCCCATATCTGTTCTTCCAGCTCGCGGAGCAGAAAGACCTCGACCTCGGAATCGGTCTTATCCTTCGAAGCGAAAAGACGTGCGGGAAAGACCTTTGTATTGTTGTAAACCACGCAGTCCGGGGCATTGATAAATTTAAGGATATCGGAAAAGCGATGGTGGGAAATGCTTTTTTCCCCGCGGTTCACCACCATCAGGCGATCCTCTCCGCGCTTGTCGCTCGGATACTGGGCGATCAGTTCTTTCGGCAGCTCAAAATCAAAATCCGACAAACGGAATGCTCTCGGCTGGGTGTTGAAAATCTCAAACTTCGTCATAGAATAAACTCCCCTGAGAATGTGATTTATATCTTTTAATATTCAGGTGCTTATAGGTCCGGTCAAGGGCAATGCGCCCCCTGGCCGTACGCTGCATAAAACCCTCCTGGATCAGGAAGGGCTCGTACATTTCCTCGATGGTCTCGGCTTCTTCGCCGATCGCCACGGCAAGATTCTGCAATCCTGACCGGCCCGCCTTCGAAATGATCCGCCAGCGTTTTCAGTATCCGCCTGTCCATGTTGTCAAGCCCGATCCCGTCGACTTCAAGCATGTTCAGGGCTTCGTCCGTGATCGCTTTGGTAATGACGCCGTCCCCTTTGACCTCCGCATAATCACGGCAGCGTTTCAGCAGGCGGTTCACGATGCGGGGGGTTCCCCGCGAGCGCTTTCCGAGTTCGGCTGCGGCATCGCGTTTGATGCTGATCTTTAAGATATCTGCGGAACGCATGACGATCCGGGTCAGCTCCCGGGGAGAATAGTAATCCATCCGTAACGAGATGCCGAAGCGGGCGCGGATCGGAGATGTCAGCAGGCCCGCCCGGGTGGTGGCGCCGACAAGCGTGAACCCCTCAAGGTTCAGCTGTATGCTGCGGGCGCTGGGCCCTTTGTCGATCATGATGTCAATATGGAAATCCTCCATGGCGGAATAAAGGTATTCTTCCACGATGCGGTTCATGCGATGCACTTCATCCACAAAGAACACATCTCCCTTTTCGAGGTTGGTCAGTGATCCCGGCCAGGTCTCCGGCGCGTTCCAGCACCGGTCCGGAGGAGGTGCGGATATTCGCGTTCAGTTCCGCGGCGATAATATTCGCCAGGGTCGTTTTCCCCAGCCCCGGAGGACCGAAAAGCAAAACATGGTCCATCGGCTGTTTCCGGTTCTTTGCCGCCTCAATATATATTTTCAGATTTTCGATCAGTTTCTTCTGCCCGATAAATTCATCCAATGAGGTGGGCCGAAGCGAATATTCCAGCTCCTCCTCCAGTAATTCAATTTCGGGATTTATAATTTCAGATCTCATATAAACAAAATCATTATCAACCGATAATTTACAATTATTTTCACGCTTTCGCTATTTATTTTTCCCGGAAAGCCAAGCCCGCGGGAGAAACATCACTCCCCTCTTTCACAACGGGATCTTTTCACTGCCGGAGGTAAATTTTGTTCATGGTGAACAGGCTGTCTCCCGATACCGAATAGTCAAAAGCATAATCCATCCCCGTGCGCTGCTGCAGCACGAACTGATCTTCGTCATAACGGTATGTTCCGGTCATCACTGTGGAGTTATGGCTTGCGGCGTTATAGGTTTCCAGCCGGTAAGCTGAGGTCCTCCCGGAAAATGATCTTTTCCCAGTTCCCCGTGTAATAGCTCGTATATTTCCATTTGCCCGCCAGAACGTTTTCGGGCGCTTCACTTCCCATACAGCCGGCCATCAGAAGCCACAGAACACCCAGCGTGAATATAAACATGATCCTTTTCTTCATGCCTTAATATAAGGATCTTTTTCCCGGGAAAAGACGCTTTTGTCATGAATTTTCTTCCGAGGGCATCCCGTCCGGGGACTTTCGTCCGGTTTAGGGATATGCCGGCCCGTCATAAAATGTTCAGGCTGCATGTGCGGAGACATTGTCCATCATTATCTGTTTGACTGCCTTTTACCCTGTGCTGATGCTTTCATCCCGGATCCCGGTTTTTTCGTCCGCGATTTACATTTGGTATTCATAGGGAATCTGATTAAATTCGTGTCATAAAACGGGAGTCTGCATGGATTGGGATATTGTCATCGGTTTGGAAGTACATGTTCAGCTGAACACGGAGACCAAGGCATTCTGTTCCTGCAGGGTCAGTTACGGTGACGCTCCGAACACACATGTCTGTCCCGTCTGCCTTGCCTATCCCGGAGCCCTTCCGGTCCTGAACAAGGCAATGGTCGACAGTGCGGTCATGCTCGGGCTTGCGACCCGTTGCCGTATCCGGCCGTACAGCACCTTTGCCCGGAAAAATTATTTTTATCCCGACCTGCCCAAGGGCTATCAGATCTCCCAGTACGACGATCCCATCTGCTATGAAGGCCATATCGATATTGCAACCGGCGGGAAACAAAAACGCATCGGACTCACGCGCATTCATATGGAAGAGGATGCCGGAAAATCCATGCACTCCGAAGCCGGCACCCGGGTGGATCTCAACCGTTGCGGCACTCCCCTTCTGGAGATCGTCAGTGAGCCGGACATTGCTTCACCGGAAGAAGCCTACCAGTATCTAACGACCCTGAAGCAAATCGTCCGCTATACCGGGATCTCGGACTGCAACATGGAGGAAGGCTCCATGCGCTGCGACGCAAACATCTCCTTAAAACCGGAAGGACAAAAAGCTTTTGGCACAAGGACAGAGCTGAAAAACATGAACTCCTTCCGCAATGTGGAACGGGCGCTGAAATATGAGGCGAGCCGGCAACGGAAAGTGTTGGAGTCAGGCGGAAATATTATTCAGCAGACCCTGCTCTGGGATGAACGATCGGGAACAACGCGTTCAATGCGCTCCAAAGAAGAATCGCATGATTACCGTTATTTTCCCGAGCCGGACCTTTCCCCCGTTCATATCGATGAAGACTGGATCGAAAAGATCAATTCCGCCATTCCGGAAATGCCGGAAGCACGAAAGCAGCGCTTCATGAAAGACCTTCGCCTGAGCGAAGAGGACGCTTCAGCACTCACCGCAGAAAAGGAGACCGCAGACTATTTTGAAGCGGTGCTGAAGACTTTCAATGCGCCCAGAACCGTTTGCAACTGGGTACGTAACGAGATCCTCAGGATCGTCTCGGAAACGGGAAGATCTGTCAGCCAGGTTCCGGTTTCCGCCGAAGCGCTTGCCGAATTGCTGGGCCTTCTGGAGAAAAAGGAGGTCACACCCCAGACGGCCAAGCTTGTCCTTGACGAGATGGCCTCGGGCGGAGGTTCCGCAAGGGAGATCATTGAAAAGAAGGGCCTGAAACAGATCTCCGACAGCGGGGCGCTTGAATCCCTGATCGACAGGATCTTCGAAGCAAACCCCGAACTTGTCCGGCGTTTCAGGGACGGCGAAACAAAACTGTTCGGATTTTTCATCGGCCAGGTCATGCGGGAGACAAAGGGAAAGGCGGATCCGGCGGCCACCCGTGAGATCATCAATCAAAAACTGAGAATATAATGCCCGTTTATCTCTGTATCGATGCGGGGAACACACAGATCGTCACCGCTCTTGTCAGGGACGACGAGATCGTGAGCGAACAAAGGGTCCCGAGTTCTCCCGTGCTGCCGGGCCCGGAATATTCCGGCTTACTGCGCCGTCACCTGGAGAAAGCCATGCTGCTTCCGGAGGATATCACGGGCTGCGTGATCTCCTCGGTGGTGCCGCAGCTGACGACCACGCTGAAAGATGTCTGCGTGAAGACCTGCGGCTGCAAGGTGCTCATTGTGGATCACCGGCTGCCCCTGGACCTGAAGATTCTGTACGACGATCCTTCCGAAGTGGGCGCCGACCGCATTTGCAATGCCGTTGCGGCCCTTGAGCGTTACAGGGCTCCGCTGATCGTTGTGGACATGGGTACGGCGACAACCTTTGATATCGTGAACGGACAACGCGAGTACGTTGGCGGGGTGATCATGCCCGGCCTGGAGACCGCGGGTCGTGACCTGTTCAGGCGTGCGGCCCGGCTGCCGGACGTGACCTTCGATTTCCCGGAAAAGGTGATCGGGACCCGCACGCGCGAGAGCCTGCGGTCGGGATTAATGTGGGGAACTATTGATCAGATAGACGGTATGATACAACGTATATGTCATGAGTGGGGGGAACATCAGGTAACGGTCATTGCCACCGGGGGACTCTCCGGGGTTATCGCTCCCCGTTCGCGCTATATCAGGCACGTTGACAAATCGCTCACGCTCTTCGGCATGAAGTATATCTTTGAACAGGTTTACGGAGAAAAGCCATGAAACGTATCATCCTTATCCTGCTTGTCGGGACGCAGCTGATGGCTGCGGCGAATTACAGTTCCATGGGACAGATCAAGCGGTCCCATGCCGTTGATCTGCGCATGACGGATTACGGGGCCTCGCTCGGCGGAAAAATGCAATGGCGCCTGCTCAGGGACCTTCACACCGGCATTCACGCAAGCTGGACCTTCGTTTCCAGCGGCAAGGAATACAGCGATGACGGATCCCTATACGGGATATACCTATAAACTGAACACGATCCACCTGGATTTTGTCAAAACCGGGATCTCACTGAAAAAGCACTTTTCTACCGGACAGCTGGCAAATACCTTTGCTCCCTATTTCTCGCTTCAGGCCGGCCCGGTCCTGGCGATCGACACGAACAATGACGTCTGGGCGAACATCAGCCGCTACCGGGATGCCACCCTGGATCTCGGTTTCTACACGCATTTCTGTTTCGGCGTCGATTTTATGATGGAAAAACGCAACACCTTTACCGTGGCGCTCGGTTACGAGGTCAACCGCTTCAGCGCCCCGATCGACGAAGAAATGCAGAAAAGGAACTGGAGCGGGGCTTCCCTGATCCTGAACTACGGAAAATATTTCTGAATGGCGCACGAACGTTTTTT
Source organism: Fidelibacterota bacterium (assembly GCA_034520235.1). GTDB lineage: Bacteria > Fidelibacterota > Fidelibacteria > Fidelibacterales > Fidelibacteraceae > M50B103. Next base: position 77,899 of record JAXHNS010000002.1, read on the forward strand.
TCACACACAGAATATCAGTGGAGACACCCTGACCTTCAAAAATGAAGAACATTTTCATCTAAGCCGGGTTCTGCGGAAGACCCGCGGGGATACCGTCTGGGCGATCGACGGAGAGGGGATCGCCTATCAGACAAGGATCCGTTCCGTCGAAAAACAGCAGAGTACGGCGGAAATACTCCGTCGCCACCCGGGATTCGGAGAGCCTTCAAACCGGGTGTCCCTGGCGGTGGGCATTATCAAGCCCTCCCACTGGGAGATCCTTCTTGAAAAGGCCGTGGAACTCGGCGTTCATGATATCTTTCCCCTTCATACCCGTTACACGGTAAAGGGAACTATCAAACGTGAACGCAGCGAAAAGATCCTCCTCTCCTCCGCCAAACAATGCGGACGCAGCCGTATCCCCCGACTTTATCCCGTCCGGGAATTCCGCGAGTTCATCCGTGCCACGCGGAACGGAAGGCAATATATCTGCGATAATCAGGAAAATTATCCCCGTTGCAGCCGGAAAAGGAGCATGCAGGCATGTCCTGCTGCTTGTCGGTCCCGAGGGCGGCTTCCATCCGGATGAGGTCAGTGAAGCCGTGAAATACTCCGCGCATCCGGTGACACTCTCAACACGGCGCCTGCGGACGGAAACGGCGTGCTTCGCCGCCCTGAATATCCTGGTGAAATAAGAAAAAGCAGGTCTTCACCTGCTTTTTCATCGATCCTTTTTATCACGCATGCTATTTTCGTAGACGCTTTGACCCCCGCCTTCCCGCTTCGCGTTTGGCAGATTTCTTGATGCGCACTGCGGGAATATCATGCAGGAAAGTTTTTTGGAGGGAACGGGATTTCAGCATATCCGCCTGTGCGGGTCCGTCTTTTGAGGCTGTTTCGGAGGTAAGTAACGTAAAGATCGACGGAAATTCATAGATCCAGGTGTAATCCGCATCACAGCCCTCTGTATCGTAGAACTCATAGACAAATAGCGCGCTGTCGGGGTGGGGATCGCCTGCCTCCACCCGCATGTCCCAGTGGATATCTCCTTCCGCCTTCCATACGAAGGCCTCCGAAGGATAGAGGATCGCGTCGTCCCCCGAGCTTGTCCCCGCCCCAGGTGTCGGCATCGCCGGGGCTGATGTAAACATAATAGATCGCGCGGTTCCCGTGCTCATTGTCCAGCTGGATCTCACATGCATCCGGAACGAAATCATGCGTGTAGATATTTCCCGGAAACCAGGACAGAACTTCGGCGTTGAGAAAGTACGGGCCCTCGTATTTCAGGGTGACCTGACCGTTCGCCGGATACTTGCCGTGCTCGCTCCCGCCGCCGCAGATACATATAATAGCGGTCTTCCATTTCACAGTACACCGAGTCTGCAGAGGTATTGACAAGGCTGATATCTGCCAGCAGCGGCCGCACCTTGTGAACAACGGGTCTCGCCAGTTGACAGGGAAACGCTTTCGGTATATTCGCCGAGCCATTCACCGCTGGCCGAGACGGGGATCCGATTGACCACCCCGCGAGTAAGGGTCACCGAATAGGGGTCGGTCGTTTCGCCGGCTTCGAGGACCTCATCGGCTGCATGGTTCACGCTTACCATGATCTCTCCGCCGGTTTCGTTCTTTACGCGGATGTAACCTTCCCCGCTGCATCCCGTTAAAATAAAAATGGCAAGGAGAGGGAATATTGCAATGAATGACTTCATGTTCTTTCCTCGGTTTTTTTCCCTATTTCACAGCACGCTTCAATACCGCCGCGTACATTGTATACCGTTCTGACGTACAATGTTTCCGGACGGAGCAAACTTTTCAGGTCCGCGTAGATCCGCTGCGTCATCTCTTCCTGATAGATGCCGACATTGCGGAAAGAAAATAATAATACTTCAGGGACTTCAGTTCGACGATCCTGTCGGAAGGAATGTAACTGACATGTACACGGGCAATGTCCGGAAAGCCCGCTGAAAGGGCATACACAGGAGAACTCCGGATAATCCAGGTGTACGGTCTGCCACTCTCCCCGGTAGGGGATGGTCTCAAGGATATCTGTACGGATATGGCTTTGATCGTCAAAGGGAAGTAACAATCCCTCGGCTCTGGGCATAAACACTCCTTTTTTCCGGTAAATGTATGAACAGCAAGCGAATTTTCAAACGAATAATTTATCGCCGTTCACGTGCCGCGAATCGCAATGCACGGGCCGTCCGTTCGCGGTCGCCGTCAGCGAACCTTTTTCCTTGATCCTCATGCTTTCATCCCCGATCTGAAGTCCGCGATCATGCTCTCTGCTTCCGCGGCAATATCCGTGAAAGTCACTTTTTCATCAATGCTCGATCCAGCGGTCCGGGGCATATTTGCGGAACCAGGTCATCTGCCGCTTGGCAAAGTGGCGCGTGTGCTTCTGGATCTCCCGGACAGCGCCGCTGAGATCCGTTTTCCCGTCGAGAAAAGCGATGATCTCTTTGTATCCGACGGCGCTGAAGGCGTTCAGACCAGGACCATATCCTTTTGCCAGCAGGACTTTCACCTCATCGGTCAGTCCCGCTTCGACCATTTCCTCCACCCGGCGGTCGATACGGCGGTAAAGCAGGCGTCGTTCGGGCCTGAGCCCTATCGAAAGCTTCGGATACGGGAACGGCTCCCCGCCGCCCTTATAGCGCTCCGAGGGCTTTGCTCCCCCGGATCCCAGGATCTCCAGTGCACGGCCTATCCGTTTCGGATTACGGGGATCGATCTTTGCGGCATGTTCCGGATCACGCCGCTGCAACTCCCTGTACATCGTATCCCAGCCTTCCTGATCCGCCCGCAGCTGGATCTTCCTTCGCAATGCCGCATCGCTTTTTTCCGTATCGGCCGTCATGCCGAGAACGGCCTGAATATATAATCCGGAACCGCCGCATATGATCACGGGCTTTCCTTCCCGCATTTTCCGGTCAATAATACCCCGGGCAAGCCTGCCGAACGCACCGGCGGAAAAAGGACTGTCCGGATCACGTGCATTGACAAAATAATGGTTGACTTTTTGCAATGTTTCAGCACCGGGTGTGGCGGTCCCGATGTTCATGCCGCGGAAGATCTGGCGGCTGTCGGCCGAAAATGATCTCCGGCACCGAGCCATTCCGCCAGGTCCAGGGAAGGGGCGGTTTTCCCCGATGCCGTCGGACCGACAACGAACAGACAGAAAGATGTTGCAGGATCACGAGACATGAAAAAGAAGGCTCAGGTCATGGGTTTTCACGGAATGCGTCAGCGCTCCCACGGAAATAATGTCCACGCCGGTTTCCGCGATCGTACGGACACTCCGCAGGTCCACATTGCCGGAAGCTTCCAGGAGTACGGACCCGTGATCCGCCTCAACCGCCTCCCGCAGGTCACGGAGGCTGAAATGGTCCAGCATGATCACGTCCACGGGAAAAGCAAGGGCCCTCTCATACTCGCCGGGGTCCGTAACCTCCACCTCCACTTTAAGACTGTGCTTTTCAGCATAGGGGACGGCGGTGCGGAGCGCGTTCTCCAGCCCGCCCGTCCAGCGGATATGGTTTTCCTTGATCAATATCATGTCGTACAGACCGAAGCGGTGATTTTCCGCCCCGCCGCAGCGGACGGCGTATTTGTCCAGGATGCGCAGGTTCGGCATGGTTTTCCGGGTGTCGAAGATCCTGCATTTTGTCTCCTTCACTTCTTCCGTGTACCGTTTGGCCAGCGAGGCGATCCCGCACATCCTTCCGAGAAGGTTCAGGGCGGTGCGTTCGGCGCGGAGGACGGACCGGCCCTTCCCGGAGACCCTGAGCACCGGTTCTCCGGCGGACAAAGGATCCCCGTCCTGCTTCAGGCAGCGAATTTTCAAGGCCGGATCTGCCGTTCTGAAAACGCGTTCCGCCACGGCGATCCCGGCGAGAATGCCCTGTTCCTTGCTGATAATATCCGCTTCCGCTTCAAGGTCTGCCTGTATGGCCATCGAGGTGACGTCTCCCCGGCCGATATCTTCGGCCAGAGCGCGCCGGATAATATCATCGGTGATTCTGCGGTCGGAAGTGTTCACGGTACCCCCCCCTATCTTCTGATCACGTATTTGTCGTGGCATTTTCCCGTCGCGGTATAGCTTTTGTAGACCAGGGAATCCTCATGGAAGGAAAGTGTCTGAAAATACTGCCTGTCCGCGGATTCCACCACCTCGAAAAGATCCCCGAACCGGGTGTTGATGGGATACATCTTTGAACCCGCATTCGAAATGACGTAGGAAATACCCTCTGAGGGATCCTCGGCGATCTTCCCTTTCCGCAGGGAAAAGGTACGGCTGTAGGCATGGTCATGCCCCTGCAAAACCATGGAAACCCCGTATTTTTCCATGAGGGGCAAGAACAGCCTTCGGGCTTCGGGATAATCCCGTTCCCAGCCGCTGGGATACAAAACCCGGATGAATGCCGACAAGCGTCCAGCGGTTGGGGTTCTCTTCCAGCACTTTCTTCAGCCACTTTGCCTGGTCTTCAAGGCGTTCATTGCCGTTGAGCACGATGAAACGCACGCCCTGGTAATCCACGTAGAAACAGGTTTCCCCCAGTTCCTCCGGTCCGTTCTCCGGCTGTGTGAGATGCGGGCGCCAGGTCGGGGGAAGTTCTCCCCGGTGATCCCTGTATGCCCAAAGATACGCGTGATTGCCGGCCGCCATGATCTGGGGATACCGGGTGAACGCCTCCCGGGCGCCGCGGAACAAAGCGCCCCACTGCCAGTCTTCATAGGGATAATCGACCAGGTCGCCGGCGATATACCAGAAGGCGGCATCCGGGACTGTGCGCATCGCTGCAGAATAAATCCGGCGGAAGATAGGTCATGTATCCCCACTGAAGATCGCCGAGATATACCATGGTGAATTCACGGAAACCTTTTTTGGCGGTACGGAAGGTATACCAGGGGGACCAGTCCTTCCCGTCGCCGACGCGATAGGCGTACTCAGTGTCCTCTTCCAGTCCTTCCAGCAGGACGGAACAGGCAAAATGCTTCACCGTTCTTGTCATGTCGGTGTAAACGATATCCGGAAGAACATTCAGGGTTTCGCCCCTGTTTTCAAGATTCACGTCCTCCGCATTGGGGAGGTACTGAATTTTTTCGGCCGGCACATGCTCGTAAAAGCGGAACGTAACCGCCATGGATGATTCCGGCGATCCTCCGGTATTCACGACAATACGCTGCGGTTCCGCGGCAAATGCCGCAACGCCTACACAGAAAAACAGTATTGACAATTTCTTCATTTTTTTCCTTCTTGTTATGCATCATTTGATCAGCAGCATTTTTTTCGTATCAGACCACCCCGGGGTTTGCAGCTTGTAAAAATACACGCCGCTGGGCAGGGAACGCGAATGAAAGTCGACGGAGTATTTCCCGGCTTCCTTATATCCTTCGCTCAATACAGTGACAAGATGACCGCTGATGTTAAAGACAAAGAGCCGCATCTCCGCAGCTTCCTTCAGCGAATACGTGATCGTTGTGACCGGGATTGAAAGGATTGGGGTAGTTCTGATCCAGTTCATAATGAACGGGGATTCCCGGCTGCCGCCGTTCCTCCACTTCGGTCCAGCCCGGATAGGTGCAGCGGATACGGTCAAAAGACAATGCGCCGCTTTGTTCGCCGCGGGCCAGGTCCACATAGATCCCTTTCAGATGCATCGGATAATATTCCGCTCCGTCGCCCGGGATAATGGCGTCCGTGGAGATGGCCTTTGTCACGAATGCCTCGCTATTATTGAAGAATCCGGGGGCTTTGAACTTATACTCCTTTCCGTTCGCATCTTCACAGACAATGTACAGACGGTGGTTCAAACCGTCGGACATCGCGTCAATAAGGAATTCCGAAGGCACCCCGTAAATGGTCACGGGATCGGTGCTCAGTATGATCTCGCCGTCATCCGTCGTTGAATAATCGATCCGGAACGCCTTCCGGCCGCTGCCGGTTTCGCGGTTAGTCAGCTCCAGACCCGTTTTCTCCATATCGAGATCTCCCCCTGAAGTTCCCAGTTGGCGGAGTCTTCAAGTTCCGTGATCACCGCTTCCCCGCTGCCGCTTTCAATGCTGATACAAGCCGTATCCGCATCCGCTCCGTAACGGGCGACCAGTATGGCTTCACCGGTTGATCCGGGCGTGAACACTCCGCTTCATCGATCGAAGCGCCGTGACCGTTCACGAGCTCAAATTCAAAGACCCGGTTGTCAATAAGCGCTTTTTTCCCTCCGTCCTCGCAACCGTACACAAAAAATTCCAACGGCCTGATCGTATCGGTAACCACCGCTTCGGGATACAGGGTCAGGCTGTCAATATCGATGATGTGGACTCTCATGGAGTCCCGGGAATCCCCCAGGGACGCATAGATGGAACCGTCCATGTCTTCGGAGGAAACGGTAAAAACGCCGTCGTCATACACGCCGAGGCCCTCGCTGCAGCTGATGTCCAGGCCCGACCCCGAGGGAATCTCCCGGGGTTGTAGTACGGGTCCCAGCCGGAAACCGGAAGTTCGAAAGCATTGTCTCGTAAACGGCGATGCTGTCGCGCTCGATCTGTATCAGGGAAAGGTCGCCGTCGGGAGCGGTGGAGACACACATCATGGCGTTGGCTACGATACGCTCCCAGCCGTCGGAGGGAACATTCCTGACCTCGCTGCGCACGGTCATGGTCGAAGAGCCCCCGCCGTCCAGGTTGGTGGCGTGTGACGCTCCGATATATTTCATGAAATCCGCAAGCTCGTAAAGGCTCATGCCCGCACTGTGTTCCTGCCTGCCGTCCACAACCACAAAATACGCAACGGTGGAATCGGCATTGAACCCCACCGCGGTCCGGGGATGACGCGCAGTACAGAAGGAAGTCCCCACGCCTTCATCCGCAGCGGCGGCGGCGATGATCTCCGTCCCGTTTTCCAGCAACCTCGGGCCGCCGCCGACCAGCTGTGTCAATCCGGGGGGGCTTCCTTCCAGCCTCTGCACGATCTTTACCGTATCGCCAACTCCGCAGTGTTCATTGAGAAAGGTCTGTGCCGTACCGTGACCGGAAATAACAAATTTATCCCCGGGAATCGTCATATCCCCCGTCCCCGATTCCCTTGCTTCGATCACAGCATAGACGGTGTCATTCACCACCCAGCCGGAAAGCGGGCGGGCAAGGCATTCCGTACCCCACTCATTGGTCCCGGTCGAGGCGCCCATGAAGCGGTTGTATATCACAAGATAATCCGCATACCGGTCGCGGTTGACCGTCGAGAGCGGATGCCGCACCGCGTCGCCGCTGCTGTCCACTTTTGCGACAAGCTCCCCGGAAAATATTGGGATCACAATGGCGGCCTTCCGGTTCCGGGCATAGGTGAACGCCGAACGATGATAGGTGTAGGCATGGACAAATTCCCCGTTGACCACCTGATTGTTGATAGGAACGCCGTTCGTAGTGTTATAAAAATCCCCGTTCACCGCACTGACGATCCTGTGAGCCTCCCTGTCGCTACGCCGGCTCATGCTGCTGGTGACCTCACGGCCAAGCTTCCGGTCGCCCGCCTTGACCGATTCCAGCCTGATACGGGGATTCGTCAGATCGATCGACACCACGTGGATATCCCAGGGCTTTGACCTTTCGAGATAGTTCGTATACACCGAACCCGGCCCCACCTGATAGCAACGGACCTCTTCATAATTTTCCGCAGCCGCAAAAGAAAAGATCACGAAACTTATGATGAAAAACAGCATCCGCTTTTGCATATTTACCTCCGCCTGAATAATGTATCATTTACATTGCTAAATTTAGCCATTTCTTTCGGAATTCAAACCAAAAACCTTGCATTTCACATGCCGTACGTCACCAAAAAAACCTGCCGGACATCCCTGCACGGAAGGGTCCCGCCCATGCTTTTATGTTTCTCCGTTTGAACCTAAGGTGTCTGCGCCATCACCGGCCAAAAAGAAAGAATTTCGAAAAAAAAGGCAGCCCATGCCTGCACGGGCTGCCCGCTTTCATTCAGATTTTATCAGCTCTGTGTTTACAGCATGAGCAGCAGAAATACCATGACGAAAAGCGCCACGGTCTCAACGATACCGATCACCATAAAATAATTTGCAGTCCCTTTCCCGGTTTCTGCATAGGCATCGGAAGAACGTGCCGCCGCTTTTCCCTGCATAAAAGCGGAAAAACCCATTGCAAGACCGCCAAATATACCGGCGACCGAGAAGCCCGAAGGGATCCTTGCCACTGTTCCCGATAAACAACATTAATAAAAAACCGTATATTGTCTGGGTCAGCGGTGCACCCGCAAATGCCATGAGCAAGAAGGGTGCGGGTTTATCGTTCATGAAACATTTCTTCCAGCTGCCGACGGCTGCCTGTGAAGCTGCGCCGGTTCCAAGTGCTGAACCCGCTGCAGCCAGTCCTACTGCCGCAGCTGCACCGAACATTCCAAGATCCATCATGTTTATGTCTCCTTTAGTTTTTTCATTATTCTTTAAACGGTTGATATTTGTAACCGGACCACTCAAGTCCCAACTGTCCGCTGAATTCCAGCACATTGAGACGGATTCCGTGTACCACCACGGAAAGCAGGGCCATAATGATATTAAGCCCGTGTCCGATAAGCAGAAGTATGATCGCCCCGACGATCGCCGGTCCCTGGTTCAGGTCTGCGGCAATACTGTTAAAACTGGAAGCAATGGCAACGGTCGCCATTCCGACAGCGAAAAGGCGGATATAGGAAATAATGTTTGAAAAAGAGCTGATACTGTCCAGAAAGGTTTTAAATGCTCCGGAGAACCCCGCAAGAACACCTTTGAAAAAGTTCTTTCCGGGTTCCTGCCGGCTGAAGAACACAATAAAGACAAAACCCGTTGCGATCAGCGGGAACACGAAACCCGGCATATCCATTCCCAGCACCAGATTGAGTACCAGGGGAAATAAGCCTACGGTCAGGGAAAACCAGCCGACGTGTTCGAAGGCCTTTAGTTTCGGTAACAGCTCGATAAAATTCAGGATGCTGGCCAGGCCAAGCTGAATGACCGCCAGAATAAAGCAGATCAGCATCACCCTGTCCTGGGGATTGATCTCCATATTTGGAAACAATTCGGGAAATGAGGTGATCTCGGGAATGATCAGTGATCTAAAGAAAGGGACGGAGGCGATCGCCACGGATCCAAACCACGTGCCCGTGATAGCACCCCAGAAGATCGTAGCCACACTCAGGACATAAAGCAATACCACCATTTTGGGCAATTTTTGCTCTTTTTTCTTTGTGCTTATGGTGGCAGCCAGCGCCAGGATCAAGAACAGGCTTCCGTAACCCGCATCTCCAACGATCATTGCCACAAAAACGGTAAAAAATATCAGGAAGTACATGCTGACATCTTTTTCACGATATCCGGGAACGGTCCCGAGAAAATCAAAAACCGGCTGAATGATCTGGACCCATTTTGCATTTCTTAATTTGGTCGGGGGCAAGTCGCTTAATTCCGGTTTCTCTTCCACAAAACCCCAGCTGTTCTTCTCAAGAGGCTTCTGCGATTTTTCCGGCATCTTCACTCGGAACGTATCCCTGTAAATATATAATTGCTTCCTGCTCCCGCAGACCGTTCCTTACTTTCGCGAACTCAAGATCTTTCTCAAGGTGACGAATATGTTTACTGATCAATTTTCCATATTGTTTATGATCTGACAATGTTTTTTGCAGTTCTCTGAGTGCTTTATTGATCTCACGGCTTCGTTTCACGATCGTTTCAAAAGACACCGCGGGATGCTTGCGGGCTGGAATTCCAGCTTTTCCTCCGCCTTCCGGGTAATGAATGCGATCCTGGCGAAGGCCTTTGTTTCTGAAAGGATAAAAATACGGTCATTGTCTTCAAGGGATCCGGTGAGTTTTCAGGCACACGGTACAATTTTACATAAAAACCGGAAGCTTCCAGTTCCCGGAGGCTTTCCAAAGACATACGGCCCCAGTCTTCATACCATCTGCGTTCAGCATTGAGTTCACTTAACTCCTGAACGCATTTTACACGTTCCTTTTCCACATCAAGGATCTTATGAACGATCTTTTCGGCGTTGCCTGCGGAAGTCTGTTTTATGTCTTTTGTGTCCCCCAGATGGAAAAAAGCTTTTTTGCATGTCCCAGTTCGGTCTCGATGCTTGTCATATCTCCCGATGGAGGATTTGGTAGAGGCTTTACATGTAAAACGCCGAGCTTGCGAAGCGCTTTCAGCGTTTCTTCAGAACGGCCTTTTTCCACCAGAAGGGTGATCTTTGACATTTTTTCTATCATGGACTGCCTTTTTACGCCTCTGTAAACTTTTGCTGTTTTTTCTTTCGATTTTTGCTTTCCAGATCTTACCGCGCACGACGGCCGCTGTTTCCTGATCTCCCATAAAAATACGTATTCTCCGGATATTTTCCTCGGTGCGGGGGATCATCACTTTTTCAAAAAGATTGATACGTTGAACGGTGGTCCGTAATTCTTTCTGTATAAGCGCTTCCTGCTTTTCAAGGTATTCCAGCTCCTTTTCCAGCGAGATATATTCCCTGACGGCCTCTATCCCTTTGTCCACCCACAGGGGGTATTTCATCAGATCGTAGCCTTCTTTTTCCAGCTCTATCCCTTCGAAAACAGGAATATTGATCCCTGCGATATTGCCGGTATCCACTTTAACCTTTTTCAGGGTAAGCAGTTTATCAAGTCCGACAGGTTCGGCAACGGCGATCCACGGGCTCAGGCTTTCCTCCAGCTTTTCCAGCCTTTTTTTCCCTTTACGTATTTCATCATGAATACGCCGGATCTCGGCCAGCAACTGCTGTTTTTCAACTCCAGTGTCGGCAAATAACGCGTAAAACGTTTTAACGCATCTTTCTGTTTTTTTAATTCATTTTTTGTCAGCTTTACATTTGCCATGGATGATGCCTGCCGTTACTTTTTCTTTTTTTTGTTCTTTTTGTTTTTCACGGTACGCTTTTTCTTGTCTTTACTTTTGCTCGCTTTTTTCTTCTTACTTTTTCTCTTGCTCCTTTTGCTTTTCGGGCTTTTTTCAGAACCTTTTTTCTCCCTTCCGCCGGTTTTTTCCGTGTTTTTTTCTTTTTCTTCTTTTCTTCTTCGCCGCTTCTTCCTCCGCCGCGTTTGCTTCCGCAGCCTCTCCGGTCTTTTCACTTTCCTTTTTTCCGGCGTCCTTTTTCTTCTCTTTTCCGACCTTTTCTGATTTTCTCCCGGCCAGAATTTTTTGATCAGCTCGGTCCTGAACCCGGTCTCATCCGTGTCAAAACACTCCGCCAGTATCTCCCAGCCCTTGTCGAGAGCATCTTCCAGGGCGGTATTCACGGAAAGGTCCATCATTTCGGCCTCAAAAAGTTTTCCGTACCTGAGCAGTTTTTTGTCCCACTCACTCATGCGAAATCCCATCGAACGCTTTTCATCCGTCTCTTTATACTGTGCATAAAGCTGGATCATCCCGTCCATGATCGCCCGGTGATCTTCACGGGTATCTTTATTTACCTGTTGCTTTAAACGGCTCAGGGAACCGAAAGGTTCAATGCGTCCGTTTCGCAGATAGAACTGCCCTTCGGCATATAGTCCGGCATTGTCCGCAACGGGTGGGCGACATCATCACCCGGCATGGTGGTTGCCGCAAGCAGCGTCAGCGAACCGGCGCCCTCGAAGTCCACCGCCTTTTCATAGCGGTTCGCCAGCTGGGTGTAAAGGTCTCCCGGATATCCGCGGTTGGAAGGTACCTGCTCCATGGTAATAGCGATCTCCTTTAGCGAATCGGCAAATATTCGTCATATCGGTGAGAAGCACAAGCACCTCTTTCCCGTTCAGGCGAACTGTTCCGCAACCGCCAGGCAAAGGTCCGGGACCCATCAGCCCTTCGACCACCGGATCGGCGGCCGCATGCATAAGAGAAATGGAACTGTCAGGGCCCCGCCTTTTCAAGTCCGTCTGAAAATACATGCATTCGTCAAATTTCAGTCCGATACCGCCGAGAACGATCATATCGACTTCCGCCTGGAGGGCGATACGGGCGAGCAGTTCGTTATAGGGTTCTCCTGAGACGGAGACAATAGGAAAGTTTCTGGAAACGACCAGGCAGTTCGAGCATCGATCACCGTGGACATTGGTGCGGATCATCCGATTGGGGATAATACGTTTTGAAGGATTCACGGACGGACCGGCGATCTCAATAAGGTTTTCCCGCAGTGAGGGCCCTTTGTCCCTGGGCTTTCCGCTGCCGTCAAAAATACGCCCGAGCATATCGTCACTGAAAGAGACCTTCATGGGGTCACCGAGAAAACGCACCTCGTCATCGGTGGATATTTCCCTCTGCTTCCGGCAAAAACCTGCAGCGAGACCATGTCCCCGTCGATCTTGATCACCTTGGCCAGTGAGGCGCCGCGCCGGGTCTTTACCTCAGCGAGCTCTTCATTGCTGACACCCCCGGCCCGGACACTGATCACATTCCCGACAATGCTCAATATCTTATTATATACTTTCTTCATTTATTCACCGCTCCTTTTCGGGTCGTTTTCACCGGCTTGCTTCTCCGTGCTTTTCTCCTCTTTTTCTTCGCTTTCTCCCGCACCGGATTCGTTATCCCCACTTTCTTTCTGCTGATCTTCTTTCTGTGTCTTCTTCTTTTTCCGTATCCAGGTTCTCCACGCTTTCGGAGGATATGCCTTTCAGATGCTTATCGATCCCCTCTCCTGCTTTTTGAATTCGTCCGTATCCATTTTAGAATATAGTTCCAGTCGATCGTCAGCTGACGAAGATCATTGAAAAAGTGCCGTGCTTCATCCTCTGGAATCCAAATGAATTCCGTGTAAAGGATCTCGTAGATCTTGTTAAAGACATACTCCTGACGTTCGGGGTCACGTGACGGCATCCACCGGGTCAAAACTGTTCTGCTGCAGACAGGCCGCATCCAGATACTCGCTTTTAAGGTAAAAGACGAAATCTTCCAGCGAAGTGCCTTCCTCGCCGACCATCATCATCTGGTGCACCTCGTTGCCGCGGCGGTAAACGTTACGGACCCGCTGGCTTTCTCCAGTGGATGATCCCCGTACTTGCTCCAACTGTCCATAGGGTCAATTGCGGGATACTTCCGGGCGTCCGAGCGTTCCCGGACAGCCGTGAAAAGCGCCCACGACCTTCAGGGTGGACTGCGTAACGGGTTCCTCAAGTTCCCGCCGGCAGGGGAAACGGTCCCGCCGATGGTCATGCTTCCGTAGGAACCTTCCGGAAGCTCCACATAATCCGGAAAGACGTTCCGTAAAATTCGGCGATCTGGATTCAAGCATAGGCCGGGAAGGCCTCCTCCCTGGGGATCTCTTCCAGCCGCCCGGACAATTCGCGCATCGCCTGTGCCCAGCGGGATGCTCGAATCCGCCAGCACCAGGACGTCAAGCCCCATCTGGCGGTAACATTCTCCGAGGGTGGTGGCGGTATACACCGAAGCCTCGCGGGCCGCAACGGGCATGGAAGAGGTATCTGCAGATAATGATCGTACGTTCCATCAGTGAACGGCCGGTACGGGGATCTTCCAGCTCCGGAAATTCCCGCAGGGTCTCAACGCACCTCGCCCGCGCGTTCACCGCAGGCCGCGATGATCACGATATCTACGTCCGCATAGCGGCTCGTCAGCTGCTGAAGCACCGTTTTTCCCGCTCCGAAAGGACCCGGAATACAGTAGGTCCCGCCCTTGCATACCGGAAAGAAGGTGTCCACAACGCGTATCTTTGTCACCATCGGTTCATGGGGAACCAGTTTCTGGTTGTAAGCGGTGATCGGCATCTTCACCGGCCACTCAAAGTTCATGGAGATATCGATTGTTTCGCCCTGCGCATCCTTGATCACCGCGGAACTTTTTCCGTGATCTTGTAGTCGCCCTCTTCTTTCACAGATTCAACGGTATATTCGCCGTCAAGATCGAACGGGACCATAATCTTATGTTCAAAGATCCCTTCGGGCACCCATCCGAGATAAGAGCCCTTATAGACGGTATCACCTTTTTTTACGACCGGGGTAAAATGCCATTTTTTATGAAGATCGATCGCATCCAGGACCACGCCGCGCGGAAGGAAAAATCCGCGTTTTTCCGCCAAGGCGGGAAGCGGGTTCTGCAGACCGTCGTAAACCTGCGAAAGGATCCCGGGCCCCAGGGTAACGGACAGCAGCTCTCCGGAAAATTCCACCTTATCACCCACTCTCAGGCCTTTGGTGATCTCATATACCTGCATGTAAGCCGTATTTTCCGTGATCTTGATCACTTCGGATTTCAGACGTTCCTCGTTCACGAGCACGTAACCCACCTCGTTCTGGATGACACTCTCCTCAAACGCGACTTCAATCATGTTGCCGTTGATCGCGGTGATCTTTCCTATGTTCTTACTGGCCATTTGAACTCCATTCTATCCCGAAGATATCATGATGATTCTTCATGTGTTTCATGGTTTTCCGCTATATTGCTGACAATTTCCCTGAATGCTTTCGCACCGACATCCTTTTCAAAGAGGGAAAGGCGGCGGAGGATCTGAAGTTTGAGGTAATAAAGCACAAAAAAGTCCAGATCCGAATAATGTTCGAATTCGTGATCCCCGATCCACTGCCAGCGATATTTCATTAAATTTATTTCGGTTTCCAGGGGGTTCCCTTCCCGTACGTATCTGCGACGGAAGGCCGGAAAATTTATAGTCGTGCCCTTCCGATGCGGCCTTGCGATAATTCGCCAGCTCCCTGCGGAGGGATATTCAAATTCCTGATAATCGCAGTATATATCCGCTTGAGGCACGTTCATAATGATGAAGCAGGGATTTTGCAAGTATGGAATAGTCCGCAGGAGTCATCCATTTTCTTGCTTCTTCAAGATAATCCTCAATGCTGACGGGCGGTGCGTCGCCCCATATCAACGTGGGCATTTCGGCGGCAAAATAAATATATTTATCCATCGAAAGGCTCTCTATTGTTTTAAAAGCTCGGAAAGATCCGGATTCAGGAATACGCGCATCGCATCAAGAATGCTTCCGTCGCTGAAATCGTAATACACATCTTCGCCCTTCTTGCCGATACGGAATCCGTAGCGGATCTTCTTGTCCAGTTTTACTTCAATACTGCCCTTCATGTTTTTCGACAGCGAGCGTTTCAGCTGGGCTTCCAGGGATTTGGTGTCCACATCGTTGACGAGCACCTTGATATCTTCATCCTTCGCCCAGATTTCGGCAAAACGGAGGATCAGATCTTTCAAAAATCCTTATCCATCGCTTTGTCGACATCCTCGAGCAGTACCCGTTCGAAGATCGCCGTGATCTTTTCTTTCAGCTTCAGTACCGTATCGCGTGCAGCCTGTTGTATGGCTTTTTCGGCATTTTTCTGATAAGCCTTCGCTTCCGCCTCCGCATTCTTTTGATACTCGCCGGATTTTTTCTGCGCGTCCTTTACGATCTTTTCAGCCTCTTTTTTCGCGTCGGCAAGAATCTCATCTGCCTGTTTTTTTGCAGCCTCAACGCCATCCGCTTTGATCTTTTCGATCAGACTGTCAAGTTTAACGCTCATTGTATCTCCTGTTCTGCTTCGGGGGTTTTATTGAATTTTTTTTCGGCAACCTGCATTTTACCGGAAATTTTCGCACCTTCTTCAACAATGAGTTTCTTTGTGATAAGCTCGCCGGAAAAACTTGAGTTCACGCCGAGAACGATCTTTTCATCGGCATAGATCCCCTGGGTTACCTGGCCGTTCAGATGCACTTCCTTTGCCTTGATACTGCCGTCCACCAGCCCCCCTTCGGGAACGCGCACAACGCCCCTGGCATCGACATTGCTTTTGATGGTGCCGCCGATAATAATATCGCCGTTGACATGCACGGGACCTTCTATGCACCGTGTTGGTGCCGATAATGGTGTAGGTGGGTTTTTCTTTCATTGACATGGTTTTATCCTCAGTTTTAATACTTGTATTCAGGAATGAGCTTCTGCGGGTCTACAGCCTCTCCTTTGTGCCAGATCTCAAAGTGAAGATGGGGCCCCATGCTGTATCCGGTCTCTCCCAGAAGGGCGATAAGATCACCCTTTTCCACTCTCTGCCGTTCCTGAACGTGAAGGCGGTCGTTATGACCATAAACAGTAATATAATTATCGGCATGAGAAATGACAACCATATTTCCGAGCTCGGGCGTCCAGCCCGCAAAAACGACCAGGCCGTCCGCACAGGCCAGTACCGGATCCCCGATCTCACCGGCGATGTCCACTCCGTAGTGGCGGCGGGGTGTGCTCATGAATTTTTTGGTGATCGTCCCTTTCGCCGGCGGCAGTTCCGGAACGCCGGATAAATAATAGCCGTTTTCTTCGCTGAGACCTGATTCCGCCAGTTCCCGGTACTCATGGAAATCGGGGGCCAGTTCCATCCCGACCAGCTCCCGGATATAGGTATTGAATTGCTTCATTTTTTCCACATCTTCCAGCAACTGACGGAGCTGGGTCTCCTGCGCACGGTAGCTTTCCATCTTTTCCTCATACTGCACATACTTCCTTGCGCGGGGAATAAGGATGATGTAAGACACAATGATCAAAAGCAGTATAAGAAGGGCGAGCATTTTCAACAGAAAATACAGGCCGTGATGCAAGGTCAGCGTTTTCTGATCTTCCTGCTCGCGGGGAATGAAAATTAATGTCACTTTACTGGTTTTCACGCGCCCCCGACTCAATGATATCCAGTATGCGTTCAAGATCTTCCGGGGAATAATAATCGATATCGATACTGCCTCCGGAACGCCGCTGCCGTATCCTCACTTTCGTTCCCAGCGCCTGCTGAAATGCCTTTTCCAGTTCCATCACTGCGGGATCCCGTCTTGCCCCGGATGCGGACCCGACAGGCGGACGCTGTTTCGGTTCCGCAGGTTCCTGGTTTAATTTTTCCGCCTGGCGGACGCTCAGACCCTTTTTGACGATCATCTGCCAGGCCCGTATCATTTCTGCGGTATTGCCCGCGGCCAGGATCGCACGCGCATGGCCGGAACTGATCTCCTTCGCGATCAGACTGTCCCGGATCTCCTGAGGAAGTTTCAGGAGCCGCAAACTGTTGGTGATCGTGCTACGCTTTTTCCCGATTCGCTCCGCAAGCAGCTCCTGAGAGACACCGTACCGTTCGATCAGAGCCCGGTATGCCATGGCTTCTTCGATTGGATTCAGGTTTTCGCGCTGAATGTTCTCGATCAGCGCCAGCTCCATCAGTTCTTCCTCGCTGCCGATCTCACGGAAATATGCCGGGATACTGTCCATGTTCAGGGCTTTGCAGGCACGCAAACGGCGCTCGCCGGTGATCAGGATGGTCTCTCCCCCGATACGGGTCACGGTAACCGGCGTAATGAGGCCGCTTTCCCTGATGGACTGCGCCAGCTCCTGCAGTTCTTCGGATGAAAATTCGCGGCGCGGCTGATAGGGATTGGTCTTGATAGAATGGATGTCGATCTCTTTGACCGGCATCGGCTCCCCTTCGGTAGCGCCTTCATCCCGGTAAAGGGGGATCAGCGCTTCAAGCCCACGGCCAAGTGCCTTATTCTTTACCATGTAAAAACTCCTCAGCCAGTTTCATATAGTTCATTGCGCCGGAGGAATGTATGTCGAAGGAAATGATGGGCTGACCGTAGCTGGGGGCCTCGCCCAGACGCACATTGCGGGAGATGATGGTCTTGTACACCTTGTCACCGAAATATTTGCGCACTTCTTCAGCCACGAGTTTGCTCAGATTAAGCCGGGAATCGTACATGGTAAGGATAATGCCCTCGAGATCAAGCCCCGGATTAAGGTTTTTCTGTATCAGCCGGATCGTATTCAGAAGCTGGGTCAGGCCCTCCAGGGCAAAATATTCACACTGGATGGGGATCAGGACGGAATCCCCCGCCGTAAAGCTATTCACCGTCAGGAGGTTCAGGGAAGGCGGACAGTCGATAAAAATATATTCATATTCATTCCGGCTGTTTTTGATGACCTTACGCAGGCGGGTCTCCCTCGACATAATGTTGACCATCTCGATCTCGGCGCCCACCAGGTCCTGATCGGCGGGAATAATATCCAGGAATTCCAAAAAGGTTTTCTGGACCGCTTTTTTATAGGGCACTTTTTCCAGCAGTACGTCATAAATGGTATGGGCGGCTTTTGAAGGTTCGATCCCCAGGCCGGAACTTGCATTTGCCTGCGGGTCGATATCGATGATCAGCACCCGTTTTTCCATCACGGCCAGTGATGAGGCCAGGTTGATCGCCGTGGTCGTTTTGCCTACTCCGCCTTTCTGATTTGCAATAACTACTATTTTTCCCATATTCACGTCGTTTTTTTGTATCCTTTAATATAAATGAATTTGGGGGCGCATCCAAAATAATTCACATTAAGCGTGATGCAGGGAAAGAAAATGGTAGGCGGGTTCTTCATAGGGATGCATTTCGATCAGCGCCTTTTCAACCGCGTTTCTGTCTGCTTCGCTGACGACGCACTCCACCTTTATTTCCGGGACCCGGGTGTCTTCCCCCTTTCTTCCCGTAAAAGGAGTGCTCCCTTCCACGGGACGGAAACGGCCATCACCGGCGGTGGTCCATGCGCAGCGGTCATAGCCCCGGAATTTTCCCGCTCCCGCGCTGAACACGGCGTCAAGCACCTTCTCAAGGTGGTCTTCGGGAACATAGAATGCAAGAAAATATGAGGGTTTTTCAGACATGGATCGCTTCTCCCCGGGCGTTTTCCGCTGTTTCCATGACCAGTTCGTGCAAGGTGGGATGGGCGTGGATACTGTGCGCCAGGTCCTCAACGGTCAAAGACCGGCTGAGGGCCAGGGTGAGCTCTGCAATGAGCTCGGTCGCCTCCGCACCGACACAGTGGGCGCCGAGAACCTTTCCGCCGGCTTTTTCTGAAAGCACTTTCAGGAACCCGTCGGTTTCTCCGATAGCGACTGCCTTGCCGACCGCGCGGTAATGTACCTTGGATACCGCGTATTCGATATCCCTGTTCCGGGCATCCTCCTCCCGCAGCCCCACGGAGGCGACCTGCGGTTTGCAGTAGGTACATGCAGGAATGTGCTCCTTGTTCAGGGGATCGGGAGACCGTCCCTGAATAGCGTCAACGGCGATCAGGGCTTCCCGGGTCGCCTTATGCGCCAGGCAGGGATTGCCGGCGACATCGCCGATGGCGTAGATGCCTTTTGCACCGGTCTCCTGTTTCCCGTTCACCGTAATAAAGCCTTTCTCGGTTCTGATATCGTATTGCTCCAGCCCGATATCCCCGCTGTTGGGAACCACGCCGACGGCCAACAGTATCTTTTCGGCTTCCACTTCTTTACCGCCTTTCGGGCTTTCGACCTTCATAATCAGCTTTCCGTCTTTCTTTTCAACATGGTTCACGCTGCTTTGCAGCATGCAGCGGATCTTCTGCTTTTTGAACGCCCGCAGCAGCTCCCGGGATATCTCGGCATCTTCATTGGGAAGCAGGGAATCCAGCGCTTCGATCAGGGTGACTTCCACGCCCAGCTGCCGGTATATGTACGCGAATTCCACACCGATGGCGCCGGCTCCGATCACCGCGACCGAGGCGGGAAGATCCTCCCGTTCCAGTGCGTTACGGCTGCTGAGAATATCTTTCCCGTCGATCTTCAGGCGGGAAAGTTCCTTCGGGCGCGACCCGGTGGCAATGATAATATTTTCCGCTTTGATACTGACCGGCCCTCATTTTTTTTCCGTACCTGCAGTGTATGGTTTTCCTGCAGTGTTGCCACACCCTTCATAAAGCTGACATCATGCTTTTTCAGCAGATAGGCCACTCCCTTACTCAGGCGTCCGGCAACATTCCGGGAACGTGCGATGATCGTTTTCATGTCGACCCTGACATTTTCAAGTCCGATGCCGAGATATGCGGCATTCCGGATGCCGGCGAGAGTATCCACGCTGTGGATAATGGCTTTGGTGGGGATACAGCCCCAGTTCAGGCAAACACCGCCGACGGATTCTTTTTCGATGACCACGGTCTTCATACCGCGCTGTGCCGACCGGATCGCGGCCGCATAACCGCCGGGGCCGGAACCGATGACCGCTACGTCGTAGGATTCCATAAGCACCTCATTGATCTTTATGTGATTTCACTTTACCAGCGTCATTTTCCGGGTGACCGAGAACGCATTCACGTGCAGGGTGTAGAAATAGTTCCCGGAGGGAAGCTCCGAGGCGTCAAACAGAATATTGTGGTCTCCCGCCTCGAGGCGGCCGGAAAAGATTTCCCTGACCCTTTTCCCGGAAAGGTCGGATATGCTCAGTGCCACCTTCCCCGCCTCCGGAAGGCGGAAGCGGATATTCGTCCGCGGATTGAAGGGATTGGGATAATTCTGATCCAGGGCGAGGGAATAGGGAACATGACGGGGGGGCTCCTTCCGGGCGGTCTCGGACCATGCGAGTTCCTGAACGCAGCCGAGCGCCATATCCGTGATGACCAGGCGGTCTTTCCGCACCGGATCCTCATAATAGGCTCCCGAAGGTTTCATGCACATGGCCTGATTCTCCAGATACTGTTGCGGCACCGAAGCAGTAACCTCTCTCGGTTCGGGATCTCCCCCGTGACTCCGGTACCAGGGAGCGCCGAACATGGCGATCATCGAGTCCGAATCCACATCCCAGATAAACCAGCGGCCCGCATGGGGAGAAGGGGCGCTGTCCCGCTGCTGACTTCCGTTAGCGCCCGGTAGTCATTCCCGAAATAATGACCCCGCTTCGCGGTCCAGCCAGTCCAGGGAAGCAGGCCATGCAATATAGGAGATCGTGTTGCTGTCCGTGGTCTCGGAACAATTGCCCAGTGTATCGGTCAGCACGAACGGAAGGACCCCCGGATCCTCCGATTCATACAGGAAGATCCCCTTTCCGTTCGCATGGGTGGCGAAGAGCAGCTGCGTAATGCCTCCGGCCGTGGTCCGGGCGATCAGGGCATTTTGCAGTGTCGGCGTTCTTGTCAGCGCCGTATCCAGGAGCCGAAGGTCTTCATCCAGGATCCAGATCGTTTCCTGCTGTGGATAGGGGGCAAAATAAATATGTCCGCGGACAGGGTCATGCGCCGCCTTGACAAAGGTGCGGACCGGTTTGCCGTCCATGCCGGGATGCCAGCGCGCGATCCCGCTGCCGTCCCGGTGATCGATCTTCATCAGCGTGGCGCGGGCCGTATAAAGGATATGGCCGTCCTCACTGAGACTGATCCCCCGGCAATTGCCGTTATAAGGACTGTTCCGGTAAAGTGTGTCTTTCGTTCCGTCCTCAAACGCAATAAATTCGAGGGGTGAGAAAGGCGCCTCACTGCCGTCGGGAAGAAAGCAGCGGATGCCCGTCAGCCGGATGACATCGTCCGTATCACGCCGGTATTCATTGCTGTAACCGGCATAGAAGCCCACCCATGTTTTCCCCTCGGGGTCCTTCACCATCCCGTAGGGTCCTTGCTGGTTGCCGCCGTCATGACCGCCGAGGGTCACGCTGTTCACCAGTACACTGTCCTCACCGGAAAAATGGAAGCGCAGTTCCCGGAAATAATATCCCGGGATACCTGCATGTACGGTATTTGCCAGAAAAAGGACCGCTGCAAGTACCGGGACTCCTATTTTCCTCCGGAATATTTTTTCTTTATGTATCTTCTTCATGCGGGATCTTCCGTTTTCATCAAAAATACGATCTTTTCCGCAAACGGGCAAATAGAATGTTGATCCGTTAATATGCGGTCCGCTGCCCCCGTCCCGAACAAAAATACGCAAAAGCATCAGGCAGGTTTCCCTCTGAAAAAAACCGCGGCATAAAAAAACCCCGTTCGCACGAACGGGGTTTTTCTGTTGATGTTTCCCGCGTTATTTCACGAGCGTCATCTTGCGTGAGACTGCAAAGTTATTTGCAGTTAACTGGTAAACATAGGTGCCGGATGCAAGATCGGATGCATCGAAGGTCACGTTATGCGTACCTGCTTCCATGCGGCCGTTATAGACGGTGGCAACTTTTTTGCCACTCAGGTCATACACGTCGATGGAGACATCATAGTTGTCGGGAATGTTGAACGAAATGTTCGTCGTCGGGTTGAAGGGGTTCGGGTAGTTCTGTTCCAGCGTAAATGCATAAGGAACATATTCGCTGCCTTCAACACCGGTTTCCGACCATACGACCCTCTGAATGCAGTTCAGGTCAAAGTCGTTGATAACGAACTGATAGTGATCTCCGTCCGCGATCACGGAAGCACCGCGCGGCGAACAGGACATTGGCCGATTGTTCAGTGAATCCGAGGGAATGTCCTCATTCACGAGATCAAAATCCCACTCCGTCGGAATGTAATGTGCGCCGAATTCAGCGATCTTCGTTCCGTCATCGACATCAAAGATCACCCATTTTGACTTGTGCTTGGCTTCGGGAGCCGTGGCCACATCGACATATACCTTTGAATCGAAATAGTTCCCGTAGATCAGGACGCCTTCGTCGCGGTCAACCCAGTCCAGGCAGCTCGGCCAGGCCATGTACCGGATGGTATTGGAATCGGTCTCCACGACCTCGTTCGCCAGGGTATCCACCGAGTGCGAATTCTCGAATTCCGGATCATCAGATTCATAGACAAAGATTCCCTGTCCCAACCAGATCGTTCCGGAAAAGATCTGACCGGTACCGTCGCTCTTTGTCCGTGCAATAATGGGAGCGTTGGAGCGTCGGGCAGGTGTCAACCGCAACACCGACATATCCCAGGTCCTCGTCAAGCACATAGATAGGCAGATTCGAAGCAACATGACCCGCATAAATAAGGCCGAGTTCCGGATCGTGCGCCGCTTCCGTCATGGCAGCGTTACTATGACCATCCATTTCGGGATACCACATGCCAAGTCCCTCACCCGTCTGGTAGTCGATCTTGTAGATCGTTGACCATGCGGTATGAAGGATATCGCCGTCATCCGTCGCGGACAGGCCGCGGCATGAACCGTTCGCATAGCTTTCGGCATAGATGGTGTCTTTTGTGCCGTCGGGGAATTCCAGGAATTCGATCGGGAAGAAAGAGGCGGAAGTACCGTCCGGCATGAAACAGTGCAATGCCCGCAGCCTAATAGTGTCTCCTGCGGCCCTTTCAAACTGACGGCTGTAGCCACCGTAAAATCCGACCCAGATCTTTCCTTCGGGATCAACGACCACACCGTGTGGGTGTTCTGATGACCGTCGATGGTCCCGTCCAGCAGCTCATACGGTACAAGCGTACCTGTCTTCGCCGTTGAATGAGAACATCAGTTCGCCGAAAGTAATATCCAGGATCACCGGCAAACGCAAACGCAACCGATAGCACCAGGATAACTGCTAACATTTTCTTCATTTTCTACTCCTTTTCATTTGGTTTTCTCAGATATACTTAATGTCGTAGTATATCTTAATATATCCGCATAATAAATGCAAACGTTTTTTACATTCCCGCCTACGGAATATAGCTGGGCGACGGCTGCGGCAGCATCTTCAGGCGGAAGATATTCCGCGTCCCTTCGCTGTCCTCTCCGATATAGGCCATGTATCCGCCACTTTCCCAGTTCATGCTCACGATCTTC
Organism: Fidelibacterota bacterium; assembly: GCA_034520235.1. Taxonomy (GTDB): domain Bacteria; phylum Fidelibacterota; class Fidelibacteria; order Fidelibacterales; family Fidelibacteraceae; genus M50B103. The sequence goes on from JAXHNS010000002.1 coordinate 101,435, forward strand.
TGGTCCAGAAGCACGGGGTACAGGAGTGAAATATCGCCGCCGTCATACGTTCCGCCCACCGGATCGATCACGTAAACGGGGGTCCTTGTTTGCGTGGCCACGTACATTTTGCCGTCGGCGTCAAACGTGATGCCGCTGATCACGGAGCCTGCAAAGTCCTCCGTCCAGTTGATCACCGTTTCCGGTGCTCCCAGCGATCCGTCGCCGTTGGCCGGATAGGCCATAATCGCCTTTTCATTGCTTCGCAAAGTATCTGAACCGGTGTACACGCTGGAAACATATAATTTCCCGTCATAAAAGGCGCATTGTTTGAAATTAAAGTCCTCCGTCTGTACGGCCGGGGTCTCTCCGCTGAAATCGTGGTTCGTGGAATAGATGTTGTTCAATGCCGCATAGTAGACTTCTTCCGTTCGATGCAAAAACGAAATCGTTCAGCGGGTTCTTGTCGCCGTTGACCGCGCTCCGGTCAAGCGAACCGTCATTGTATTTCGCGACATATTCACGCAGCGTATAGTAAATGTCCGATCCTTTCGTGCGCAGGCTCAGTACGTTGAGGCTGTTGGAAAAGGAGACGTCGGATATCGTGGTGACCGAATCATCCGCGCTGATGTGAAACATGTCCGCACTGCTTCCCAGCGCCACCGTCATTTCGGCGTTCTCATTAATAGCGACCTTGTTAAAGGTTAACGGCGTTACGATAGGTATCGAAGCGAGGCCCTTTTCGACCGTTATCGGTGTCTCGTCATAGATGGCGTATTCAAAGCATCCGATACGGTCCAGCCAGATCTCAAGGGAATCCGAATAAACGGCCGGTGCTTCGACAATGACTTCCGTATCCGTGACGTTCAGGGTCCTTCCGCATCCGACGGTGGTCCCTTTCTTAAAATAGACAAGCACCTCTTCCTCGACAGTACCGAAACCGCTGCCGGTGATGGTTAGCTGGTCAATACCCCCCAGAAGGGTGGTTTTATCAACACTGCTGATCGTCGGCACGGGCAGGCCCTCCTCATCCGGATCATAGATCGGATCCGGCCATTCATAGCATCCGCTTAACGCCAGAATAACGATTAAAACCAAACCAAGACTCATAAATGTCTTCTTCATTTTACATCCTTTCATTTTATCTGATAATAATGAACTTTTTATATACCGAATCACCCTTGCGGAAAAGCAGTTCCTTTGACGGGTCACCGTTTTCATAAATATCCTCCGTGACTTCCACGTACAGGATATAGACGCCGCTTACCGCGATCTGTCCGCTGGAGGTCTTTATTTTCCATTCTTCATCGCCGCTTCCGGACTGATGATCGATCTCCTCTATCAGGTCGCCGCGCTCGGAATAGATCTTCAGCACGCACTTTCCGGGAATATTATAGAACATGATCTTGTCATAGCCGTCCATGCCGGGAAACTGGAGCTGCTGTGCGTTCGGTTTCCGGGAATCCGCTTTGAGATTATAGGGGTTCGGGACGATTCGGATATTGTCCAGGTCCAGTCCCTGCCGGCGGCGCAGGTAGGCGCCGCGTTTGGACTGCGTATAGGCGCGGCCGCTTTCAAGCTGGCCCGGGGGATTGAATCCGGGGTCGGTATTCATGCTGCCGTCGGAAAACGCAACGATATAATAGTAATAGGAAAATCCGCGGATCGCATCGCGGTCCTTGTAATCGTAGACGAGGGGATCATCAGTACCCGCTCCGCACGCATAGATCTCATGATAGATCGAATCGACGGACCCCGCCGCGCGGTAGATCCGGTACCCACCGAAATTCGGATCGCTTTCCGAGGGGCTGGGCTCCCATGATAAGTGCACGTTGTCTCCCTCGGAATTCACACGGAAGATCTCCGGCGGCTGAGGGGGCTGAGGAATGCCGAAACCGCTTAAAAAGTTCTTTCTGGCCCGCTTGAAGGTCTGGAAGAGGGAATCGCGGCCGGTATAGAACCATTCATTCTTATATTTATCCTTGTCGGTGGTCGTTGTGCCGTCCGGCAGGACCAGGTTTTTTTCCGCCAGCCAGTTCTCACCGACCTCTACGCATTTTCTCCGGTCCAGTCCGCTGACAGCCTCGACCAGGACGATGCGGATGCTGTCGCCGATCTCAAGGTCATAGGGACCGAAGGTGAACAGGGCCGCCGCGCCGCCCCCGTCGTTCTTTTTGCTGGATTCAAAATCCTTTTGCGGACGCTCATCCCCGTAGGGTTTTCGCATGGCATCTTCTCCCACCATCGGGATGGTGTCGCCTTTCCCGAAACCGCTTTCCGCGTCCACGTATGCACCCTGCCAGGTCAGCATATCGTAAAGGTCTTTTTGAACCTTCTTCATTTTTTTCATAAACGGAGGGATAGCTGTCACCGCCGTGCCAACTCAAAAGCGGCTGTTCAACGTCATCGGTCTTGTCGGTTGAGGACTTATCTGCGTGAACAAAGGCCATCCCCGCAAACTGCGGGGCCGTCAGACGTCCTGCCTTGCTGTTGAACAGGGTGCCGTTCCCGCCGTCCGGTGCACCGATATGATCCCAGGAAGAAGAAACGTCGGAATTTTGTCCGAACCAGGTCCAGAAACAGCGGAGGCTGTCGGGATTGTAGGTGCCCACGTCGTCCATGTCCATGAAGGAGACCCACTGGTCCTTGCCCCAGGTCATCTGTGCACTGACGACATAGCCGGCTTCACGGCAGGTGGCATAACGGGGCATCATCCCGAACAGGAGACTATCTATGCTGTTGGAGGGGAGCTCGATATCCTCGTCGTAATCGGTATTTCCCGTATTGGTCAGCACATATTCCGTAATATAGTAATTATCGTGATACTGCTGGCTGAAGGCGTATACCGTACGTTTGTATTCAATCCCCAGATAGGTATTGATAACATTGACCAGCTTTCTGTCGTAGGGCTTGTCGGTACCGTGATAATCGTCGACATAGTCTTCCTCGATCTTCATGTTGAAGTCAACCTCGACCAGAGGGGTTTCAAACCTGGCGGTCTGGCGAAGCTCCACGGGAAATCCGTAATCCGGATTCAGGGAACTGGGGGAGAAGGAACTCAAGGTGGCTGAATTCCCTTCCTTCGGGGGAAGTATAGTTTTTGCAGACGAGCCACTGGCGGTCGATCACATGATTATCGGTATAGGAATACCATGCCGGCCAGCGCATCCCTTCGTAATAAACGTTATTCCAGGCACGTTCTGCACCGCCGGCGGCAAAATTCGACTGCAGAGAACCGACATTGATCCATTTCTGTATGCCGGGATCGACCCCATCCTGTCCCGGGAAACGGATACCAGAAGACCCAGTAAGTAAGCATGTCGCCAGTATTTTTGATATTTTCAATCTCATTATCTGTTCCTTAATGCATTAAAAATTGAGGGTTATTCCGAAAGTGACCTTCCGCGGATTCAGGAAAGTAAAGCTTTCGATATCGGGCATGTTGATATAGGCCTTATGGTCGTAGACCCCGTCAACGAAATTCCTGATCTGCGGGAACGTATTCATTTGCTTCCCAGACAAAATAGGATTCGCTGGCGTTGTCATAGTACAGCGCCCGGTCGTTACCCGCCTTCGAGTAGTCACTGATGTTCCCGATGCTGACGATCGGGTGTAAGGCACGCCTTCGTCCCGGACCTTCCCGATCTTGTCGGAACCTTTTTCCACGCCCTTTTCGTCATGAAAGTGCAGGGAATTCAGGTAATCGTAACGGTCGTAGATATCGGAGAATCCGGTGTAGCTCAGGCGCTTCGTATTGAGCAGGTTATTGATGTCCAGGTAAAGGGAAACGCTCACAGGCTTGACATCGACGCGTTTTGAAAGCCGCAGGTCCGTCATGTAGTAATCCTTCCAGCACGGACATTGTCCTGAACATAGGGATCATTGGTCTGGCTGTAGGTCGTGACCGTTCCGGCCTCCCATTCGAACATCAGGTTTGCCGACCAGTCCCCGGTGATCCGCGGGTCTAGCCCGAAGAAGCTGAAATTGGACGGCGTCTGGAAAAGAAAATACGATTGGAACAGGGGGACCGGATAACTGCGGGTCTGGTAGTGGGTCGAAATGTGGTTTTCGCGGTTGTATTCCATCTGTTCTGTGGGATTTTCGTAATAATGCGTGTTCCCGTAATACCCGTATGAGACCACCTGGTAGGTCAGGTTCATATTGAACTTGAAGAAATCGCCGTAGTTCTTTTTCAGTTCCGCTTCAAAGCCGCGGACATCCTTATAGTTCCGGGAGCTCGCAACGGCATAATCCACCTTGTGGTCAAGGCTGGTATAATAGGTCCAGGCGGGCTGGTCGGTAATGTCTTTGTAATAGCCCTTGAGCTTCAGCAGATAATCCTCAAAGAGGCGGTGTTCATAGCCAAGCTCATACTGAATGGTCCGCGAATAGTCGATCTCGGCGATTCGCGAGGCGGTTTATCTGTCCGGAACCGAGACGGTCCACGACAAAGCGGTAGCGCGACTGTGCAAGGGCATTGAAATGTCCGTAGTTGAAATAGATCTTTGCCCGGTCCGAGATCGGGTGTGAAATGGCAAACCGCGGACTTAACACCATGATGGGATCCGTCCTTTCCTTAGCGGCCAGGCTGTCAAGGTGCGGCCCGTTCATCGAATTGAGTAGTTCATCATAGGTATCGTAGTCATACCATTCCGTATTGGCCTGGAAAGGTCGAAGCGCAGGCCGAGGTTGACGACCATGCCTTCGAATTCCAGTTTGTCCTGCGCATAAAGGCCCAGCCGCCACGGGTCCTGGTACCACTCATTGTAATAATTCCAGAACATGTTGGTCGGGTGATCGTTCCAGGAATCGATCTTCATACTGGGTGTAAACGAACTTCATGCCGGTCTTGAACTCATTGTTCTCATTGAACTGATTTTCATAATCGGCTTTCAGGATGTTCGTAAAGTTCTTGCTCCTGTCCTTTGCGAACCCGCCCCAGTCGGTGCGCACTGCCGACGACATCTTCATATCCGCCGATCGGCTCGCCTGTCTTCCGTGTAACCAGTAGCCCAGCGGCTGTTTGCGTCAAGCCAGCAGCCGGGAACGACCTCCTCCACCAGCGTCGTGTCCCCGGGGCCGAGGCGGTCGGTAAAGTACCGCTAGCCCAGCCGCTGAAGGTCCACTTCAGAATACGAACGGTCATTCAGCTGATGGGACCAGCGAAGTCCCAGGCTGTTTCGCGTGATCTGGGTGGGACAGAGGGTCGCGTCCATATACATATAATAGTCCGTGCTGGCGAAATCCACCACGCCGTAGGTGGAACGTGAAGTAATCGCCGCCGCTGGGCAGCGAGGTCCATGACGCCTGGCTGACCGAGCGTACTTTACTGTGACATCGCCGAAATATTCAGTTTGATGTTGTTCGTGACATTGGATGTCAGCTTCAACGACACTTTGTCATCGTTATAGGTATCGCGCAAAGCGGCACCGCCAGCGCCTCCTGTTCGCCGCGGTAAGAGGCATAGAAGCGAAGGTCGCCGAGGGCTTTGCTGATCCCCGGCACCGGACCGCCGACGCCAACGTCTAAGGTATAGTCGGGTGAAACAATGTTCGCTGACCGGCGGTGCTGATACCGATAGACGCGCTGCCAGGCGGCTGCGGTACGATCGTTGTCCGGATCGCTCGTCCTCGAGTTTCGTCTTAGCATAATGCATTGAATCTTTCCAGGAGATATTGCTGTTCCGCTTGTAAACGTCCCGATGTGGAATCCCGTGTACCGCCCGTCCCTGTTCGTCCGGTGAAGGGCTCGCCGCGGTCCCACCGGCCGTTCTCGTTCAGGTCGGAATAACTTTCGGTGTCCGCACCCCAATGCACACGCATCATCATCGTTGTAAGGCCGGGCAAAATAGGCGTCTTCCGCCGTGATCACAGGTCCGAAATATTTTTTGTTCGGCGGAGCGTAACGCAGGATGACCCCGATATCATAATCTTCCCTGTCGCCTTCCTTGGTGATCACGTTGATCACGCCGGAGCGTGCGTTTTCATATTCCGCATTGAATCCGCCGATCTGGATATTCACTTCCTTTACCGCATTCAGACTGATCGTCGTATAGGGATTGTTGAAGCGCTCATCGTTCATGCTCATCCCGTCAACGGTGAAGGCGGCTTCATAAGCAGCGGATCCGCGGATATTGTAATTTTCATCAATACCGGCTTCCATGCCGATGACCTGACTCATGCTCTGCACGGGGAGCGCACGGATCTGCTCGGAGGAAATATCGGTCTGGCTGCTGGCGATGTCGACTTTGACCACTTCTTTTCGGGCCGTGACCACCACCTCGTCCAGCCCGATCACTTCTTCCCGCATCGCGATATCCACCTGTGTCGTCAGATCGATACGGACGCGGACCCCCTCGACCACCATGCGTGTATACCCCACCATTGTGGCCACGAGGTTATAGGTTCCCGGGCGGAACATTCAAAACAACATAGTATCCGTTCTTGATCGCGTAAATGAACCCAGTCTTGTACCTTCAACAACGACATTCGCACCGATCAGGGGCTCGCCGCTCTCTTCCTTGTAACACCGGCCGCTGATCTTTCCGTTCGTTGCGGCGGTAAGCACCGATGAAAACAAGATAAGACATAGAGTAAGCGTTAATATCTTGCGCATAATTCTCATTCTTTTTTTTTAAAGGTTCATTAAAAAGCAAATGCTATTGTAAAACGCTGTGCATCGGCAAAATCAATTGTCGGTGTGTAGGCATAGTCAACCACAATACCCTTGATGTTCAGACCCAGTCCGAAACTGACATTCTGGATATCTTCGCTGGAGCGGTACCCGCCGCGCACATAGAACATGTCCATGAATCCGTACTCAAGCCCGATGTTGACCTGTTCCGGATGGGAACGGTAGTGCAGGGCATCCACGGAAAGCATCAGCGACTGATTCTGGGGTTTCTGCGGCAGAAGGTCCATCACATCCATCGACAGGCCCATGGAGAATGTCAGCGGCAGCTGGAAGCCTTCGTCTTCGTATTTGATCTCACCGGAGAAGTTGCGTACGGACATGCCGAAAGCAAGGCTCTTCCAGCCGGTATAATAGAAGGTACCGAAATCCACGGAGATCCCGCCGGCAATATTCGATTTCGTCTGCAGGCTGTCACCGTAGGGAACAATGCTCTGTCCGAGCTGCTGTACGACATATCCCATATCTCCGCCGACAGAGAACCTGTCGGTAAGGGAACGTGCATAACCGAGGCTCACGCTGAGCGCGGTGGGATTGATCGTACCGGTTTCCACATAGCCGTTGTCATTCGGGGCAACGACCGTACCGACACTTTCCCCGTAGTCGATATTGCGCGCAGTAACACCGAAAACGCCGAAACGGCCGTTCGCGGGGCTGAACGCCGCCGAAAAAGCATTGTGCTTGATCCCGGCGATCCAGTTGTTCTGACTTGCCGTAAGGTCCATGGTCTTCGTCATTCTGGCGGCTGTGGCGGGATTATAAAAGAAAGCCATGGCAATAGCCTTCGATCGCTGTCATCGCCTGGCCCATTGCAGCGCCCCGGCCATCCGTCGAAACGCTCAGGAACTGCATTCCGGACTGGGCTAATTTCTGATCTTTTGCCAGTCCGAGAAGAGAAATGAGCATGGCCACAAGAAGAATACTTATCATACGTTTCATGTTAAACTCCTTAAACATATCAATGTATTTTTTGATGCTTTAATTGATAATACCGAAAAAGTAATTTTTACTTTTATATGCCGCATTCTCTGCTTTCTTGAAACGGATGTAGTAGTCGCCGGCATCCAGGTCGTAAGTGTAGTGTTCGCGGATGAGAGATTGCGCGTATCACCCTTGAAGATCATTGCGCACGCCGCGCCTCATCCCGTAGCTGTCGCATCTCCACGCATCCGGCCGCTGTCATCCCAGATGGTAACGGTGCCGTGGATATCGAGATAAATGTCGTACTGCGCGTTTGCGGGAACATCCAGCTTTGCGTAGGCAGCCAGATAGTCTCCTTCCACCTCGATACGATACTTCTCTGCGCTTCCGGGCACGACCACGGCATGGCCAAGGGTGTCCTGCACCGTTCCACCTGCCAGGGGCAGGGAAAGAAAATTATCCAGCGTATCGATATACAGCTGCTTCCAGTCCGGGTTTATCTTCTCCAGAACAATACATTGTACCGTATCCAGGGTTACCGTAGAATCATTGGCAAATACTTCCATTGCCGCCTGTTCTTCGACAGTAGGTTCATAGGTGGCGGGGCTGTAGATACAACCCGTGAGCGCTACCAATGTGACCGCTACTGATATGAGCAATACTCTTTTCATACTATTTTCCTTCCAAATTTATCTATGTTTTACCTTACCGTACGACCAGGAATTTTTTAATGACCTTTTCACCTTCCGTGAAATAAGGTTCTCCGGTCGCCTCGTTCATATAGTCTTCCGTAACGGTTATTACGGCGATGTAGACGCCGCTGACGATCACCTGGCGACAATCCGGCATTGATGCCCAGGCCCTCGTCACCGCTGTTGTTCACATGGTCGCCTTCCCAGATCAGGTCGCCGCGTTCCGTGTAGATCTTATATCGGCACTTGGCGGGACGTTGCAGAACATGATGCTGCGGCTGTCCCTCGCCCGTTCCGACCCGCCTGTTTCCTTGCCCGGACGTTATAGGGGTTCGGCACGACACGGATGTTCTCAAGATCGGCGCCCGCATGCGTTTCAGCTGCGCGGCGGAGCTGGTCAGGGTATAAAACTTGCTACCGCTCAGCTCGCGTCCCTGGTCATCCACCGAACCGTCATCATAGGCCTCAATATAATAGTAATAGTCAAACCCGCGTACGGCGGTGCGGTCTTCAAATTCGCAGGTCTGCGCATCTACGGCGTAATCCCCGGCGTCTGCACATTCAAGAGCAAATGATAGGCTGGAGTCTACCCGCCCAGGCGCGATACAGATGAACTCGAGTCCCGCCTGAGGTTTCACTGTTGCGCGCCCAGCTCAGCGTCACACGGTCTCCGCCGGGCAGCACGATGAATTCTTCGGGGGATCCGGAGGCGGGAATACCGTAGCCGGATTCGTAATTGTCCACAGCCCGCTGAAATGCCTGGACAAACTGTCCAGGCCGGAAGCCACAACAGCATCCTTTTCCGCCAAATCGATATCTTCATTGATATAGGCTTTGCCCGTCTCCCTGCGGGTTTCCATATCGATGGACCCCACGGCTTCGGCATAAACGACATTCACGCTTTCTCCCGGCAAGGTGCGACCGGACCGACACCGAACGCCGAGGAAATACCTCCGCGGTCACCCGGCCAGTCCGGCATGTTCTCGAAGGGGACTTTGTTCGCATCGATGACATATTCAGCATGGGATTTGTCCAGGTACCCGGAAGGATCACTTCCTTCCATGTACTGATACCGTTCCGTCATCACGCTTCCGTCGAACTGGTCCTTATTGTTGGTATGCGGTTTCAGGTCGCTGGCGATCCCCTGCCAGGCCACCGGCTGCGTTTTCCAGTCCTGATCGTCCGTAGCGCTTTTATCCGCATGAATAAGGACAACGCCTGGAAACTGAGTCGAGGTCAGGCGGGAATCCCCTTGTTCATAGGGCGCGCCGAAATCATGCGCATGGGATGTGGCGCCTTCTTCACAGCTTCCCTGCCAGGCGAAAAATCCGCGGAAAGGAACGTCGAAGGTCTTATTCGTGCCCTGGATGTTCAGGGTCTCGCTGATCCCGTCACCCCAGTTGCCGTTGATACCGAAGGCGTGGTTCATCGTATTGCGTCCCCAGGTCGCCGCCTGCGGAAGGATGCGGAGTTCATAATTGGTGGCCTCGCGGTTGACGGCATAGCGGGCCTGCCAGTAGAAGTAAACGCCTTCCAGGGTCATGTTATGCTGCTGGCTTCTGTCCGCACTGTAAATGCCGTTGTTCGTAAAGGTGTACTCATACAGATGATACGCCTGATGATAATTGTGGGTGAAGACCATGACCTTTCGTTCGAACGAGATGCCCATGGAGGTATTTATCTTGTTGTAGATCATACGGTCGCAGGGAAGGTCCGGGTCAACCTCGTCCAGGTCCGGCTCAAGGTAGATCAGCTGACTTGCCGGAGCACCGTCAACGATAACCCGGGGGTGGTCCTTCCGCCCGATCAGTTTATATTCCATATTGAAGATGGCGCCGACATCGTCCACCTGCCGGGGACCGATATTCACAACCTCGTCGAGGATAGGTGTTTCCATCGATTGGATCTGCGTATTCGCCGCCCCGATCCACAGCCCCTTCTGGCATTGCACATCCTGCATGTCGTACAGGGCCGGATAGCGCAAGCCGTCGATCTGATCCTGGGTCTCGCCCGTACGTCCGATCTCGATCTCACAGCCGTCCGAGGAAAACCAGTTCTGCAGGTCGCTGACCGCCAGCCATTTGATATCCCTGGCGGGCAACAGCGTAAGACCTGCAATGAGCAGAGCGCTTACCAGCAATTTTATTTTACTTAACTTCATACATATACCCTTTATTTCAATTTATTCATCATTTTTAGAAATCGAATGAAACATTCACGCCAAAGAAATATTCCTCGGATTCAGGAAGGTCAGCGCGTCATAGGCCGGCATGTCGATATAGGCCTTGTCTTCCAGCACCTGGTCAACGACAGCGTCATCTTCCTCCGCGAAGGTGCCGCTTTCGAAGACATAGTAGTCTCCATCGGCGTCATTATAGTAGAGGGTCCCTTCACGTCCCCTGGAAAATGATGCTACGTCTTCCACGGACTCTGTCGGCACGTACTCAACATCCTGTTCGCGGTAGACCCCGGGCTGGTCGTCTCCGGGGATGTTGCCGTAATCCAGGGGGTCTCCGACTTCGGCCGGAAAATGCAGTGAGATACATGTAATCATAGTAATCGTAGATGTCATAATAGGCGACGCCGGAATACCATTTCGAGTTCAGCGCATTGGAAATATCCACGTACAGCTTCAGGCTGACCCTTTCGGTCAGGCGAAGCCTCTTGGAGAGTTTCATGTCAATGTTGTAGGTGTCGACGTATTTTGTGCGTAGGGTGAATCCTGGCGCCGCGGATATCTTCGGCGTTTTCCGGGTTCCAGGTCGTGTAGCTTCCGGCCGTCCAGGTGGGAATGACGGCTAGGTGCCAGTCCGCAAGCAGTTTATTGCTCAGATGGCGCGGGGTGTGAATATCAAAATACCCTTTAAAGCGGGGTCGCGGCAATGATTTCGACTGATAGGGATTGTCTTTGAGATATTCCTGGTTTTCGATCTCATTGTCATAGAGGGTTCCCACGCCGAAGTAGCCGGCGGAGGATATGCGGTATTCAAAGTTCATCCAGCCCGTGAACCAGTCACCGAGCACTTTTTTGAACTCCAGCTCGAAACCGCGGATATCCCGGTAATAGCGGTTGTTCAGGGCGGAATAGTTGACCTGCCCGCCGAGACCGATATAGGTGGTCCAGCTGGCCTGGTCTTTGATATCTTTGTAATATGCCGAAAGATGCATGGTGTACATGTCTAATACCGACATGTCAAAACCCAGTTCATACGCGATCGTGCGTTCGAAACTCGCTTCGGGATTCCCCAGATAATTCAGCTTGTTGCTCATTTCCCGCTCATAGCGGTACATGGTCTGGGTATTGATCTTCTGGATAAAGTGTCCGTAGTTGAAAACAATTTCGCATTCTCGAAACCGGGTGCGAGATCGCCAGCACCGGTGTAATGTACCATTGTGCTTTTGCTTTCTGCGTCAGGGAATCCGGCATTTCTTCTTCATTGAAATTCCCGGTGAAGAAAAAAGAACTGAAGGTCGGGGGATAATACCATTCGCAATTGGGGTTGAAGTACATCGCCTTCAGGCCCAGGGTCGCATACAGGCCTTCAAATTCAAGCTTGTCTTCGGCCCAGAGCGTCAGCCGGTACGGTTGGTACCGATAGTCGTTCCACTGATTTCCGTCCGGAAGCATCAGGTTCTTTGAACCGAAGTCCATGTGGATATCCTCTAAGAGAATTCACTCCGGCGTTCAGCTCATTGAATTCGCTGATCTGATTTTTATAGTTCGCATCGATCAGGTAGCTTGCCGTCCGGCTGGAATCCATGCCCCTGGCTGAAAGATCCGCCGTAGGACAATTTACCGTCAATACTGGTTTCGTTATAGGGCCAGAATCCTTCGGGGGCTTCATCCATATAATAGCCCGGTACGATCTCATAGACCCTGGAAGTATCGCGGAGTCTGTCGGGACCGGTCTCATAACGGGTCTCGCCGCGTGAGAGGGAAACATCGAAAAAGCCTCTGAAAGCTGCTGAACATACTTTGCGGAAAAGGCATTGTCATAACGCCGGAAATGCGAATAATAGATGTCGGTAAAGATCCGCCAGGGAACGGTAAATCCTGAACGGTCGAGGACATTGGCAACGCCCCAGGCGCTGGAAAAATGAACTCGATCCGCCCGCATTGGATGCGGAGGTCCCGTCCCGGGATCCCAGGCGGCCGGTCAGGGACAATTTCCCCTTGCCGCCGATATCCGTCGTTACTTTGAGTATTCCGGACTGATTGTACAATCCGTCGGTGGTCAGGGGGATCAGATACATGGTCTGTTCACGGAAAAAGGAGGCGAAAAAGCGCATGTTCCCGAACTGGTTCAGCCCCGGGACCGGGCCTCCGAAACCAAGGTCCACATTGTAGTCCGGCTTGTCGATCCTGCCGTCCTTCCGGTGCTCATGTTAAAAACCTGTCGGGCGCCGGCCGCGGTAAGATTATAATCGCCGCCCGCTTCTTTGGTGGTGAGCGTTTTGCGGGCCACGCTTTCCCATCCGTTGAAATAATTCCCGTTCAGCTCGCTGTGGGTGTGCCGGTCCATGGGTTCGTCATAGCGGTAATTCCCGTTGAGGTCGTTCAGCGGCTCATCTCATCCCAGACACCGTTCCCGTTCAGGTCCGTAAAGGATTCGCGGTTGGTACCCTTCCAGCATACCTCGTCATTGAGATAAGGATAAAGCCAGTAACCCTCGGGATCATACACGGAGATCCCAAAGTTTTTCGGAGCGGCCGGGCTCATCCGGAAGGAAGCGGTCCCGGAATAACGGTCGGATTTTCCCTCTTTGTGACGACGTTGACCACACCGGAACGTGCATCGTTATAGCGGACGCTGAATCCGCCGGTCTGGACGGAGCATCTCGCCTATGGCACTCAGGGGAACCTGGTGGCGATCGGTTCGTTGGTGCGCGCATCGCGTTGACTGATACCGTCCAGCATAAAAGCCGTCTCGTCCGTTCCTCCCCCGCGGACGCTCATACCGGAAACCCCGGCTTTCAGACTCAGCACCTGGCTGACGGAAGAAACCGGCAGGCCTTCGATCTCATCGGAGGAGACATTCAGCTGACCACTTGCATTATCCTTCTGAATGAGATCGCGTTTTGCCTGGACAATGACCTCTTCCCCTTCATAGGCCTCCACTTTCAGATCGAAGTCCACCGTTGTCAGGCGGTCGATCATCACCCGGATATCACTGACCTCTTCACGGGCATAGCCCACATAGCTTGCCACAACATCGTAGGTCCCGGGAGGGATGTTCAGCATCACATAATAACCCTCGGCATTGGCTGCTGCCCCCATTGTTGCGCCTCTCAGCAACACATTGGCACCCGGAAGCGGCTCTCCGGTATTTTCATCGCGAACATACCCGGCGATCTTTCCGGTCGTTGCCGCAAAGGAAATGCCAGCAACAAGCAGCGCCGCTACTAAAATCTTTACTAGCCTCATATTAACGACTCCTTAATATTTCCAAAATTGTTTAGTCATATTTGCGAATGAATGTTATATCCCCGTATTTCTTAACTCTTCTATCAAGTGAATTTATATCATTCATTAAACTTTGTCAATGATTTAAAGTAATTCTCCGTCAAAATTCTGAATGGCGTTCTGTGTCGCCGCATCGATCTTCCCTTTTTTCAGCGCCCGCTCCTTTTCCCCGACCCGGTTCTTTTCCACGCGCAATTTCAGATCGGTCCCGTAGACCTTTTTCAGGCATGCGTGAATAAGCTTCTGGCTCCGGCCGAGCGCATTAAAGGAATAATCATCGCCGGCCAGCGACCACAAGCACGCCGTTCTTCATGCGCAAAAGCCCTACCTGGCAAAGCAGGCCCGCGACCCGCGGGTTTCCGGGGCTGAATACATTCAATGAATTCCTCCCATTTTTCTTTTATCGTTCCAAGCTCCGGACTTTTTACAGCTTCCGCAGCGTTTTCCGCATCCGCCCCTGCCGGTTTTTCACGGAGAGGGCTTCCTGCGGCCGCTGCGGTATCCCGGGATCCGCTCCCGCCGTTTTGCTCACCGTTCCGATGGCATTCCTGCGTGTTCCGTTCCTGCATGCGGGCGGGCGGCGGCGTCCCCGCAGCGCGCTTCCGTGAACGGCCCTCCGGCGGCGGAGTGACATTCCCGCCTGGCGGAGAGTTCCTTTTCACCTTTTTAAGGACCTTTTCGAGGTCCGTGAAGTCCTGCAGACGGGATAGCTTGATAAAGAGGGTTTCCAGCATGATCTTGAGGTTCAGCGGATGGACCATGTTCGGCATTTCACTGTTAATAATGGATAGCATGCGGATCAGGGTCCGTGGATCCTGCTTCTCCGCAAGTTCGGCATACGCCTTTTTCATATTGTCCGTGGTGTTGAGAATATCCGCCGAGCCGTGAGCGCACACCATGTAGAGGTCGCGCAGGAATACGGAAAACCCCGAGAGGAACTCCCTGAGGTCATACCCGTGTATCAGCATGTCGTCCAGCAGCATCAGTACCTTGTCCGCACGTCCGCCGGACAGTTCCCTGAAAATATTGAAATACACTTCCTCGTGGATCACGCCCAGGATGTCCAGGAGATTGTCGTAACGGATCTCTTCACCTGAAAAGGCAATGACCTGTTCAAGAATGCTTTCACTGTCGCGCGATACTGCCGTCGCCTTTTTTCGCTATCAGCAGGAGTGCGTCATCACTGACTCTGATCCCTTCCTTGTCCGAGATCTTCCGCAAAAGCTGCATGACCTGCCGGATCGGGATCCTCCGGAATTCGAAGCGCTGGCAGCGGCTGAGTATTGTCGGAAGCACCCTGTGAAGCTCCGTGGTGGCAAAAATAAAGAGAATATGTTTCGGAGGTTCCTCCAGCGTTTTCAGCAACGCATTAAGACCGTCCTTGGTGATCTGGTGAAATTCGTCGATGATGTATATCTTGTATTTCCCCCGTGAAGGCGGGTATTTCACATGTTCTCGAAGGTCGCGGATGCTGTCGATACCGCGGGTGGACCCGCCGTCGATTTCCAGGACATCCAGGCTCCTGCCTTCGGTGATCTCCCTGCAGTTCACGCATGCGTTGCAGGGATTGCCGTCCCGGGGGTCCTCACGTTTACGAGCTTGGCCAGCAGTCTTGCCGGTGTGGTTTTCCCCGTACCGCGGGGTCCGGAAAAGATGTAGGCATGGCCGAGCCGGTTTTTCGAACGGCGTTCTTCAGCGTTACCGTGATATGTTCCTGCCCGACAACATCTTCAAAACGCTGCGGCCGGTATTTCAGACTTATGACCTGATGGCTCATGTTGACTTCCCGCTTAATCATAAAAATGACCCCAGGTTGCTTGGCGCACAGAATAATCGCTTACCGCTGCTTCCTTCCGGACCTGACGGGGTTCAGCAAATATGCTGCCGACAAGGCCTGAGGTCAGAGAAAAAATACTGAAATAAAGCCGGAAATACAATGGATTTTGCGCTTAATTTTTTCCGAACCGGACATCTCATGCCGGGATTCCGGTCACGATCCTTTGACCAGTATCTCCCTCCGCAAAAGGAGAAGGTTCGGCGGGATCACCGCAAGGGTGAAAAGAAAGACCGCGGCGACAAAGAGCCAGCCGTTCCCGCCGTAAAGCAGAATGACGATTTCCCAGCCCGATATGATCAAAGAGCAGGTAGTCCGGATGCAGGGGATGCCCTGACGACGTGACGATCAGGCTTTCCGCAAGCACTACAAAGGGGGTTAGCACAATAAAAACGACCGGGGTCATCCGTCCCATGGGGTACTCCCTGTGCGGAAAGCATATTTTAACGAAAATATAGGAGACGACAATACAGAAGAGCAGCTGCGGATAGATCAGGAACAGCCAGCAGCCGAAAAGCACGCCGATCGACCCCCCGCCTCTGAAACGGTAGTACAGAGGATATGCGTGCCCGTAGATGGCAGCAATGCCGATGAACACAATGGCAACGAAACCGGCGCCTTCAACAGGAAGGTCCACGGGAAATACCGGTGCAGCCGTAAAGAACAGCGCCTTGAAGATGAGCATGACCAGCGCCCCCTTCAGGGCGTCCCCCAGCAGGGTCAGTGTCCCCCAGCCCTTTCCGACCTCCCGCATCACGTTCGAGGTTCCGGGATTTCCGTTCCCCACTGCGGTGATATCCACACCCTTCCCAAGCCTTGCGAATATCCGCGCAAAGCTGATGCTTCCAGAAAGATATCCTGCGAATATTCCCGACAGCATTGCCAGGTAATACATATAAACCCCATTGTTTATGATCTGTGATCCGGCTGCTATTCGAGGCCGATAAGCAATAAGGCGGTTTTCTGTCCGCCGTAATGCACTTCAATATCCATGTCTTCGTATTCCCCCTCCAGCGTTTCCCGGATACTTTCCAGCAGCTCCGTGTCGACCTGATCGTTAGAGTAAAAACTCAGATTGATGCGCGATCCGGGGTCGGCGGCTTCGACGGCCTTTAGCACAAGTTCCCGGAAACCGGCATTCACCGCAAGAACATCGCTGTTCATGACCGCAAAATGATGGCCGCGCGGAATGGTGGTCCCCGAAAAGCGGGAATCCTTGACGTCTCCGGTACACACTGATGCTTTCCACCAGCTCCATGGATTCCGTCATCTGAGCCAGGTTCTCCTGCCAGCTGAGATTTTTCACAAAGCCCATTACGGCCGCAAGTCCCTGTACGATATTTTTGCTGGGGAATATCTCCACATGCTTGTTGCTCTTTTTTTTGACCAGCTGCACGGCGGGGATAATATTCTTGTCGTTCGCCATCACGATAACATCTTCATAAGGCATCTGATCGACATGATGCAGGATATCGCCGGTCTTCGGAAGGTTCCTGTCATGGACGAGGACGTCAAGGTTGGGCTCAAATTCATGCAGGACCCTGCGAAATCCCTCCCCCGGTGCCAGCGCGAGCATGCCGATCTCATTCTCATGATGAAAAAGCTTCGCTTCCTCTTCGATCTGTTTTTTCATATCGTCGATCTTTTTGCTGACGACCGTACCGTAGCGGGAAAGTTCATTCACAACACTCTCCGGTTCATTGGTATGAACGTGCAGTTTGATGATATCGTCCTTCACGAGCAGGGCCAGGCTGTCACCGATGTTTTTCAGATATTCTTCAAGCCCGTTGGGGGGAGTGTTCTCCCTGCGCTTTATCAGTAATTCCGTACAATACCGGTTTCCCACATGCATCAGTTCTTCAATGTCGGTATTCACATCGGGCTCAAAGCGGTACAGGTCCTCATTTTCAATCCCGACTTCCTCCCCCTTCAGCCGGCGCTTCATACCTTCGATCAGGAAAACGAATCCCAGCGCTCCGGAATCCACAACTCCCGCCTTTTTCAGGACGGGAAGTTTCTCCGGAGAGCGGAAGACCTCTTCCCGGCCGCTTTTCACGGCGGTTTCCAGATGTTCAAGCACGCTTCCGTTACGGGTGTGGCTCATTGCCTCTGCAATGGCTTCAAACACGGAAAGCATGGTCCCCTCCATGGGGGTGGATATAGCGGTCTTGGAGACGTAGTGCCCCTGATGGAAGGCCTCTGTCAGAACCTCCGGGGTGAGCGTGCCGCGGTCCATCACGGGTCTCGGAAAAAACCGCTGAAAAACTGAGAAGGATAAAGCCGGAATTTCCCCGGCTGTTGATGGTGGTCTCTTCCTGCAGGATGGACAAGACGCTCTCAAAATCCCTTTTTTCTAATCTTTTTATCGCTTCCACCGCAGGCTCGAGTGTCAGAAAGCATGTTCACGCCGGTATCGCCGTCCGGCACGGGAAACACGTTCAGATTGTCGATGGTATGATAATTTGCCCTGAAATAATCCAGTGCTCCTTCCAGGGAAAGGATGAAATGTTCGATATCCATCATATGGTCTTTTTTACGCAGTTCCGACAACATATCCCATTTCAAAGTAATCCGGGCCCAGATGCGGCATATGGGCAAAAGTGGAATAGTTGATCTCGACATAAAGATCCCAGCCCCGTTCTTCCGCAGCTTCCTCGAGTTTCTTTTTCATGTAACGGCATTCCTTATCGTGATCCAGCACATAAGACATTGCCACGGTAAGGGTTTTGCTGTCCTTTTCTTCCATCTGTGTCTTGATCATCGCCAAAAAACGCGCACATGCCTGCTTGAAGTTCCGGGCCTTCCCTACCGCCTTGATCACGCCGGAGGCGGGCTCCGAGGAAAGCAGGGGGATGATCCCCATTGCCGTGGCCATCACCGCTTTTGCCAGTCCGACGCGCCCCCCGCGGTGCAGGTAGAACATGTCGTACAATACACCGAGCACACGGGTATTCTCGCGGTTCCTCATGAGAATGTCATAGCATTCGTCACGGGTCACGTCACGGCCTTCGGTCTCACGGAGCAGGGCCAGCAGCTGGACACCGACGCCGCTGACAAGGCTTTTGGAATCAAAGGCTTTTACGTCATATTCAGGATGCTCGCGCAAAACATTGTTCAATGCGTCCCGGTGGCATGGGTATTGTGCAGGGCCTGCGTGATCAGCAGGATCTCTTCGTTCTTGTATTTTTCAAAAGCCTCAATGAACTGTTCCTCGGTCAGGCCCACGGTCGTTGCCTTGTTCCTTTTATCGCGCATCAGCTCAATGAATTTTTCCTTTTCCTCGCGCCAGTTGGGCATATCCCAGGTCTGAGGGTAGACCTCTCCGTTCAGCAGTATGGGATAATCGATCAACCCAAGCCCCAGTTCTTTAATGCGCTCAGGCTCGAGCTGACATGTGTTGTCAATGATGATCTTCATAAAACTTCCTCCTGTTGCTCAGTATTATAAACAAAAATTCTTATGAAAACTATATTTTTTTATTCCGGAAATGGAGGCTGCCGGAACCGGCCCGGTCAATTTTATATTGCCAATGATCTGTATATCTTTTATTTTCTGCCTGCTGTTCAGACAAAAATACAATATCTCAGGAGTCTCCCATGAAAAATATCTGCATGCCGTTTTCATGCTCTTTTTAACGGCCGCCTGTGCTCCGCAGCTTCCGGAGGACCTTGACATTATCCCCCTCAGCTTCGTCTTTTCCGGGGACTCCTGCCGCATACGGGTGCAGGACCTTTTTTATGCTGAAGATTACCGCACCCTTTCCTTCCGTGAACATCCGCACATCGATACGGATTTATCTGAAGATAACACCCTGCTGAACCTGCATGCCGACAAGGATTTTTCAGGCTATACGACACTCCGCTTTGCGTACAACAGGGAGCTCTACGATATGCCGGTAAGGGTCATACGGAGGCAGGACGTCCGTTTCCGCTATGCGGCGGACAGTTCAGTGAACCGGGTCACGGTGTTCGGGAATTTCAATTTCTGGGACCGGGATCAGCTCCCGCTGGAACGCAGCTCATCCGGTGCTTTTGTATTAACGGTGCCTTTCGAACCGGGGCGCTACGAATACCTGTTTTCCGTTGACGGCCGCGAGATCCTGGACCCGGCGAATCCGGATTCCGTCCCCAATGGTCTCGGGGATACAATTCATCCCTGAAGGTGCTTCCGGAATTTGAAGGAACGCGACCTTTCTCACCCCGGCTGCTTATACCGCGTCCGGGAGGAGTCTGAAACTGCAGTATCATATTCTGTCCAACGATTATACGGATGCGCTTTCCGAATACGAGGTCATCGCTTTGGTGGACAACCGGCGTGTGCGGAACGCCGGTATACGCATCAGGGAAAAACTCCTGGAACTCCGCCTGCCCCGGAAAACTGCGGAGAACAGCCGGCGCATACGCCTGGTCTGGAGCGGAGAAAATACAAGCTCGAATCTCAGCGAACTTTTTCTGGAGAAAGGCGTTCCCGCGGGGAATGAAGGGACGTTCAGATGGCAGGATGCGATCATTTATTCGCTGATGCCGGACCGTTTCTTTGACGGGGACCCCTCCAACAATGCCCCGGTCCCGGACGCCCGCCTGGCGGAACGGGTGAACTTCCGGGGAGGGGACCTTCAGGGTGTTATTCACAAGATCGACGAGGGCTATTTCAATGATCTCGGCGTGAACACCCTGTGGATACTGCCGTTCATGAAAAACACGCCCAAAGCACAGCGGGAAACACCGCCCCCGCACCGGATGTTCAGTGCCTATCACGGTTACTGGCCCGTCTCCCCGCGGGAGGTCGACCCCCATTTCGGCACCCTCGGTATTGCGCGG
This sequence comes from Fidelibacterota bacterium, assembly GCA_034520235.1. Classification (GTDB taxonomy): domain Bacteria; phylum Fidelibacterota; class Fidelibacteria; order Fidelibacterales; family Fidelibacteraceae; genus M50B103. The sequence continues at coordinate 121,834 of JAXHNS010000002.1, forward strand.
TCAATGGTAAAAGCGGCGCATAAGAGGGATATCCGTGTACTGATGGACTTTGTTTCCAACCACGTGCATGAAGACCATCCCTATTTCCGCGAACATCCGGAATGGTTCGGCACCTGCGAACTTCCCAACGGCAGGAAGAACCTTCGGCTTTTTGACGAATACCGCCGGACAACCTGGTTCGAGTCCTATCTGCCGAGCTTCGACTACTCCGGCGCGCCCGCAGCCGTCGATACCATGGTCGGCGATGCGGTCTGGTGGCTGAAGCATCTGGACCTCGACGGCTTCCGTCATGATGCCGTGAAACATGTCCCCCATCTTTTCTGGCGCTCGCTGACCCGGGAGATCAGGCGGGAATTCCCCAATTCGGACATCTATCAGATCGGCGAAACGTTCGGGGACCATGCGCTTGTCAACGCCTATATCAGCAACGGCCAGCTTTCCGCACAGTTCAATTTGAATCTTTACTGGCCTGCGCGTTATGCCTTTGCCACGGAAAATGCGAGCTTCCGCCCCCTTGCCGATGAAATGGACCGCGCCATAGATACCTACGGGCAGCTCCACCTGATGGCAAACCTGATGGGCAGTCACGACCAGCCGCGGTATCCCGCCTACCTCGAGGGAGACCTGGCATGGGGAGAGGATGCTGCCGGGGCCGGCTGGGAGCGCCGCATTGAGATCGACGACCCGCTGACCTATGACAAGATCGGGATGTACATGACCTACATGATGACGATCCCCGGCCCCCCGGTGATCCTACTACGGCGACGAGGTCGGGATGACCGGAGCGGCCGACCCTGATAACCGCAGAACGATGCGCTGGGAAACCACGGCCCGTCAGCGGGAACTGTAGGAAATACATTGCCGAACTTGCCTCACTTCGGAGCACGCATTCCGCCCTGCGCTACGGCGATTATATCACACTGCGTGCCGATGAGCAGGTATATGCTTACCTCCGTTCGGATTTTAACGAGCGCATCCTGGTCCTCATCCATCGTGACGGTTCTCCGCGGCATGTGACGGTCGAACTTCCGGATGCCCTGAATGTCTTGGAACTGGAATGCCTGAACGCCGCCCCTGCGGTCCGCCCCGATCCCCTGAACCCTTCTGTTTTTCACATCCGTGCCGATGCTTACAACGGATATGTGTTCAAGGTCCTGAGCAGCGGATCATGAACGATCAGGATCCCGGACCTGATAAAAAGGATGCATGCACAAATACGTTTGACCCTTTAACGACCGGTCAAATTTAAGAAACAGCGGGCGTCGTCTTTTCTTCACAATGATAAAAAAACACGGCTGAATATATTTTCCGTAATGAAAAAAATATTGGGATGTGGTAATAATTGAACCTATTCACGCGGCCTTAACGGGATCCGGAGAATAAAACAGCTCCCTTTCCCGGGTTCGCTTTCCACGCAAATACTGCCGTGATGCTTTTCGATGAATTCTCTGCTGATGATCAGTCCGAGCCCCGTGCCCGCCTCGCCTTCCGTACCCGGCCGGCTCACATTTTCATCAATACTGAAAAGTTTTTTACGGGTCGCCTCATCCATGCCGATGCCCTCGTCCCGGACCCGGATCTCCAGCATCCCGTCCTTTTCAGCGGCCTCTACGTGGATCACGCCGCCGCGCTGTGAATACTTTACCGCATTGGAGAAAAGGTTGTGAAGGACGGTGTGAAGCATATTCTCATCCGCCTGCACCTTAGAGGGCTCCGTCCGGATTCCGAAGGTGATACCCTTGCGCATTGCCCGCGTATAAACAAGGTCCACGGCATTCTGAACGGTCGCGGAGATATCGATCTCCCGGGGCGTATAGGTAATATTCCCCGTCTGGGAACGGGCCCATTCCAGAAGGTTTTCCAGCAGTCTGAAGGTCTGTTCGGAAACGCCGCGGATATACCCCGAGAATTCCTCGATCTTCCGGTAATCCTTGGTCTTGCAGTAACGTTCCAGCATCGAGGAAAAACCGAGAATGCTGTTGAAGGGACTCTTCAGATCGTGAGCGATAATGGAGAAGAACCTGTCCTTCGTTGCATTCAGCTCCTGTAATTTTTTCCGGCTCTTTTCCAGGGCGATATTCGTTTTCCGGTTTGAAACATATAACCTGAGGACAATAACGGAAAACACGATAATGATCCCGAGGATCAGCAGAAGCAGGTTCCGGGCAGTCTTTTCGCGTTTAAGGCGCAATTCGCTGATCGTTTTATTCTGCTGAAGCTCATCGATCCGCCGCTGTTTTGCATCAAGATCGTAAAGCGCCTCCAGCTGGGTCATTCCGCGGGTGGCTTTGGACATGTAAATGGAATCCATGATTGCAAGATGCCGGGACTGATATTGATAAGCTTTTTTATACTGTCCCAGGTCAAGGTATACGTTCGAAAGTTCATGGTTCAGGTCCATGATGCGGTTTTTCTGATTATTGCCGACGGCATATTGCAGGCCCGTGTTCAGGCTGTCCAGTGCCTGCTGATATTTTCCTCTTTCACGCAGTATCTTGCCGAAAAGATTGTATATGCCGGGAAGGCCCAGAACATCGGGGATCGCTTTCTTGATCTTCAAAGACTGCTTCAGTGTCTCTATCGCCGGGTCGAAGTTCTCGTTTAAGAACTCAATATTCGCCAGATATTTCAGAGAATTGGAAAGTCCGAAAAGATTATCGATATCTTTGTAGATGTGATAAGCCCGGGAATTGTAATGCAATGCTTTTCCCAAGTTCCCCTGTTCCATGTAAACCAGGGTCAGTTCGTCCAGACAGATGGCCTGCCCGGTGAGGGTACTGGTGTTTTCCGGAAGCCCGGAATAGATATTCAGTCCTTTGAGGAAAAGCCCTTCGGCTTCGTCATACAAACTCATGGCCGTATAAATCCTGCCGATGGAATAATTGATCCATGCCACCCCCTCTTCAAAACCCGCCTTTTCATATTCCTCTTTGGAATTGTAGATGAATTCAATTGCCTGCTGATAGGCGCCGTTCAGCCTGAAAATATTGGAAAGCTGTGAATAAACCACCGCCATTGTCTTGTGATCGGAATGCTTCCTTGCATGGATCAACGCCTCGTTGTAATAGGATATCGCTTTTCCCTGGTCACCGGTGCTCTGGAGATAGCTTGTGCCGATCATGCTCAGGACTTTTGCGAGGGATTCATGATCCTCCTCCGAACGGTAGATCGCCTCCGCCTGTTTGAGATAGTTCAGGGAGGTATCGACAACGTTATTGTAATAATAGGTCAAGCCGAGAAAATACAGTGCCTCCGCCTGACGGCCGGCATCCTTCAGCTCGGTTGCCGAACGATAGGCCTCTTTTGCATGCCCGCGGGATGTCTCAAAATCCGAACGCCGAAGCAGATAGGCCAAGTCCAGCCGGGCGTCGATATGTGAAACACCCTTATATTCCCGGATGGCCTGGCGGAGGCTGTCTTCCACCGTCCCTGCCTGTAAAAAAACCGGGAGCAGCAATATGTAAAGAAGGATTTTTTTCATGTCACTGAACGTTCTGATACAAGGCGGATACTGTCATTCGATCATCTCTGTCTTTTTTATCCGTAGCTTTTTAAGTATAATATATTTTTTACGGAAAACGAATACTTTTCTGTATGCCGTTCAGGCTCAGGGCTCATGGAGCCGGGCAAAGAGAACAGAATAAATGCTAAATCCGCAGGAGCGGGACCGTATCTGTCCTTACACACCGCAGGAACTGTAAGAACCCGTGCTGCTGCGCAGGGTCACGCTTCAATGATCTTCAGTGCGTGTTTATGATTGATGATTTCCAGCCGTTCACCGGCCTCGCAGATGGTTTCGCCGTCGGCATGGACCGCCAGGGATCCGGAAAGCGCCTCTATCTCCACATGTGCGGCCCGGGCCGTGACGGTATCCTGCCGCTTTTCCTGTTCGCCTTTGCCGTAATCGATCATGGCCGCCAGCAGCTGCCGGCGTTTCCCCTGCCGGGTCATGCAGATATCAAAGAGACCGTCATCCATTTCCGCATGCGGGGCCATAAAGAACGAACCGCCCATCCGTCTTCCGTTCATCACGGAAACCAGTGCGGGCGAGAAGAAAAGCGTTTTCTTCCCGCAGGTGATCTTTATTTCAGGGGCTTCGGGATATTCGATCAGTGTTTTCAGAGCTCCCAGGGTATACGCGAATCCTCCGCGTATGTGGTTCATTTTTGCGGCCGCCAGACCGACAAGTGTGTCAAAACCGATCCCTACGCCGTTCCCGAAAAACCGCCCGTCCGGGTAATCGCCCCCGCGGACCTCGCCCACATCCATGCTGACGGCCTTCCCGTCTTTGATACGCAAAAGGTCCTTGCTCAGCTCGACGGGAATATTCGCTCCGTAAGCGAAATCATTTCCTCTTCCTACCGCCAGCACGCCGAACACCGGGGTATTATTATCCGTTTTCGCCGCAGCCTGCATGAGCCCGTTGATCACCTCGTTGCTGGTCCCGTCCCCTCCCGCTGCGATCACGACCGTACCGGACCGGGTACCGTATTGTTCTGCCAGGAGAATTCCATGACCCGGGTGCTCCGTCAGGATGATCTCGTAGACCAGTTTGTGCTTTCGAAAAAAATCTTCGATCTCAGCCCGGCGCTTGAGCGCGTTCCCTTCCCGGCGACCGGATTTAAGATAATGACATATCTTTGCATACTTCCCTTCCCTTATCCTGTTGTTGGGGGAACAAGGTTCCCGCCGTATCTCATGCTTTTATCCGTACTGTCCGGGCGGTGCGGTGCCGGCGGATCATTCAAGGTTTCGCATTGCGTTCTCGGCAAATGCTGTTATAGAAATATAACGATGAAGAAGTTGCGAATGCAACGGGTAATGACGCTCCTTTATAAAAATATATTTAAGGAACAAAGGTATGCTGCATGAACGTTGATATTATTCATGCCGGTGATCATGTTTCACCGGAAAGACGGGGAGCGGCCATCCCCTGCAACCCTCAGAAAGGAGCATTACATGGGTCATTACGAAACAACAAGCAAAGAAGTATTTGCATTCCTCGGAGCGCTTCAGAAAGTATCACCGGAAGTCGGAAAAGGTTTTATGGACCTCCACAAGGCGGCGACCACGGGCGGCGCACTGGGCACAAAGCACAAGGAGCTGATCGCCGTGGCGCTTTCTGTTACTGCCCATTGCGAAGGCTGTCTGTCGGTCCATATGAAAAGTGCGCTGGATGCCGGCGCAAGCCGTGAAGAGGTTATGGATGCCATCGGCGTTGCCATCCTGATGGGCGGCGGTCCCGCACTGTATGCCGCCAAACTGGCCCATGATGTACTGAACGAATACACAGGGTAAAAGCGGATATAGAATGTAAAAAATCCGGCGGCACCGGATACGCTGAAGCGGTTCGGTGGCTTGTGCTGTCTCCGGCACTGAACTATCGTCCGTTCTCAGAACTTGTGAATGCGCCCGCTTTTGACGCTGTACTTTTGCCCTCCTTCGCAGGATCCCCGGCACGAATTGTGGAACCGTCCCCTGGTTGCATTTTCACAAGATCTTTTACGGCAAGATGCCAGGATAAAATGTGTACAAAATGATTGATTTTATTGATAATTTTTTTTATTGTCGTTAGCTTACGGAAACGGCGACGTAGCCAAGTGGTAAGGCAGAGGTCTGCAAAACCTTTATTCACCGGTTCAAATCCGGTCGTCGCCTCAACTACATCAAGCCGAAGTGGTGGAATTGGCAGACACAAGGGACTTAAAATCCCTCGGACCTACCCGGTCCGTCCCGGTTCAAGTCCGGGCTTCGGTACTCAACAGCCTCTTATGCGAGGCTGTTTTTACACCCAAACAACTTCTTATTTCCAGTTGAAGATATTTTCGCTGAATTTCATCTGCAGTGTGATAAAGAAATTATTGAACATCTGATCCCGGTATGAGAAATCGGGGTCTTCGAAATTAAGGAAAGCATATCCGAGACCCAGCTGAAGGTTTCTCATCAAAAGGTATCCAAATTCGACCGATACGCCGATCTTCGATTCATTCAGCGGCTGAAGCCGGATATATCTGAGATCCGCGGCAGTGTACCATCTGAGGTTCAGGTCATATTCCATGCGTATGGCGAGAAAATTGGTCGTGGTCCTGTCCTCGAAGAGTCCGATCTCTTCATCCGAAACAACACGTTTGGCCAGGCGCACACCGATCTCGAGCCTTTCCGCCGGCTGCCAGTAATGATGGGATGAGAAAATGAAGCGTTCGGCGTGTATCTGCGGCGAACATGCGTGTTCTCATCGACCAGACAGGCGATCTTGACAAGACTGTTGTAGTGATCGCTGCGTTCCGGCCGGTAAGCAAGTCCGAACTGATTATCGCTTTTTATCACATGGTCATCTTGTCCGTCATGGTAAGCGGTCTTTGAATAGACCGATTTTGCTATCACGCTGAGGCCGTGCGCAATGCGAAAGTCGGTAGCGAATATATAATTGAATCGCCGTGATGAATTGTTGTTGCGGACTTCCCACTTTCCGCTGGATTTCCAGGGTATTTCCGGCAGATACTCAAAAGCGACCGACAAAGCCTGGTTTTCCGGAGTGGGTATTTCGAAATGGTCCGAAGTGGAAACGTTCTCATAGGCAAAATTGAAGGTCAGGTCCTTCGTCACGTTCCACTTGTTCTTCAATCCGATCGAGGCACGGTTCCTGCTTTCGCCGACCGCACCGCCGATCTCGTATTTCCCGGTCAGCTGCGTATTTTCCGCCACTTTGGAATCAAGTCCGAAGACGATCTGATTTCCGGCATTTTCTCCTTCAAGGCGGCGATACTTGGCAAATATGCCCAGTTTTTCGCTGATCGCATAGTTCAGGCCGATGGCCGTATGTGTTGGTTTGGACTGATCGTTGCTTTCCAGATTCTGGTCACGCTCGATCAGTGCCGATATTTTTTTCGTGATCTTATATGTCAGGTTCCCCCGGATCAGTTGTGAATGCCGTTCGCTCGTCGTATCGGCGGCGGACCGACGGATACGCAATGCATCTTCATAACCGATCTTCAGTTCCGCCCTTTTACCGAATTTCCGCTGATAGGCCAGATTGAATATTTCGGCGGAATTCTCATTGACCGTCCCCCTCTTATTCTGCTGACGATACAATTCCGAAGTAAGCTGTCCCGTCAGTTCGTTCCCCATCACGCCTTTGAAACCGAATTTTTGCGAACCGATCTCATTTGCACGGCCGCTTTGCGAGGGGTTGACAAACGATGAGTCGACATTTCGATAGTACCCGCGGATGTTCAGGAATTTCGACGGAGCGAACGATACCTCGGCCTTGTATGCATTACCGGATATATCGTCCCCGACGGGCTGCGGATCTATGGACCCGGCATATTCGCCTTTCATGGAGAGCCATTTGAAGATCGGCAAAACAGCATCCGCGCCGTAAAGGATATAGCGGGATGAGGATCTTTCTTCCATAACGGCCGTCGCACCGAACTTCATCCTGTTCAGAACCGTTCCTTCGTAGCGGAGGCCCGCGATACCGGACTCCCTCTTCCCCGTCTTGTGTTCATATGCGATCACGATCGTGACCGGATTACCGTTGCCGTCAACACTCGGGACCGGTTGTTTGAACATGATCGAACCGTCATTGTAATTGATCGAATAGTCCTGAAAGCGGATCTGCTCAACCGATCTGATGACAGTCTCGGGATGGTATTTATCACGCGTCTGGATAAGGATCTTGTCCGAATACTCCGTCACATTGCTTTTTGAAAGATAATAGTACCCGGATATCCCCTCTCCGCGGATCTCGTCCAGCTGCATTTCTCTGTCCGTAAGTGAAGCAAAGCCGCTGAGCGAATGCGAACCGCGCTTCACTGTACCCCTCAGTCCGTTGAATGTACGATTATATGCCGTAAATTCAGTCTTATTCATGCCGGACGTGGAAAAGTCCCCGAACATGATCGATGATCCGTCACGTTCAAGTTTGACAAACAGAGGCGATTGGGACTGAGCATCATATTCCAGACTGCTGGCATCTCCGTACACCGGGTATTGTTCTGAGGGATCTATATCCTCATAGAACTGGTCTTTATAATTCCTGCGGGAATCATAGGAAGCCGTCAGGAGATATTTGCCAAAGACATTCCCTTTGGCATAAAAAGCCGCCCGGCCGCCGTACATGAACGGGATATCGGAGATTTCACCGGTGTGTTGCCGCCAATCCTCGGTGTCCGGCTCATTACTGTCATCCGGGAAGGGCTGATAATTGGATGCGCCGCCGCTGAGGGAACCGACCATAATAAATGATCCCTGCGGCGTGGAAAATTTAACGGGGAACTGAAAAGGTTCGCCCATGACCGAGATCTCAAGGATCGCGCGTGCAGTTTCTTTGGGTGCCTTAATGCTGATCTCAAGCACGCCGTCATGAACGGGAATCTGGATCCCGGAGGAAATACTGTCAAGGTCCGGTGAAGTAATGTTTCCGTGCGTTATGTCTACCGTTGCGATCTTCAGGTGGTCTAGCTTGTAGTTCCATTCGTCCCTGATATCAAAGCGGACATTCTTTTCGCTGCGGCTGCCGGCAGGAATACTGATATTTTCTTCATAAGGAAGGATGTTCTCAGGCGGACCAAGTACATGAATATTTCGTTCGGCAATATAGACACGGTCGGCTGCACCGACTGATTCGGCCCTTAGTGTTACGGGACCGTCCGGTGCGGGGATATTAAGGAAATCGTAAATACCGTCAACGCGTATCGTTCCGGTCGAGAACAAGTTCGTCATTGAGATACAAATGCGTTTCAGCGGAGGGTTTTCCCATCACGGTTACGGCGATGCGGTGCAATTCCGTCACCGCATTTTCTTCGGGACTCAGAATAAGCATCTGCGCAAGCGGGAATGAGACCCACAGGCAGAGGCCGAGAGTGATCCGCAGAAGATGTGTTATCCGCCGTTTCAACGCTTCTTTTTCCTCGCTGAGTTTTTGTTATTATTTGTATGACCCGTTGTCATTCCTTCAACGTGGTAATAAAGTCTGTCCTTGCTAATGACCCGAACCGGATCCGTTTCCCGGATAAATTCGGGTTTCATGATAATTTCGATCCTTCGGTTCCGCTCACGTCCTTCGGCGGTCCCGTTATCGGCAACGGGGAAATCCTTCCCGTAACCTATCGTCTGGATCCGTTCGGAAGCGATGTCGTAATTTTCGCTCAAATAGGTTTTAACGGCTTCCGCACGGTTTAATGAGAGTATTGCATTCAGCTGGGCACTGCCGCTGTTATCGGTAAATCCTTCAACACAGATCTTCAGCTGATCCTGCCAGACAAGACATTCACCCAGTTTATCGAGTTCGAATTTGGCCGCCGGTTTTAGCGCGGCCGATCCGATATCGAACATGGCGGACTCCAGATCAAGTTTGAAGAATACTTCCTCTACCTGTGTGTGAAGTTTATTTGCCAGTATGCCGGTTCGCTCCTTTGTGCCGTCGGGCAGTTCAAATTCCAAATATGCATTGACACTGCTTTGCGTTTTTATCCTGTCAAAATTATCCGGAACGGCATGGTAATGCAGCGAATACCCGGCGGATTTATCCCCGTTGCCGAGTTCCCAGATGCCCGTATGATCATCCCCCTTCTGTAGAAATGCCCGAACATTGAAACCATCATCCATTTTCCCGTCGAAACGGAATCCTTCAGGCGCCCGACTGACAAGCCGCACGTTTTTCAACGGCAAAGTCCCCGAATGATCGATATCCACACGGAATTGCAGATCGTTGGATGCGTCATTAAGCCTTTCCTCCTGACAAAAGATCAATTCCACACGGCGGTTTGCCTTTCTGCCCGCTTGCGTGGCATTGGACATCTTTGGCCTGGTCTCACCATAGCCGAAGGCATTCATGCGTTCCTCCCCTATTCCCTGTGCTTTCAGATAATCAAGGACAGCTTCTGCACGGGCAAGGGACAAGGCCATGTTATCGCTGTACGGCGAAAAACGCGTTGGTATATTATCGGTATGACCATTGATGGTCAGAAATAAATGATCCTGCCATTTCAGGAATTTGGCGATGCGCCGCAGCATTATTTTATCTTCCTGTGCCAAAATATTTTTTCCCGGCTCAAAATGCATATAGAAATCCATTTGCCATGGAAGATATTTCATGATCCGTTTGGATCCTCTCAGACTGCGTAATTCCATATTTAGAAATGCAGTGTCCTTTTTCGCGGTCAGCTTTCTGGATCTTCTAACGGAATCTTCGGGCTTCGCGGTTTCCATACCCGGTTTCCCGAGTATGAAATTCGCCTTGGCAATACCGCTGGGGCTTACTTTGACCAGCCGGGAAGAATTGTCTCCGAGAAAATCGGAGGAAGATACTCTTACAGAGGATCCCTCCGGCAGTGTACTGCGGTTGATCCGAAGCACATGACTTCCCGAACGAACATTTGGAATGGAATATTTGCCGTATTCGTCGGTTACCACACGTATACCTTCTTCCGTGATGATCTCAACACCCTTAACGGTTCCCTCATTCTGGTCATGCATATTATTGAGGTTCAGATCATAGAATACCTTGCCGAAAATGAACCCGCGCTCATGCAGCATTCCCGGTTTGAGAATGACCTCGGCACTTGCTTCGTTAGAGCTTATGCGGTAACTGTCCGCTGTGCTGCCTTCTGCGAATGCACGGTTGACATTCTCACCAAAACGACTTTCCAGACCAGCGATCACACGGTATTTCAGTTCGCGGGATGTGCCGGGTTGCAGGGTGTCGGGAATGTTCCAGGTCAGGACCTGGGCATTATTGCTCGTATGCACGGAAGGATCGTCGATCGTATTACCGTCCAACACACTGCGGCCTTCGCGGTAACGGAATCCCGGCGGAAGGATATCGGTAATAACAAGATCATTAAGGCTCAATTCGTTGCTCCGGTTTTCAAGCGTCACGCTGTAGCCGAGTATATCGCCGGTCTCGATCATACGCCGGTTGACCGTCTTTTCCACGGCCAGGAAGGGCGACATCAGTTGAGTGCTCGCATCGGATCTGGGGTCATCATTCGTAGATACCGTATCGTTCTGTGTATGAACGATCGCCGTGTTCGTGATCGTCGCCGTTTCGGACGCAAGGTTCTGTTTCACTCTGACCCTAAACAGGATGGAATCGATCTGCTTCGCAGGCATGCCTGCGCGATAAAAACACAGTTCATGGGACATCGGATAATATGCATCAAAGGTGAGACCGGAAGCATGTTCGGGTGAGATATTAATCCATTCAAGTTCCTCAGGCAGTTGGTCAACGATACGGATCGTATCTGTCAGCGTTTGCTCCAGGGTACCGTAATAAATCCGGTACGTGAGCGTATCGCCGCTCATTGCACGGGGTCTGTCAACCGTCTTATAGCTTTGCAAGGTGGACTGTCGCAAAGCAATGTTCGCATTCAGTATATACTGACCGGGAATACTCAGGGTAACAGAGCGCGTTCCTGTGCGGTAATAGCCCGCAAGGTTCGGCGTCGTTTCCACTTTATAAGTTCCCAGATCAAGGCTGCTGAAGGACCAGAAGCCACTGCTGTCGGTATAACTCGTATCACGGTACAGGCTGGTCAATGTTTGCTTTGAAAACAGCGTTGTATCCAGCTCCGTGATGATCACGGGAATACCGGAACGAAGGATCGGCTGACCGGTTCCGGCATCGACAATGCGGCCGGAAAGAACGGATGTGAGGGGAATTTCAAACATTTCTCCCGCACCCGGGGTCACTTCAATATTGTAGGTGATGGTCTGCACAGTACCAAACTCATCAAGGAACTGAATGATGATAGTGTATTCACCGGATGCATAAACGGGGATCTCATATTGCCCGTCTGCAGCGGTGGTATCGGTACCGATCGTTTCATCACCCTGTACGATGATGACAACGGCATTACTGACCGGATTATCGTCCGTATCGGTTACAATGCCCGAAACAACGACAGCAAAAAATACAACGGTAGTTGAATCGCTCACCTGCGCGCCGGCATCATCCTGCATTTGCGCTTTGACCTTTACGGGCAGGTATTGCTTATCGATCTTTGAAGAGCGTAATTGTACAGATGCAATACCGTTAAGCGTTGTGACCGTGTTATTGCCTATGAAGGTTCCGTGCGCAGCGGAGAATCTATGGGTGTACCGTCGGGAAGCGGTTGACCGGATGCATCTCTCAGGATCGCGGTAAGCGCTGTAACACTCTCACCGTTCCCGAAAATGCTGTCGGGATCCGCGCTGACGCTCAGATCAAGTGATCTGACGGTCGTTGAAGTAATATTCGAACGCACACTGCCTTCCTGAGTATGGATCCAGGCCTTGTTGTGCAGTTCATGAATACCTGTCAGGAATGGTTTGACCCGTGTCAGAATGCTCAGAACGGAATCGGTACCGGGATAGAGGTCGCCGGTATTCCAGTTCACCGCATGCCGGGCAGGATCGTAGGTGTAAGCACCCGAGGCACTGATAAATTCGATATCCGCTGAGAGCGTATCGCTAACCGTGCTTTGCGTGGCAATGGCATTGCCGTTGTTCGCGATATCGATACGATACAGAAGCGTATCGCCCGGATACGCCGTGTTAGCGGTCGATTTCGTGATACTCAGAACGGGTGCCGATTCTACGGTAATATCGGCGGATGCGCTTTCTGTAAAACCTTCATAACAAAGGATCGAAGCGCTGTTGCCGATGACCTTTCCATCCGGAAGCGGGGTTTTCAGGCGGACAAGCAATTCCACGGATCCGGACGAAGCCATATTCGCGGAAAGTGTACCGATATCCCAGCTTACGACGCGCTGCGCGGGATCATAGTTCGAAGAACCGGTAGCGCTTACATATTCAAGATCCGCAGACAGTGTATCAAAGATCGCGACCTCACGGGCAGCGCCGTTGCCGCTGTTGCGGTATGTAATGGTATAGGTCACTTGATCGCCGGCACTAAGCGCCTGGTTTGCGGCTGTCTTGCCGATCGTGAGAACAGGTGACAGAATGGTCACTGCGGCAATATCGCTTGCGGATACATCTTCCGCACTTGTGACACTTGCCGAATTTTCCGCGATCGTGCCGTCCGCCATCGCGGGCCGTATCCGCACGTTCACGAAAACGGAGTCACGCGCTCCTGCATTCAGATCGCTGCGGTTCCATTCAATGCGATGTTCGGCCGGTATGTAGCTGTAAACGCCGGAAGCATCAAGGAATTCCAGTTCCGGACTTAAGGCGTCGGAGATAAGAATTTCCGTGGCAGCAGCAATCCCCCGATTCCCGAACAGGATACGGTAATTTACCGTATCACCGGGTGAGGCGGCGGATACGCTTGTTTTTTCGATCCAAAGATCGGGGTGACCCGTTTCTTCCGTGATCAGGGTTGATGCCTGAGCGGAGCGGCTGATCCCTTCGGAATTGTCGAGGGAAGCTGAATTGATAATGCTTGTTCCTGAAGCAATTCCGCTTTTGACAACGGCCTTGACGGTTTCTTCGATCCTGTCTCCCGGTGAAAGTTCACCGATGCTCCAGCTGACCAGTCCGTTTGCATACTGTCCGTTGCCCGAAGCGGAAACGAATTCCGTTTGCTCAGGAAGATGATCGTAAAGCATGGTATGCGTGGTTGCATCATTTCCTGCATTTTCCGCTTTGAGCATATAAATCAGCGTATCGCCCGTAAATGCCGATGAGCGATCAACGTCTTTCTCGAGAACAGGATCCGGCATGGTGCCGATGTTGATAGTGACCGGTGAAGCCCGGCCCATAACCTCCTCCGGCGTTCGGTAGGAAGCGGTATTCTCAATGGACTCTCCGGATAAAACACCGGGCGCGACAACAGCGGTCAGATCTATCTGACTGGCCGCGCCCGGTTGTATTGTTGGGAGGTTCCACGAAAGTATTTGTCCGCTAACCGTCGCGGACGGTTCGGACAAATAATAGACAAGGTCATCGGACAGAGTGTCCGTGACGCTGACGGATGAAGCGGCAAGATTTCCGGAATTTTGCAGCATAATGTGATACTGTACCGTATCGGACGGCATATAAACGGATCTCTCCGCACTTTTCGAAATGGCAAGTAAATAGCCATCACCGACCGTCGTGATCACCGTCTGGCTTTGTACGGAATAGACAGATCCGCCGTCATCGCGGTATTCCGCGAATGCGACGTTCTCAATCTGTGTGCCTGCCGGTGTCTGCGCCAGTAAACGCAGAGAAACGGCAAGAAAACAGAATATTCCGGAAAATATTGCTCTTTTTCCCGAGGTCATATGCTTCATCCTATAAGGGTTTTTTACACTGTTGTTATAGTATTCTCATTTATCCCGCACAAAATTATCAATTCCGTGCAAAGAATAAAAAAGCAACAGGATAACATAACCCCGTTTAGTTGATAGTGACCTCGAAGGAAACGCCGGCTGAGCCGCCGGGCCCAAGCTGCGGAAGTGTAAAAACAACCGAATTCCCCGATTTTGAGGCACCGTCACCGTCAGAAGCATCGGTTTTGGCAGAAGCACCGATCTTCAAGCTTCCCGGGACATAGGTCGTATACTCGGGGAGCTGATCCGTTATCACAACGGTCGTTGCCGTGCCGCTTCCGCTGTTCGTTGCAGTCACCGAATAGGTCAGGGTCGTTCCCGGAGGCTGATTCCCGGTTGGTGAAACGGTCTTTGACAGTGAAAGCGCGGGTGCGGTGACCGTCACGGTTACCTCACCAAAATCGGAAACGTTCGCGTCACCTGCGGATGTGGCTGTCATGCGCATAACATCAACATATCCGTCGCTGGTTCCCGGAGGAATGGTCGCTTTTGCGATCACGTAATCGACCTCTCCCTGTGCCATCACACCAAAATCGATCGTACCGTCACCGTTTGTATCTTCCAGAAGCGCATCACCGTTATTCAGGATACCGTCGCCGTTATGATCATACCAGAATTCCCAGGTTGTCAGTGAACTGGAATATGTGATATTGATCACATCCGGACCGTTCCCGCTATTGGTGACTGTGGTCGTATAGAATACGTCATCACCCGGATCACCGCTATCGGATCCATCCGCACCGACCGTAACGGACTACAGCTGAGCGACCGTCAGGGTAGCACCCCCTGATGATGCGGTAACCGGTGATTGCGGAGTCCCTTCATCGTTGTTGTAGGTAAGTCGTTGCGGAATTTGTGATCTCGGTTCCGACCGGCACATCGTCATTGACGACCACCTGATAGTAAAGATAACCGGATGCTCCTCCAGGGGCATCTCCCCAGTGAATGTAACCGCATTAGCGTTGCTGTAACGTTATAATCCGAACTGTCGCCATCCGCGGCATCCGTACGGGACTCGCTCATGATCATCATGCTTTCCGGTACATAGGTGGTGTTATTGGCAATAGGACTGACGATTACGACATTCTTTGCCGTTGCGGTACCGTTGTTCTCACCGTCAGATCGGAATATGTGACAATATCTCCCGGTTTGAGGATTCTGATTGTCCGCCGTCATGGTCACTTCGATGACAGAGGTGCTGATCGTCGTAACGATCGTTGCATCATCGGATACCAGCGCTATTGAACTGCGAGGTTGCCGTAACGGTCGTGGTCTCGTACGATCCATCGTCTCCGCTGATGTTGGTGACAAGAACGGCCAGGTCATAACCGGCGTCTGCGGCCAGTTCAGAAGTTGCTGTTACAATAGATTCACCGACATCAACGACCCCGTTCCCGTTGGCGTCATGATAGATCTCTACCTCGTTCACACCGCCGGTTTCCTCGGTGAGCTTTGAAAGATCAAAGGTATCCGGTCCGTTCCCGGTATTGGTAACGGTAAGTGCGATCGTAACCGATTCTCCGCCGAGCACATTGACTGTGTTCGATGACGGACTGACGTTCCACACCCGCGACCTGACTGACAGTGGTCGTGACGGTGTTTGATGTGACGCTTGGCAAGGCATTGCCATTCGCATCACGGTAATTGCCGGTGGCAAATTGCTAATTACCGTACCGGCGGGCGTCCCTGCGGCAAATGCCGGCGATGTTGCCAGGCATAAGACAAGGAGCGCGATCAACAACATTTTGTTCCTCATTTTGGAACCTCCTTTTGTTATTGTTTTTTTTATTTTGTTATTTGACTTCTACCATAAATTCCAGTTTCTTCTGTTCATTTACCTGCAGGGGATCTTTGATCTCCCAGCGGATGTGTGTTACCATCGCCGGCGTCGCTTCTTTGACGATACTTTTACCGTCGTTGTCCAGGATCGTATACGTCGGCGGCCAGGACTGATAGCTGATCCCGTTATTGATCGAAAAAATGATATCTGCATCTTCTCCTTCGGCTGAAAGGGGAACATACACAACGCCGGCGGGAACAGGATCTGTTACCACGGGATTATTCATAACCCCATTACCGGTATTTACTGCATCGATCACGTAAAGAATGCTATCACCGGGTTTGTAGCTGACCGGAGTTCTCCGGATTCTTCTTCCCGCGTCAGGTTGACCTTGCTTTCGCTAATGCGCAGCTCCAGTTTCGGAGCATCCTGTGCCCATAGCATTACACTCATTGCGAGTGCCAGCATGACAGGGATAAATTGTTTTTTCTTCATGATAAATCTCCTTTTATACTTTATTATTTCACAATGGCCTTAAAAGAAACCGAGCCTTCTGAGCCCGGCGTTAAAACGCTTGTTCGCTGAAAAGACAAATTAGTTACCGGAGGTGTCTCATCCGTATCGTAATTGATACCCCCGTCATGGCTGTAGGTAATGCTCACCCCGTCTCCCTGTGCCGATCCGATGAGGTACTGCGTATTTTCCGGAATGTTTTCCAGGATGAACACCGCTGTCGCATCACCGTTACCCGTATTTTCGTAACTTACCGTATAAGTGATGGTATCTCCGGGAGCCGCGAGGTTTTTATCCGCTGACTTGTTCAGTACCAGAATTGGTCCTGAGATCGACACAAGAGCCGTTGGACCGGTGTTCATCAGAGCAAAATTGTTTCCGTTAATGGTCACGAAATTCGCGTATTCTTCACCCGAAAGCGCCGCTTTGGCAGTAAAGGTCAGGCTTACACTTCCGGAAACGGGAACGTTCCAGCTTCCCTGCCAGCTCAGCTGGTTCCCGCTGATGTTCGGATCGGCAGTTGTCAGTCCGCTGCTTGAACCGGCAACATAGCTGAAACCGTCCGGTAAATTATCTACAATACTTGTCAGTATACCGGCGATATTCCCCGTATTTGAGACAGTAATGGTATAAGTCAGATTGGAACCGCTTGGCACGAGCGGATCAGGCGTTGTTTTTTCGACCGAGATGGCCGGCGCCTGAATTTCAAAGCTGTCGTAGGTGTTGAAAGTACCGGGATTTCTAGGATCTTCAACAAGAATGGTATATATACCGGCCGGTACGGAGGGACCGATGGACCAGAGCGGATAATTCGAAAAATCTCCGGATGCGCTCGTGGTAAGAACTCCGCTCCAGATAAGGGAACTCCCGCTGTCAATGATGTGAACATTACGTTGTCCGCTATTGTAATAAGTTGACGATGAAGCCGGCCATCCATCACCCGAGACGGCTAAAACCTCGTTCCTGTACCAAATACCGGCATCACTGAAAGGGTCCGGATCGCGAGTATCGTAGATCGTCCCGTAGGATTCCGGCAATGTGGGTGAAACGTTCACCACAACGGCGAGCGCCTCGTCAATATCGTTTGAATTGCCGGTCACATCTTTTACCGTATTCGGATCTTCATTGGTATTGGATGCAAATGCCATTGCGAACGAACCCGTATAATTGATATTTCTGGGAAAAGAATTCATCTGTAAAGCGGTATAAGGCACCTGAATATCCAGATAGGTGGCATTGGGATAGTTCGGGGCCGATGCCGGTGTGGCACGGATGTAACCGGCGGACAGAGGGTCTGCAAGGGTGAAATATGCGCTTTCATCCGGAGTATTATCGGGATACGGTGTGGTATTAGGATAGGTCCAGAGTCTGTCGCTTTTTCCTCCGAGCAAGACCAGCCAGTCGAGATACCCGTCCAGATCGGCATCCAAGGCAGCCATCCATGCAAAAGGTCTTAATTTATTGGGATTTTGCTGTGGTGATTCACTTAAACACATTCGAAAGTACAGACTGGTAGGGGTCGAGTAATAATATCCAGCGGAACCGTTGGCACCGGTGACAAAATCGATCGCTCCGGGACCGTCACCGCCGGCATCTTCAATTGTAGACCAGTCATTCGTAAGCAGAGGGACCCATTCGCTGCTCAGCGGCCAGGCTTCCTGGGAAAAAAGACCGGAGGGCACAGCGAACAATAAAATCACCATAATAAGGTATAAAAACGGAAAGAAATAAAAAATCCGTCGGGAAAAATTCTTTATGTTATAATAATTGTTGATTTTATTCCCTTATTTTAAATCATTATAACCTTTTAATTTAATCATAATTTTTTCTAAACAAAACATTAAAAAAACCGGTTTTTTGTCAGGATGAATTTTTCTGTTAAAAGCCCCGGGATCTAAAGATCCTCTGCATGAGACTTGCGTGGATCTCCGCTGTCCGGCTTGCTGTCTGTTAGTGCTTAATGGTTTAATGCCAAATGAAAGTGCACCCCCCTAAGGGAGTTGCATGGAGAGAGGAATAGCGAAAATTTGATAAAATATTTTATCAAATTTTAATTCTTAAACTCTGTCCTATAGCGACTTTCGTTATTTCGCGGCGCCCAAATGGTGCCATAGTATTATTCGAGTAGCAAAATTTGTGTTTTCAATAGTTTAGAACTTTCCAGATTATTTCAAGTACAACAATTTATGAGTCTAACAATCTTTTCAGACCCACTCCGAGCATGCATCCTGCAAATATACATGCCGGTGGAAACATAATCACCGCTGTAGCCTTTGGCATCCCATACGACTTTGTAGGATCCGGGATTATGCTCTACATTCACTAGCGAAATAACCTTCTGGCCTTTAATGTTAAATACATCCAAAACTACATCCGAGATCTCCGGTATATCATATTCAAATGTTACAGATGGATGATATAAAGAAGATGATTTTAATAAAATAATCTGTGATCTGTAGCTGAATATTATAATGAACTTTTAAAGGGAGGGTCTTGACCGTTCCTTTCATTAATATGCTTCCATTGTCTAAAGATCAAAATCTCAATCGATATTTATTCTCCCCTCCGTTTTCTTCCCCTCGCATATTGAAATGCCTCAAAACCTCTCTCACAAACAGAACATTCTAAAAAGAGTTCTCTCAATTACTTAAAAAAAGCGTGTCGAAATGGTCCAATAATAACAAAGAATTATCTTGCAATACAGGTTATTTGACCTTATTATAAAATGTATTATTGCGTAACCGTTAGATAAAGAAACCCGAGTTGCACAAAGGACCAACAATAAGGTTTCTATTGACTGGCAGCAGATGAAGTGCAATGACGTGCAGTAGCACAGATGACTTACATTCCTGCCGGTGAAAACAAAACGGCTCGTCTTGATAAAAACTTATTCCCTGACAGAGAAAATCAATGCCCGTAACTGCGCGATGCAAAACCCTTTTTAAATGAAAAGAGGAACAACAATCGCGACAGAATAGGTTTACGATGGAGAAAATTAAAAACCCGAGGGTAAAGTAATAAAAAAAACCTATTGAAAAGTTTTGGCTTGGATTGCGGTTTTTAGCTTTTTTATAAGCATGAGTCGGAGCATGCAAAGGATCTAAAAGCCAACACAGGAAAAGCCCCCAACCAGGTTCCCAAAGGAACCGCAACGATTATTACATTTGGAGTGATGGAAATCGCTACGATACATCAATCAGTACAACCTTAGGAGATTTAAAATGAAAACAGCAAAACGTTTATTATTCGTGATCGTCTTACTTCCCATTCTTGGCATCATCGGATGTTCAACGAACGGAGTAGATACGACCGCACCGACCGTAATTTCGACAATCCCCGCTAATGCAGCCACAGATGTCGCTATTAATACTAATATCGGAGCCACTTTCAGTGAGCCCATGGATACGGCGACATTGACAGCAACGAGCGTAACCTTAAAGCAAGGAGCTACAGCTCTGCCGGTTCGCTTACGTTATTCGGGTAATGCGGTAACATTCAATCCGACAACTAATTTGGCATATGACACCGAGTATACTGCTACGATCACTGTTGCAGCTACAGATGAAGCGGGAAACGCACTGGAAGAAAATAAGGTCTGGAGCTTTACAACCGGACGACTACTGGATACGACCGCACCGACAGTAAGTTCGACAACCCCCTGTTAATTCAGCCACAGATGTCGCTATTAATACTGCTATCGCAGCCACTTTCAGTGAACCCAGTGGATCCTGCGACATTGACATCAACAAGCGTAACCTTAAAGCAAGGAGCTACAGCCGTTGCCGGTTTGATAAGTTATTCGGGTACTACGGTAACGTTCGGAATGCGACAGCCGATCTGGCATATGACACCGAGTATACTGCTACGATCACTGTTGCAGCTACAGACGAAGCCGGAAATGCATTGGCAGAAACCAAGGTCTGGAGCTTTACAACCGTACAACTACTGGATACGACCGCACCGACAGTAAGTTCAACAAATCCTGCAGATTTAGCCACAGGTGTAGTTATAAACAGCAACATTATGGCAACATTTAACGAACCCATGGATACGGCGACATTGACATCAACGAGCGTAACCTTAAGCCAAGGAGCTACAGCTGTTGCCGGTTCGATAAGTTCTTCGGGTACTACGGTAACTTTCAATCCGACAACCGATCTGGCATATGACACCGAGTATACTGCTACGATCACTGTTGCAGCTACAGAGCGAAGCCGGAAACGCATTGGCAGAAAATAAGGTCTGGAGCTTACAACCGTACTTAACACCGGGATACTTCCGGCACCGACCGCATAGCTCGACGATGCCCGCTAATGCAGCCACAGATATCGCTATCAACAGCAACATCAGAGCAAACTTCAGTGAAGCGATGGACCATGCGACGATCGTAGCCGCAAACGTAACCTTAAAACAAGGCTCAACAGCGGTAAACGGAACCGTCACATATGACGTTCGAAACCATGTTGCGATCTTTGCTCCGGCAGAGAATCTTGTTTCGGGAACTGAATATACCGCCACCGGTGACGACATCAGTAACGGATCTTGCCGGCAATACACTTTGCCACAAACAAAGTTTGGTCATTCACGACTGCTGCGAGCGGATCAGGGTCCGGCACCGGTAAGTCTTGGAACTGCAGGAAACTTTACATTACTGGCCAAAACGGCAATTTCAACCGTTCCCGCTTCGAACATAACCGGCGATGTTGGACTAAGTCCCGCTGCTGAAACCTATATAACCGGATTTTCGCTGACAGATGCGACCGGATATGCAGCGTCACCACAGGTTACCGGATTTATCTACGCGGCTGATATGACACCTCCCACTCCGACAAGAATGACAACTGCCATTTCCGACATGGAAACCGCTTATACGGACGCTGCCGGACGATCGACACCTGACTCATCAGTGATCTGGGTGCCGGGGAAATTGGCGGATCAACGCTCGCCCCCGGACTTTATACATGGGGAAGCTGGGTTACGGCAGCATCGGATTTTACGATCGATGGAAACGCAAACGATGTCTGGATATTCCAGATCTGCGGTGAGCCTGGTCTCAGCAGTGCTGATCAGTGCTAACGTTAAGGAGTTCGGCGGTGCCCAGGCTGAGGATATGTCTCTGGCAGGTCGCCGGAACGGTAACTTTGGGAACAACCGCACACTTTGAAGGCATTGTGTTAAGTCGATCGGCCATCATATTAAATACCGGCTCGACGATCAACGGAAGGCTATTGGCCCAATCCCGCGATGGCACTGGATCAGAGTTCAGGTCACAGAACCCACTCCTTAATACTTAAAGGAATGGAATAAGATAAAACAACCCGCCAACGGGACCGGAGTTACTCTTCCTACAAAAGTTCCGTTGGTGTGGGTTTGTGATTTCACAGGATAGTAAGGAAAGCAAATTATTATGGATAACGAAGCCTTCGGTCCCGACCAGACGGGACCGGAAGATCACGAGTCATAATTTTGAGCTGTTCTTATGTGTGCCGACAATAAATTAAAGGTGAATTGAAATGACAAAGTATTACAAATCAAGTATCGGGACCGGGGGCTTAGGACTCCTTGTTGGCGGCTTGATAGGCTTTTTATCCCGTCCAACCGGAGTGCTTTTCGGGAAACTCCCCTTTTTCCATGTGCTCACGCGCGGTGCGACCTATGAAGGGGTTGATCAGGTATTGATCAATCTGGCACAGGAATCTTTCAACGTCATGCTAATGGGCGCCGTCATCGGTGCAGCTGTGGGTATTGTTCTGGGATATTTTATCCTCGGCAGAAAATAAAGAACACAACGGGGTTCCCAAAGGAACCACAACGATGTCTTACATTTGGAGTGATGGAAATCGCTCCGGTACAGTCGAAACAAGCACGCAATCTTCAGAGATTTGAAATGAAAAAATGTAAACGAATTTCAACGATCATTTCGGGTCGTTGGCTCAGTTTTTTTGCAGTAACGGTTCTTGCACTTGCATTGATCATACCGACTGCTGCAAAAAGCGCAACCGCGGTAGACCTTGGAGCTGCGGGCAACTATGTGATTCTGGCACAATCAGGAATAACCACTACCGGCACATCTGCCATTACGGGAGATTTGGGGCTTTCCAGTTCCGCTTCATCGTATACGGGATTTGGCCTTATAATGGATGCGGACAGTGCGTGGTCAACCTCCTCAATAGTAACCGGAAAAATATACGCATTCGATTATGCTGATCCAACGCCAACTAATCTTACGACAGCAGTCGGTGACATGGGAACAGCGTATACAGACGCCAATAGTAGAGCTGTTGATTTCAACAATCTGTACGCCGGAGATATCAGCGGACAAACGCTTGCGCCGGGTGTATACAAGTATACCACAGCTCTCTTAATAAACACCCAGGTCACCTTCGATGCCGGTGATGATACGAATGCGGTTTGGATCTTTCAGGTTGACCAAAACGTTGCCATGGCTTCGAATATTAGTGTCATTTTAGCCAATGGTGCGCAGGCACAGAACATCTTCTGGGCACTGGCCGGTCAGATGGATATTGGCACGAATTCTCATTTTGAAGGTATTGTTCTGTCATATACAGCTATTAATTTTCAAACGGCTGCATCATTTAACGGAAGAGCATTGGCTCAAACAGCGGTAACACTGGATGCAAAATAATATCAATCAGCCTAGTGGGATTTCAACCTCGAGCGGTAGGCGATGGAAATGTAGCCGAGGATTATTCTATTGGCGCTTCTTCATGCCAATCCTTTCAATCCTGTGTGTATCGTGCCAGCTGAATCTTTTACGGTCAGCGCCAATGTGAATGCTGTTCTGTATGATATCAATGGACGCTTGATAAGAGGACTTCACAACGGTGCTTTAGCAGCAGGTTCTTATGATCTGAAAATTGACGGCGCAGGCCTGAGCACAGGCATTTATTTTGTGCATGTGCGCGTGAATGATGCACTGCATGTGCAGAAGATTGCGTTGATGAAATAAAAAGCAGGAAGTGCTGAACATATATAAAGAGCCGCCTTTCCCGGGCGGCTTTTTATTTTATCACAGAATAATTAATCACCCCCAAGAATCCGAGTGTAATACGTCATATCTGAATGGACATTTTTCTGTTTAATTTAAAATACACTTCAAGACCTCATAGGGAGTTTTACCGTCAAAAGCGCCGTGTGGTCTGTCAAAGTTATAAAAGTTCTCCCAAGCTTCCAATTTTTTATTTAAATCAACATCATCCGTATAAGTCAATAATTGATAAAACTCCTCTTGATCCGTCCGATGAGACCGTTCAACCTTACCGTTCAATTGAGGAGTGCGAGGTTTAATATAAATATGCCGGATCCCCTTATCTTCTACATGCCAGTGAAACCTGGCTTGAAATTCATGTCCACGATCTGTTCTGACCGTATGGATCCGGAACGGAAACTTCTCGATAACATAATCAATAAAATCCATTGCGCTCTGCTGATTATGTTTCTGATACATTTTAAGAGCTCTTATACGAGTAGCATCATCAATAGCAGTATATTGGAATCGTCGTACTTTCATGGCCCTCAGAATCGATTAAAAAGGCGAATTTGACATCAACTTGAACCTGATGTCCCGGAACTTTCTTTGCATATCGTTTTGTATAAAGAGTTTTTTTTGATGCTGTTTTAGAGAGGCGATTTAGGCCGTTTCTGACAAGTGTCCGGGTTACACTTGACTCAGAGACTGTGATTCCATCATAACGTTCTAAATACCATGTGATTCGTTTTGATCCGAGTTGATAGTTTTGACGAAAGTCCAGTATTTTTTCAATGGTTTCTTGTGGTATCCTTTTGGAATGATTATAGGGTATTCGGTTTCTTTCTTCTTAATCCTTCGAATCCTTCTTTGTCATAAACCTTCTTCCAATTATAGAAAGTTGATCTATTTACATTGAATTCCCGGCGCGCTTCATGGCAATTACCAATACCTTTTGCATATTCAAGTATAATCCTTTTCCGATGCATTCTCACTAATTCTTGTGCTTCATCGCTCATTTTTCAATCTCCTGTTACACCTTATAATTTAGGCAAAAGTGTCCAGAAAGATATGACGTATTACAATCACAGCTTTAAAAAACATTTACTTGAAAAAGGGGTGAAACTTCGTTAAACTTAAATACTTATTGGATAACATAAACATAAGGGAGATATCGTATATTACTCCTAAATGGAATGATAAAC
This sequence comes from Fidelibacterota bacterium, assembly GCA_034520235.1. GTDB lineage: Bacteria > Fidelibacterota > Fidelibacteria > Fidelibacterales > Fidelibacteraceae > M50B103. The sequence goes on from JAXHNS010000002.1 coordinate 146,575, forward strand.
AAAATATGGTGTATACATATGCTTTATACGACATTCAAAAAATATTTTTCTAACGGAGGATATGGAATGATAGGCTTTTAAAAGGAGATAAATTTGATTTTTTCTAAAACAAAAAAGGGGGATAATATGGTGTTTCCTTCACTTCGTTACGAAAACGATTTATTTATAAACTTTAATTTATAACTATAAAATATGAAGTCAGTAATCAAAAAAGACTCAGGGCAAAAAGGCAAAACATTAGCTGTTTTTTGTGGAGTTCATGGAAATGAGAAAGCAGGAGTATATGCTGTAAATAAAATTTTAAATAACATTGAAATCAAAAAAGGAGTTGTTTATTTTGTCTTTGCTAACCCGAAAGCTATTGAAGAAAATAAAAGGTTTATTGATAAAAATTTAAACAGATGTTTTACTGATAACCAAGAAGGTAAATCTTACGAAGAAAAAAGAGCTAAAGATTTAATAAAAATTTTAGAACTATCAGATGCACTTCTAGATGTTCATGCAAGTAATAGTTCTGAAACTATTCCATTTGTAATTACTGAAAATGGTTTCGATGTCGTAAAAAATATGAATTTTGAAATTATTGCTACTGGTTTTGATAATCTTGAGCCTGGAGCAACTGATGAATTCATGAAAAATAAAGGAAAGATTGGGATCTGTATAGAGTGTGGCTATTCAGGAAAAAGCGAGGAAAATACAGATATAGCATATAATTCTATTTTACAATTTTTACAATATTTTGATGCTATAGATCATATAATTTCAAACGATTATCCCGATCAAAAAGTGTTACATGTTGATACTGTTCAAAAAGTAACATCAAAAGAATTTACATTAACAAAGACATTTAGAGACTTTGAAACTATTGAAAAAGGTTTTATTATTGCCAAAGATGAAACAAAAGTATATGTTGCTGATAAGGAAAGAGTTATTTTATTTGGAACTCCAGGAAGACCAATTGGAGCCGAAGCTTATATTTTGGGTACTTGGAAAAAATAAGTAGCATTTTAGATGTTAAATTGTAAAAATATCGGTATCCTTGCAACTGGTTTTTTAGAAATCGCTAAATGGGTTCTGCGATTTTTTGAATCAAATAAGAAAAATGAATTTTTTAAAACCCAACATTATTATAACCTGATAAATTTTCAATCAGATCGAGGTCAAAGGTGAAAAAACCAAATAATAGGCTTTCAAAAATTGATGAGTATATACCTCAGGGCCTGCTGGTGGCCATTGGAGGAAGAGAGGATAAGGAAGAAGATTTAGAGATTTTATCTACCCTTGTTTCCCTTGTTAATGCTGAGGTTCCAAAGATTGAAATCATAACTACGGCAACAAGCTCTCCTGAAGAAACCAGCCAGGAGTATATTGCTGCTTTTTCCAGGGAAGGAAAAAGTTCTGTCGGTATTCTTAATATTGACAGTAGAGAGGCTGCTGTAGAACCTGAATTATTAGAGCGGATTAAGGCTGCCGATATAATTTTTTTTACCGGTGGAGATCAGTTGAGAATCACCAGTATTCTGGCTGGATCGCCAATTATTGATGAGATAAAGCGGAGATATCTGGAAGAACATTGTATTATAGCTGGTACCAGTGCTGGTGCTGCGGCGATGTCCAGGACTATGATTTATGGCGGAGACAGCAGTGAAGCTCTCAAGAAAGGTTCTGTTAATCTTGGAGATGGGATCGGTTTAATAGATAATGTGATAATAGATACCCATTTCGTTGAACGAGGAAGATTTAGCAGGTTGATGCAGGTTTTAAGCATTAATCCAACAAATGTAGGGATAGGTTTAGGTGAAGATACTGGAATTATTATTGAAAAAGGCCATATCATTAAGGCCATCGGGAACGGTTTGGTTGTAATTTTTGATGGCCAGGATCTAAAATATTCAAATGTGGCTGATATCAGATATGATGAAGCAATTGCAATGGAGAACTTGATAGTACACACAATTGTCGATGGTCATGGTTATGATTTAAGGGCAAGAAAATACCTGCGTCCAAGAAATTTAAATCGAATTACTGGACTGGAAAAGAGAGATTAAAATGAGAATATTAGAGATAAGAGCTTCAAGAGGTCCTAATTTATATAGCCTTTGGCCGGTGATCTTCATGAAACTGGATATCGGTAGCCTGGAAGAGCAGCCGACAGACCTGGTGTCCGGTTTCAGAACCATGCTAGAAGAGATGATGCCTTCTCTATATGAGCATACATGTTCTCCAGGAAGGCCAGGCGGTTTCTTTGAGCGGATTGAACGGGGCACCTGGGCCGGTCATGTAGTCGAGCATGTTGCCATTGAACTTCAAGGATTAACAGAGAATGAAGTTTCCTTCGGGAAATCATTTAGCACAGAAGAAGATACAGTCTATAATATTGTCTATGGCTATATTGATGAAAATGTAGGTCTGAAGGCTGGCAAGTTTGCTGTGGAAATTGTAGAAAAGTTATTTCAGGGAGAAATTACTAAGATTGAACCTCTGGTCTATCAACTAAAAAAGATTAGAGATGCCAGTCTGCTTGGCCCTTCGACTGAGGCCATTGTCAAAGGAGGCAAAACAACGAGGTATTCCACATATTAGATTGAATGAATATAGTTATATGCAATTAGGTCACGGACGTTACCAACGGCGAATTCAGGCCACATTAATGGACAGCACCTCAGCCATAGGTGTTGAGATCGCCGATGATAAGGAATATACCAAAAAGATACTGGCTGAGATAGGGATTCCTGTGCCTGAAGGTAATTCAGTAGGCGACCCTGACGAGGCCAGGTCAGTTGCTGATAAATTAGGCTATCCAGTAGTTGTTAAGCCCATGGTGGGTAATCATGGCCGGGGTATTAGTATTGATATTCAGGATGAAGAGAGAGCTGGAAACTGCCTATCAGGTGGCAAAGAAAGTCTGTGCTGATGCTTTTAAATAGAAAAACTTCTGGTTGGCAGAGATTTTCGGATTCTGGTGATTAATGGTAAGTTTGTGGCAGCGGCAAAAAGAGAACCGGCTTTTGTAATCGGCGATGGCAGTTCTACAGTTCAGGAATTGATAGCTGAAGTTAATAATGACCCTAAGCGAGGCGTTGGCCAGTGAAAAGAATCTGACCAGGATAACTATCGATACCATGACAGAAAGGATTCTGGCAGGTAAAGATATGTCTCTTGAGACTGTATTACCAGCAAAAGAAAAACTCTGTGTTAAATCGACGGCTAACCTCAGGCTCTGGGGGAACTTGCTATAAATGTGACTCAAGGAAGGTCCCATCCTCTGGTGAAATTGATGGCCGAGAGAAATCGCCAGGATAGTTAGCCTGGATGTTATCGGGATCGATATTGTTGCTCTCGACATTGCAGGAACCACTTCAGAAAAATATTGGTGGTGTAGTTGAAGTTAATGCCGCCCCCGGCTTTGGGATGCATCTTGATCCAACTGGAAGAAGCCAGCCGATTAATGTTGGAGTTCCAGTGGTCGATATGCTCTTTCCTCCTGGAGTTTATCAACCAGTGCCAATTGTTGCTGTTACCGGGACCAATGGCAAAACGACTACTGTCAGGCTGATTGCCCATATTCTGGGCTTAAACGGAAGTACTGTCGGCATGACATCTACTGATGCTGTCGTTATTGATAATATTCCGGTGCTTGAGGGTGATTTTCATGATCCATCGGGGCCAGGGCTGTTTTAACAGATGCAACCATCGATCATGCCGTCCTGGAAATTGCTAGAGGCGGTATTCTGCGTCGGGGCTTAGGTTCTGGGCTGATGTTGGAGTATTGCTTAATGTCAGTTCTGATCATCTTGGCAAAGGGAAATCGATCCCTTAGAAGATCTGGCCGGGCTTAAATCAACTGTCATTGAAGCAGTGAAATCTGATGGCCATGCAGTTATAAATGCTGATGATCCTCTGGTTCTTGCCTGCCAGGAACTGCCAGGGCCAATCCAATATTATTTTCAACTAATCCAGAGAGCCCTGCCCTGCAGGAAAATCTGATAATGGCAATATGAATATTTATCTATCAGGATGGGAATATAGTTATCAAGAAGGAAGGTTGGGAATCAGTAGTTGCCAGTGCTGCAGAGATTCCAATAACCTTTGGTGGTAAAGCTATCTTTAATATTATAAACGTTCTTGCTGCTGTAGCCGCAGTTTCAGCTCTAGGTTTAAATGCCAAGCAGATTAGAGCTGGCCTGGTTAGCTTCAGTGCATCTCTAGGCCAATTACCTGGCAGGATGAATATCATTGAGATTAATGATTTCAAAGTTGTTATCGATTATGGCCATAATGTTGGAGCGATTAAAGCGGCTGGAAACTTTACTAAATAGTCTCTCCTCAGGCAGAATAATTAGAATGGCTTCAGGGTACAGGCAACCGGAGAAGAACGAAGACATTATAGAATTTGGCGATACACTGGCCCGGTGTTATCGACCATATAATCATCTGTGATCCAGGACCCCAGGAATCAGAAAAGCTGGGGAAGCTGCAGAACTGTTACATCAAGGCTTATTAGCCGGTGGTTTTAAGGCTGATATGATAGATATTATGTTAGATGAACATCAAGCTACAAAAACTGCTCTGGCCATCGGCTGAACCTGATGATGTCAATTGTACTTGCAAGCAGATAATATAGGACCAGGTTATCAGTGATGTGCTGGCTTTTAAGAATAAATCTGATGAAAAATTATAATGGAACAATAAACTGCCTGGCGGTTCTAGCAAACTTGCCATTATACCCCATCTGTAATTTTAGATCTTTCTCTTCTAAGACGGTTACATCTATCTTAAGATTCTTCTGGTTGTACAGTTTTTTTCAATGAACGCTAACACGCAATATAGCCAAAGGCGGGGGAAGTAGAAACTTGAAACGTCTTACCCCCATCAAGGTTTGTAACGGTGAATAAGGGCGAAGCCCGGAAACCGCCACTGGTCATCTTGCGGGGGCGTTATATGAAATAAATAATGAAAGAAATGACTCTTATTACTTCCCATTGGCAAACGAAAATTCAGTAAAAAAGCGTCCTTAATAAAGCGATATTCGCAATAATTAATCTTTCCGAGGATCATGGGTGCCTTTAAAACCCAGGGCCGTATTTTTTCCACCTGATAAACAAATCCCCAGAAATCTTTACAGTTAAACAAGAAACGCGTCAAGCATGTTAGCAACGCCTTCAACATTCCTGATGGAGTAATATATCTCAACACCCTTGCGTTCTTTTGTGACAATATTTACACTCTTGAATTTATTAAGATGCTGGGAAACGGTTGCAGGCTTTATATCTATGCATGTTTCCATATCCATAACCCGTGTCGGTCCGTTTTCCGTAAGACCCTTTCGCACGAGATAGCCAAACGCACCGGATGTGCAATGGCTTTCAATATGTCCGCTTTGCGTTGCAGGGTTTTATCATCGATACTCATATTGCCTCCTTGTGATGTTTTTTAAATATATAATTTTCCAGTATATAATCAAACATTTTTTAATATTGTCTATCCTGTTATTGGCATTACATCCTGTGTTTCCACATGCGCTATCGTGCATACGCTTTAAAAAACATTTACTTGAAAAAGGAGTGGATCTTCGTTATAATCAAGAAGTTGTTGAATAACCTATACATAAGGTAGAAATAAACACAATATGACGTATATTACTTCAGAAAATGGAAGGATAAACGCAATATGGCGTATACATATACGTTATAGCCAATGCTAAAAAGACATCGTACCTTTGAGATTAATAAATAATATTCTAAATACCCGGAAAACATGAAAAAAAAGAATGACAAAAATGAAACTCCTGTTTCTAAGCAATCCAAGAAGCAAATTTCTACTCCAATAGGTTTTCCAAATCGTAGGTGTTGGCGCATCGGCAGGAGGGCTGGAAGCGTTGGAACAGTTTTTTGGCAATATGCCCTCCAGCAGCGGAATGGCTTTCCGTGGTTATTCAGCACCTTGACCCCAACCACAAGGGTATAATGCCCGAACTTTTGCAGCGGATAACCGAAATGAAAGTTGTTCAGGTAACAGACCATTTGCCGGTGCATGCAAATCATGTGTATGTGATACCGCCAAACAAAAACATGTCAATTTTAAACGGCCGTTTGCATCTGTTTGAGCCAATTGAAATGCGTGGTTTGCGACTTCCCATTTGATTATTTTTTACGCTCACTTGCCGAAGAGCGGCAGGAAAAAAGTATTGGCGTTATTCTTTTCGGGCATGGGATACAGACGGCAGTTTTGGGGCTAAAAGCAATAAAAGAAAAAAACGGTATTGTGCTGATACAAGACCCTTTAACGGCAAAATTTGACGGCATGCCACGTAGTGCAATAAATGCAGTGACGGCAGATATTTTGCGAGCAGTCAGCGACCCGAACTTCCGGCAAAACTGATCGCTTTTCTTAATCATCGTCCGAAAACAGTGCAGAAAGGTGAAATTGATTATAAAAGTAAAAGCAATCTCGAAAAAATCATTATTTTGCTTCAGTGCGCAAACCGGTCACGATTTTTTATTTTATAAAAAAAATACGCTGTTGCGGCGTATAGAAAGACGAATGAATGTTCATCAAATTGATAAAATCGCAAGTTATGTTCGTTTTTCACAGGAAAATCCGAACGAGTTGGATATACTTTTCAAAGAATTACTGATTGGGGTTACAAGGTTTTTCCGTGATACTGTTGTTTGGGAAAAGCTGAAAGAGAAAGTATTACCCGATTTATTTAACCGAATGCCCGACGGACATGTTTTTCGGGCGTGGGCCACAGGTGCTCTGCCGGCTGAAGAAGCCTATTCCCTTGCAATTGCTTTTAAGGAAGCGTATGAAAAAGTAAAAAATAAAAAAAGATTCACACTCCAAATATATGCCACCGACATCGATAGCGATGCCATTGAAAGAGCCCGAAAAAGGATTTTTTAGTCAAAATATTCATGCAGATGTTTCGCCCGAAAGGCTTAAACGGTTTTTCATAAAAGAAGAAACTGGTTTTCATGTAAATCCTGCCATTCGCGAAATGGTTATTTTTGCACCCCACAATGTGATTAAAGACCCTTCATTTACTAAATTAGACCTTCTTTTGTGCCGGAATTTATTGATTTACTCAGAACCCGAATTGCAAAAAAAACTGATGAATTTGTTTCATTACAGTCTAAAGTGCGGTGGCGTAATGATACTTGGCACAACGCAGAAAATGAAAACTCTCAAAACAAACAATTTATAACAATCGATGCGAAATCCGAAAAATTTCTAAACGCTCCGCAGTTCCCGTATCCCCAGAAACGGTCGATTTCCCAAGTTCGTTTACACCTTCAAAGCAATACTGCTACAATTAAAACGCAAGCTGTGTCTTGTCCTAAAATAGTTGACAGATTAAGCTGCATAAAATACACTGTCGGGGGTATGGTAATTTAGTGCCATATGCAGACGTTTTTGATTGTAAATCCTAATAGAGTCACGTACTAATTTATGCGCTATTGTTTTAGAGCGCAAGGTTTGCCCAAGTAAAATTCATCTTTGAGTATACCGTTTACGCGCTCTGCCAGTGCATTCTCATAAACATGATCCTCTTCTGTCATGCTGATGCTTACACCGTGATTCCGAAGCATATCCGTATACGCTTTGCTACAGTATTGTATACCCCGGTCTGAGTGATGGATCAGCGTTTGCGGGTTCTTGACATGCTTAAGTGACATTTTTAATGCCTTGAGGCTTCCTTCCACACTCAGACTTTCGCTCAGGTTATATCCCACGATCTTGCGCGAGTAATGGTCGGTCGCCAAGGATCCGTGTGTAAAACCCTCGAGGAGGTATCGATGTAGGTGATATCAGATGCATATACCTGCGCCGAACGCCGTATTTCTAGGTCATTTGATGGGATGCGGAATGATATCACGAAACCGTGCAGCGAGTTGCGCCGTCTGTATGATATGCACGGTGTCTTTCTGCCAGCATCCTCTTTGGCCCTTAGCATGTCAAACAAACGGTCACGGCCGATGTCTATTCCTTGGCTGCTCAGCATGTCTCTTAAGCTTTCTGCTGCCGGCCCGAGGCTGTGTTCTACGAATGTTTTTCACAGCGGCGACGGCCAGTTCTTCTTTCTGTACGGCGAGCCCGCTCCAGCTGCCTGTGCCGATGGCGTAACCTTGACCGGCTATAACCGGAATACCCGCATATTTGGCCTATGTTGAAGCGTATTTTCTCTTTGCTCATTCGTTTTCTGCCTTCTTCGATGCTTTTATACCAGAGGTGTTTTTAATGTCTATCCCCGTATGCCTTCTCCGCTGCCTGGTGGTCGACTTCCAGCAGAATCCAGATAAATGCGACTTCGCTAATGCCGCCTCCAACTGCTTCTTCTCTAACTCTAATTTCTTGATCTTGTCCAGCTCATTGCGCTTTTCACATAAACCACCTTCCGATCAAATGATCTTTCCCAAAGATTATGCAGCCACTTATATATACCGGCTACACTAATATCATACATTCGGGCCGCCTCTGCAATACGTAATGTGCCTTCCTAGATATCTTTGACAACTTGCTGTTTAAAGGCTTCGCTGTAACGATACATCTTCATGGTTGACATCGCTTTCTCCTTCTTTGTGTCAACCTATTTCAGGACGGGGCACTGTTAAAACTGTTGATAATATACAAACCCTTGCCGACCAGATATTACTGCAACGCTTTGCCCCTGCCAGCGTGCTGGTAAACACGGAAGGCGATATTTTATATATTACAGGCAAAACCGGTAAGTATTTAGAACCTGCTGCCGGAAAAGCAAACTTGAATATTTACGCCATGGCGCGCGAAGGCTTGAGTCACGAACTTCCGGGCGCAATACGTAAGGCAAAACAAAATTACGAACCTGTAATAGTTGCATCATGTTAAAATCGGGACCAACGGCGGCAGTCAAATTGTGGACCTTACGCTTCAATTAATTGAAAAGCCCGAAGCCATTAAAGGTACAATTATGGTTGTTTTTAATGATGTTACGAATATTCCAAACCCAACAAACAGAAAATCAAAAACTGCAAACCAGGACAAAACTGCTCGTGAGCATGAATTAGAACTTGAATTACAAGTCGCTAACGAAGAATTACAAAGCACACATGAAGAAATGCAAACCACGCAGGAAGAATTAAAATCGACTAACGAAGAGATGCAATCCACCAACGAAGAATTACAATCCGCCAACGAGGAGCTTACCACATCGAAAGAAGAAATGCAAAGCCTGAATGAAGAATTGCAAACCGTAAATATTGAGTTGCAAAGCAAAATAGCTGATTACAGGGATGCTAACAACGACATGAAAAATCTTTTAAACAGCACCGATATTGCCACCTTGTTTCTGGACAAAGAATTAAACATTCGCCGCTTTACCGACCAATTAAATTCATTATTCAAATTACGGCAAACCGATATTGGCAGACCTTTTACGGACTTGGTAACAGATTTGCAATATCCTGACATTAAAGAACATGCCAATGAAGTACTGGAACCCTTGTATTTAAAGAAACCGATGTTTCAACCCACGATCAACGTTGGTTTAAAGTGCGAATAATGCCATACCGAACTTTCGACGACCACATTGACGGATTCGTAATAACATTTATTGATATTACCAAAGCCAAAAAATGGAAGCAGAATTAGCCATTGTCAATAAAGAAAAAGAAAAAGCTGATTCTGATTTGATTACTGCCGACAAAGAAGTTGACTTTCTGCGCCGGGAGAAAGAAAAACTTGAAGTCGAATTAAAAAGGCAATTAAGCTATTAAAAGAGCATAATCTCTACAAGCCATGAAAAAGAAAAAAGACAATGCAACCGATGCTGCATCGCTTCGCCAAAAAGCAGAAGCGCATTAAAAAAGCAGCAATCAAAAACAGGTTCAGTTTCGTCAGAAGCCGATAAGCTAAAACTAATCCACGAATTGGAAGTGCATCAGATTGAACTGGAAATGCAAAACGAAGAGCTTGTGATTGCAAAAGAAAAGGCAGAAATTGCAGAAGAAAAATACACAGAATTGTATGACTTTGCACCCTCCGGCTATCTTTCACTTACCAAAGACGGTAAAATTACAGAACTTAATTTTGCTGCCGCCAAAATGCTTGGCAAAGAACGCTTGCGTTTGCAAAAGCAGTTTGTTTGGTTTTTTTATTTCCGCCGAAACTAAACCAGCCTACAACCGATTCCTCGAAAAAGTATTTAGCAGCAAGGCCAAAAAAAACCTGCGAAGTAACAATCACAGGCAAGTGGCCATCCTACCATACATGTCATCTTTAGCGGCGTCTGCCAGCGAAATCGATGCAGTACTGCATGCTGACTGCGATCAGACATTACGGACCGCAAGCACGTTGCAGAGGAATGCACTGGAAAACGAAGAAAACATATCGGACATCTGGTCAACGAGTACCGTTACAGGCGCTGTGATAATCGCTACAATCAGATACCGGTAATATTACCTATGCAAACAATCAGGCCGAACACATGACTTGCTGGGAATAAGCGGATATAGCTCAACCACCTATGACTGCTCCATGATGGATACACGACTGATCTTGACTGATACCCATTTACAAAGAAGACTAGGCTTAGCGATATTGTTCAGAACAACTTTCAAAAGCTGTTTGAAAGGTGACAACATTCGGCATAACAAACTGGCCATCGAATGGTAGTCTTGTCAGATGGCACAGTTAAACGGGCTGCCCCGTATTCCTAAAGGACCGAATAATGGCGAATTGAACCTGGTATCGCTTGCTTCTGTCATGGACATCACCGAGCGCAAGCGGGCCAAGAGAAGCCGTGGCCACACCAAAACGATTCATGACAGAAGCCGAGGATACTGGCTGAATATCGGGTAGTTCTGGTACAATCGGATATCCCAAAAACGATAGTTGGCGTTATGTCGGACAGGCTGGCAAAAAATTCACGGAATTGCTGAATATATCAGCACTGTCCACACAGCATCTCCTGTTACATCGCTACACCCTGAAGACACAGAGAACTATTGAAGAAGGCTTTTACTAGGGCTGGCAAAAATATTGTCCTTATGACCTTGAACATCGCATTGCCAGGCATACCGACGACGAAACCAGATATATCACTGCCAGAGGTTTGGCTGATGTTTGATGCATGACGGGCAAACCACACAGACCCTGGTACGGTGCCGTTCAGGACATCACCGAACGTAAGAAGGCCGAAGAAGCGCTGCGCGAAGAGCGAAAAGCATAAGTGCATTGCCTGGCTCAAACCGCATTTGAACTGGTTGAACTTACTTCCATTCAGGAAATCTATAAATACACCGTTCAGGAAACTTTTACGAATTACTTCAAGGGCCATTCGATCGTTGCTTTGGTGGAATATAATCATGAGTGAAAACCGCTGGAAAATGGAGCAGATTAGAAGGTGCTTGGCAAAAAAACTCACTGAACTTTCCGGGCTTCTCGGATTTGACATCAACAACCTGGAAGGCGATATCTCCACAAAATATTCTGAACCAGATCACCGGCGGCAAAGTAGACAGAAGTTGATTTTGACTTTCCCGGGCTTTTTCAATAACAAACTATCGGCCGCCGTCGGCAGCGCTGTCAAAAAGATGTTTTCTGATCGAAAAGTTGTATTGTATTACCTTTCAACAGGACGAACAGATCAGCGGCAATATCACGTTCATCACCAGTAAAAAAACCGGAACCGATCAACACCAAGCTGATCGAAGCATTTTATTCAGCAGGTCAGCCACCTATCGTAAAAAAACAGAAAAGCCGAAGAAGCCTACTGGAAAGCGAAGAAAAATACCGCCGCATTGCAAATAATGTAACTGATGTTGTCTGGGTTACCGATTCTGAAGAAATGAACCCGACCTACATAAGCCCTTTTACCGTCGAACGGGTTTTTTCGGTGTTAAATCTGAAGGATGTCTAAAACTTCCGATTAGCAAAACTTATCCTCCGGCATCGCTTGAAAAGCTTCGAAAAAAACTTTAACTGAAGAATTCGCGAAAGAACAGGACCCGAAAGCAGATAAAAACCGGATTTTTCGATTGGAAGTTGAACGCTATTATGCTGATGGAACTATTGGCTGGGACGCAATAAGTGCTAATTTCATACGTCGATGAACAAGACGATCCCATTGCAATCCGGGGAGTATCGCGGGATATCACTGCTCGTAAGCAAGCGGAACAGGAATTAATCAAAGCGAAAGAAAAAGCAGAAGAATCAGATCGATTTCTTAAATCCGCCTTTCTTGCAATATGACGGTGATGAAATACGCACCCGAATGAATGGTATTCTCGGTTTTACCGACCTTCTTCTGAATTACCCGATTCAGTCAGTGCATTGACCAAAGAGAAAGCTTTGTTAAAATCGTTCACCAAAGCGGGCAACGCATGTTAAACACGGTAAACAATATTATTGAAATCTCAAAAGTTGAAGCCGGAATGATAACAGGTTGATAAAAAAGAAACCGACATTAATCAAAGGCTGGATGGATTAATCACCGGTTTTTCCAGCTTGAAGCAGAGGAAAAAGGGGCTGAAACTAATTTTGGAGAAGTTGTTGCCGCCAGAGAAAAATAGTATTATAACCGACCAGAACGGATTCGATTCCATTCTTACCGACCTCATTAAAAATGCTGTGAATCTATCACGAAACAGGGACAATTACCATTGGTTGCAGGTTCAGAAGGCAGCGAGCTTAGAGTTTATATAAAAGATACGGGAATAGGAATTTCGGCACATGGCCACGAGGCTGTTTTTAACCGGTTTGAACAAGCCGATATTGCCGACACAGGTGCTATTCAAGGTTCCGGCTTAGGCCTTGCTATTTCCAAAGCGTACGTTGAAATACTGGGTGGAAATATGTGGTTCAGAAAGCGAAGAAGGGAAAGGCTCGAACATTTTATTTCACCTTACCTGCCGAAAATAATGTGAAAGAAAGGTCCAATCCGAAAAAGAAATATCCTTTGAAAGCGAAAAGGCAAAATCCAAAGTTAAAGCATTGAAAATACTTATTGTTGAAGACGATGAGGCATCACGATATTATATTTCGCTAATTGTTAATGATGTTGGCTCTGAAATTTTAGAAGCAGAAACCGGTACTGATGCCATTGAACTTTGCCGCAACAATAAAGACATTGATTTAATTTTTAATGGATATAAAAATGCCGGGAATGGATGGCTACGAAGCAACCCGCCGCATAAGGGAATTTAATAAAGAGGTTGTCATCGTTGCACAAACAGCATATGGCCTAACGGGAGACAGGGAAAAAGCTATCGAATCGGGATGTAACGATTATATTGCTAAGCCCGTTAACATAGATGATCTGTTTGCATTAATTCACAAATATTTTCGTAAATAATTCAGCGTAAAAAGACAATTAAACGACAGAAAACAAAGCACGTGGCTATGGCATTTTAAATAAAGTGATGACGGTTTGACAGGTAATCGCCGCGCAATCGGCAACCTTACATAACACTAAACGTTATATGAAATAGAGGTTTAATGGGAATAAATAAGGCTAAACAAGTTATAAATAATTGAATGTTAGGAAAATACGGAGGATTTGATATTATTAAACTAATAATGAAAAAAATTGTAGTCCTCCCATAATTGAGAGTAATTAAAAGTAGACTTTAAGCCACCCCAAGCGCCATTCTTGGAGGATAGCCGTTATTGGTTTTATGCGGCCGTTCATTATTATACGTCCATAACCATTCATAACGTGACGTCCTGACCTTCCGCCATTTCCCCCAATTATTTCTTTATTGAACTTTGAAATTTACAAAACAGGAGGTTATTATCAAACAATTATTACAAAGCTAACACATGGTTTTTATTCTCTTCCCCGGGCGGCTTTTTTATGTCATATATTATCGTGGCAAAGTATGCGCTGCCCAAAAACTGACCAAAAAACGACCATACCTATCATAATTGCCCATATTTTGCCTGTTTTGGCTATATTTTGATAAAAATGTCCCTAAATAATAAACCCTGTAAATGTTTGTTTACAGGGCAGTTAAGTGTGGCTCCGGCCGGAATCGAACCAGCGACACAGGGATTTTCAGTACTCTGTTCACTGCTGATAATCAGTAAGTTACAAGACGAGGCGCCCGAAAACTGCCCGGTGTTTAAAATGGCTTTTTAAAGGCCTTAAAGTTGAGTATTAATGCGGGTTTTGGGGTCTGCACTTCTAGGACTTGGTGAAAACAAGGTTTATGTGAACTGAGGTTTGGTCTTTGAAAAAATAAACTGTTTTTCCATTATTAAAGTTAAAGTTTAATACAACAATTGCTATATAATTTATTGTTATCACACATTTTTTTTATTAAACTATTTTGTAAACAATAAATAAGGATAAGGGTGAAAGCCATGCTGAAAAAATCATTCATTCTAGGGTCAGTATTATCTTTTTGTGTCAGCATTTTAATTGCACAAACAGCTGAAATACCAACAGACGGTGACGGCTCTTCGGAAAATCCATATCAAATTGCAAGTTTAGCCAATCTGCGTTGGCTTAGTGAGAACTCCGATAAGTGGGCTTCGGGTATCTATTTTATTCAAACGGCTGATATTGATGCATCCGAGACTCAAGCCTGGAACGACAGCACCGGCTTCTCGCCGATAGGGAATAACGATACCAAGTTTCTGGGGAATTATCTGGGCAACGGACATACAATAACCGGGCTTTATATTAATCGCCCGACAAGCAATTATATAGGTTTATTTGGATATATGGGATCAGATGCCAAAATTAGCGATTTGGGTCTGATTGATGCTAATATTAACGGTCAAGTTTTGGTCGCTAGCCTGATAGGAATTAATGCTGGTAGCGTATATAACTGCTATTCAAGTGGTTCGGTTACTGGAAAAAGGAATATCGGCGGCCTGATAGCAAGTAATAGTGGCACTATATCAAACTGCTATGCCAGCGGGTCGGTTTCCGGAACGGGAGACTATATCGGCGGCCTGATAGCAAGTAATAGTGGCACTATATCAAACTGCTATTCAAGTGGGTCGGTTACTGGGACGCACATGATCGGCGGCCTGATAGGGTATAATCGTGGCACTATATCAAACTGTTATTCAAGTGGGTCGGTTACTGGAGAAAGCAATATCGGCGGCCTGATAGGTTATAGTGGTGGTGGTGGTGCAATAACCCCCTGTTTTTGGGATAATACGGTCAACTCCGGGTTAGATGGAGTAGGAGATGGACCTAGCGGTGATCAAGTTTTTGGTAAAACAACGGCCGAGATGCAAACAGAAAGCACGTATACTGATGCAGGCTGGAACTTTATGGCAAACAATGACACCTATAACGAAGGTGAATACTGGTATATTTTCGACAGCAGCTATCCGGCTCTCGCATGGCAGGTCATTCAAACGGTAAGCACATTGATTGCAACTGATGTTACTGAGACTACAGCAACTCTCAATGGCAGACTTTTTGCCAACGGCTACGCTACCACTGTTGAATTTGAATGGGGAACGACAAGACTTTACGGAAATACGGTTGATATGGGAAGCTATGGTGCATCTGACTATGTAGATATAAGTACCTAAATTTCGGGACTGACAAAAAATACGTTATACCATTACCGTATAAAAGCCACACATACCGACGGTTCTGAAATTAAAACAGCCTATGGTGCCAATAAAATATTTTCAATTACCCCCAGTGGTGACGGCTCTTTGGAAAGTCCATATCAAATTGCAAGTTTAGCCAATCTGCGCTGGCTCAGTGAAAACTCCGATAAGTGGGCTTGGTATATCTATTTTATTCAAACGGCTGATATTGATGCTTCCGAAACTCAAGCCTGGAACGACAGCACCGGTTTCTCGCCGATAGGGAATGATAATACTAGCTTCAAGGGTAACTATAATGGTAACGGACATACCATCACCAAACTTTATATCAATCGTCCGACAAGCGATTATATAGGATTATTCGGATATATGAGTTCAGGTGAACTTAGCAATTTGGGACTGATCGATGTTAATATTACAGGTCGAGACAAAACTGGCGGCCTGATAGGATATAATCATTACAGCAGATTATCAAACTGCTATTCAAGTGGTTCGGTTACTGGAGAAAGCAATATCGGCGGCCTGATAGGTTATATTAATCATAACAGCAGATTATCAAACTGCTATTCAAGTGGTTCGGTTACTGGAGAAAGCAATATCGGCGGCCTGATAGGTTATATTAATTATAGCAGCCTATTATCAAACTGTTATTCAAGTGGGTCGGTTACTGGAGAAAGCAATATCGGCGGCCTGATAGGTTATAGTGGTGGTGGTGGTGCAATAACCCCCTGTTTTTGGGATAATACGGTCAACTCCGGGTTAGATGGAGTAGGAGATGGACCTAGCGGTGATCAAGTTTTTGGTAAAACAACGGCCGAGATGCAAACAGAAAGCACGTATACTGATGTAGGCTGGAACTTTATGGCAAACAATGACACCTATAACGAAGGTGAATACTGGTATATTTTCGACAGCAGCTATCCGGCTCTCGCATGGCAGGTCATTCAAACGGTAAGCACATTGATTGCAACTGATGTTACTGAGACTACAGCAACTCTCAATGGCAGACTTTTTGCCAACGGCTACGCTACCACTGTTGAATTTGAATGGGGAACGACAGACTCTTACGGAAATACGGTTGATATGGGAAGCTATGGTGCATCTGACTATGTAGATATAAGTACCTCAATTTCCGGACTGACAAAAAATACGTTATACCATTACCGTATAAAAGCCACACATACCGACGGTTCTGAAATTAAAACAGCCTATGGTGCCAATAAAATATTTTGTATCGAAACTCCGCCGATTACACCCAGTGCTGGTGACGGCTCTTCGGAAAATCCATATCAAATTGCAAGTTTAGCCAATCTGCGCTGGCTCAGTGAAAACTCCGATAAGTGGGCTGATGGCATATATTTTATTCAAACGGCTGATATTGATGCTTCCGAGACCCAAGCTTGGAACAATGGTGCCGCCTTCTCGCCGATAGGGAATGATAATACTAGCTTCAAGGGTAACTATAATGGTAACGGACATACCATCACCAAACTTTATATCAATCGTCCGACAAGCGATTATATAGGATTATTCGGATATATGAGTTCAGGTGAACTTAGCAATTTGGGCCTAATCGGTGTTAATATTATAGGTGATATATATATCGGCGGCCTGATAGGAGCTGCTGATAATAATGGTGCTGTATCAAACTGCTATTCAAGTGGGTCGGTTACTGGGACGCACATGATCGGCGGCCTGATAGGAGGTAATATTAGCACTATATCGAACTGCTATGCCAGCGGCTCGGTTTCCGGAACGGGAGACTATATCGGCGGCCTGATAGGATATAATCATAGCAGCAGCGTATCAAACTGCTATTCTAGCGGGTCAGTTTCCGGAACGGGAGACTATATCGGTGGCTTATTAGGGAAGGTGTCTAGTGGTACAATAACCGCCTGTTTTTGGGATAATACGGTCAATTCGGGTTTAAATGGAGTGGGAGATGGATATAGCGGTGATCAAGTTATCGGAAAAACAACGACCGAGATGCAAACAGAAAGCACATATACTAATGCAGGCTGGAACTTTGTAGAAATATGGGGCTTGCATAATACAATAAATGATGGTTACCCACATCTTTTTTGGCAATTACCCTTGCCAAGAATAAAAATTGATTCTATTGAAAATATAACAATAGCCTCTGTAGATATCATTGGTGATTTGTTATACCTTGGCTTTCCACACCCTAGTCAGCACGGCTTCTGCTGGAACACGGAAGGCGATCCGACACTGGAGGATGATTTCATTGAATTGGGAGCGCCTGATTCAACTGGCGTATTCACTGCACAGATCACGGGACTAACCCCGAACACCCTTTATTATATCCGGACTTATGCAACAAATGAAGCGGGAACAGGGTACAGTGAGGTCATCTCTTTTACTACGCTGGAAACCGCAATCGCTGAGGGTATCCCCTTAAGCTATGCCTTGTCTCAAAACTACCCAAACCCCTTCAACCCGACGACCACCCTGCAATACGGCCTCCTAGAAGCATCAGACATAGATCTAACAATCTTTGATGTAACGGGCCGTAAGATAAAAAGCTGGCATATCAACAACCAACAACCCGGCTGGCACGAAGTAAAATGGGACGGTACAAATCAGTCCGGACAGCAAGTTTCGACCGGTGTTTATATTTACACTTTACAAGCCGGAGATTTTGTTGCTACGAAGAAAATGGTTTTTATGAAGTAGCCACTCTCCCCTATTCTCAATAGAGCCGCCTTTTCCGGGCGGCTTTTTTATGTCATATATTATCGTGGCAAAGTATGCACTGACCAAAAAGTGACCAAAAAACGACCATCACTATCATAATTGCCCATTTTTCGCCTGTTTTGGCTATATTTTGATAAAAATGTCCCTAAATAACAAACCCTGTAAATGTTTGTTTACAGGGTAGTTAAGAGTGGCTCCGGCCGGAATCGAACCAGCGACACAGGGATTTTCAGTACTCTGTTCACCTCTGATAATCAGTAAGTTACAGAGGTAGGTACCCAAAAACTGCCCGGTGTTTAAAATGGCTCTTTAAATGCCTTAAAGTTGAGTATTAATGCGGGTTTTGGGCTGTTGTTTGATTGGTGGATAGGAATCGTTTTTATGCCCTCCCCCTAGAAATTATAGCTAAAACCAATATTTAATCTAATTGTCGGAAGGCCGGGTTTTAGTTCAAATTTAGCAATTAAGGGAATATTAAATCTTTCATCAAAATCATACTCTATGCCTATAGGAAAAGCTATAGTTGGGTACACAGAATCATTTATTGCAATAATAATACCTGTGCCAACACCCCAAAAGAAATTCATTTCATTTTTAGTAATATTATAATGCCATTTATGCATTAATAATATATCGATACAGTTATGCATCCCCCCACGCCAACGATACTGTGCATAATGATAACCTGCACTAGCTTCTAAACTCTTGCCTTGTTTGTAGGCATATCTATAATTTATACTAGGCTCAAATGTCGTACTATAACAACAAGTATAACAACAAGTAGCATAATACAATCTCCCTATTTGCAAACCAACTCCATTTTTTTTAGCAAATTTGTATTTGTTTTCTTTTTTCGTCACTTTTTTTATTTCACTAACCTTATAAACAAAAACACTCCCACCCTCTTCTAAAATTTTAATGGACTCATTTGGAATATGTTCAATAATTGTTCCTGTGATTATTGTTCCATCATGAAGGTAAATGACGTCTTCTGCTTTATTTTTAGCGAATAATAGCACGGCTGAGAACAATATAAATGTAATTCAGTAAGTATTTTTTCAAGGTCTTCTCCCTAAATATAGTTAAAAATGTATTGTAAATGAAGCTTCAAGATTATGTCCATTCATTCCCATATCAAAACCATATATTTTATTATCCGTTGAGTACTCAATCAAGTGACCATAATAATATTGATTATTGTTATTTATCTTACCCGCAGCAATTGGTGCATCTATCATTGACCATAATGAAGCTGTACCAGCAAGCACACTTCCAGCAATTTTTACGTCAGTGTCATCTACAAAGGCAACCATTGCCCAAGCGCCCAGGGATAATACTTCTTGTATAATTCCTTTACCATGTTGACCATTATAGTGTTGTCCCAAACCAGGAATAAAAAAAGAAAACACAAAAGCAATTAAAGGATCCTTCTCCTTTTTCATTGAAGAGTAGGAAGAATTTTCCATAGAACTAGGCATATAATTTTTAGCCGGATATTCTTTAGTTATTTTCGTTATCTTTTCCATTTTAAGAGTAGAAACAATACCATTAGCCCTTTGGATTTTAACATAATCATTTATTGCTCTCTCAATGATGTCCCCACGAATGATTGATCCGTTTTTAAGATAAACCACATCCTGTAATTCGTTCTTAGCATAAATAACCGAAACTCCTAGCGCTAGTACTAATAAAATCTTTTTAAACATATTAACACCTACTTAATTTCATTATTTGTATTATGATTGACAATATTTCTACCTTTTTTAGGTAAGGGTGAATTTGAATTAAATGTAGCAACCGTCACTGTTTCATCTGGTCCAACAGTCCCATAATAGGTCTTTACATATCCAAAGGCTTGTATCAATACCGTAAAATTTGTATTGTAATCACCTGAATAATGGTCAACTTCTACCTTATAAGTACCACTTGGTGCGCCATCTTCAGGCCAATATACGTTTTCAGGCCCATATCCATCCATATCATCAAAATCTAGATAACCCCCGCTTTCTGCATTCTTATCATTCCAATATATTATTTCATCATATGGATCTGTAACCCAAAGATCAATATCATCTGTTGTATCCCAAGTTAATGTTATTTGTACATCTCCCGAACCACTTTCTAAAGCACCTTCTGCAACTTGGACTTCTTCAGACTCTTCAACATAATTTTCATCTTCAGAGTAATAGTCTAAAGCCGTAGATGTCCAACCTGTAGCACATGCAACACCACTTGTTGCAACACATGTAATATGGGTCTCAACTAAACCCCAAGCATCAACAAAATCAGTAATTCCATTATGAATATCAAGTTCATCCGTTGCTATATCATTTGCTAATTGTAATATATAATTCCCACAAACCCACGCAGCAAGTGGCCACGTCCCACCAGCTGTAGCTCCCATAGATGCTAAACTAAGAATACATGGTATAGATCCAACTGCCCTGCCAGCCCAATTTATTAGATCTTGCGAAGGTGCTGGTTTACCAAATGCTAAATAGCTGTCCCAATAAATACTTGAACGCACCTCTCTAATTATTTCAACATCACCATCAGGGTACACAACTGCTACATCAACATAATAACCATCAAAGTTATCAAGTATGAAAACATAATCATCTATCACAACTTTATCGGGCAATTCATTCTCATCAAACGTAACCGTTATATATTTATCTGCCTCACCAGCATGGAATAAAACTCCTTCGAGTACATCATTATCTGCTTTTATAAACATCCCATCTTCTTTGCCAGCAACCCAATATTTCCATTCTGTTTCAGCGCTAATATCAATTACATTAATATCCGGCATTTCTTGTCTTTGATTATCAAAACATGAGCTTATTAGAAATGAAACAACAATTAGTAACAAATATGAATATTTTTTCATTCTAATCCCTTGTTTTTTGGGCTCTTTTGATTTATTAAAATTGATTGCTTCACTGCTTGCATTTTATGATATCTTGCTGTTTTTACAATGAACTTCTGCTGTTGCACTTACGAGTTGAATTCAGGATATAAAACACACAAAGACAATCCTTATAACCATTATCCCCATTTATTATTTATTGCTCTTTATAATCTACGAAATAGAAAGATCTTGTCAAATAATTATTATAAAAAAACACTTCCGTCTTCTTTCATATCCCCGGGCGGCTTTTTTATGTCATATATTATCGTGGCAAAGTATGCGCTGCCCAAAAACTGACCAAAAAACGACCATCCTTATCATAATTGCCCATTTTTCGCCTGTTTTGGCTATATTTCGATAAAAATGTCCCTAAATAACAAACCCTGTAAATGTTTGTTTACAGGGCAGTTAAGTGTGGCTCCGGCCGGAATCGAACCAGCGACACAGGGATTTTCAGTCCCCTGCTCTACCGACTGAGCTACAGAGCCACGGATTTCATAAAATGCGATTTCAAAAGCGGGAAATCTTACTGTTTTTCCCTTCGAATTGCAAGCAAAAAGACGAGTTTTTACCTGCGGTGTTCTTTGACGCGGGTTGCCTTTTTTCCCTTCAACGCACGAATGTAATAGATCTTCGAACGGCGGACCTTCCCTCTGCTTATGCGCTCGATCTTTGCAATATTGGGGGAATACAGGGGAAATACACGTTCAACACCGATACTGTTCGATATCTTGCGCACGGTAAAGGTCGCATTGATGCCGTTTCCCTTGCGGGCTATACAGATGCCTTTGAACTGCTGTATACGTTCTTTATCGCCTTCGCGCACCTTTACATCCACAATAAGGGTATCTCCCGCCCTGAATTCAGGGATGTCGTCGCGTAAATGTCCGCTGGCTGCGATCTGTGTTTTATCCATTGTTCTTTTCTCCTTTATCCGTATATGCTTTCCACATATCCGGTCTTCGTTCTTGTGTTTTTGTTATTCTTTCCTCTATTCTCCATCTGTCTATATTGGCATGATTCCCGCTTAACAGCACTTCCGGGACTGACCGTCCCCTGAAGTTTTCGGGGCGGGTATACCACGGGCAGTCAAGCAGCGGGTCCGAAAAGGAATCGCTCAGCGCCGATCCGATCTCGTTCAGGACACCCGGTATCAGGCGGATCACCGCGTCCATGATGACCATCGAGGGGATCTCCCCGCCGGTCAGCACATAATCGCCGATGGAGATCTCGTCCGTAACCAGCATATCGCGGATGCGCTGGTCAATACCCTTGTAATGTCCGCAGACAAATATCAAATGCTCTTCTTCAGAAAGGGATGCCGCCGACCACTGGTCAAAACGTTCGCCGTCCGCGGTGGGATATATCACGCGCGAGGGTTTTTGAGCGTTTTCTTCCGTTTCCAGAAGGGAGGTAATACCGTCGTAAAGGGGCTGAGGCGTCATGACCATTCCGCTGCCGCCGCCGAAAGGATAATCATCGGTCTTCCGGTGTTTGTCTTCGGAAAATTCACGCAAGTCATGTACCCGGATGTCAACGAGCGCTTTCTCACGGGCCCGTTTCACCATGCTCTCATTGACGACCGCTTCGATCATTCCCGGGAAACAGGTCAGTACGTCAATCCTCATCCAGCATTCCTTCCAATAATTTGACGTAAAAACATCTCGCTTCGTCGTTGATGGAAAGTATGAATTCCCCGACAAAGGGTACCAATACTTCTTTTCCGTTCCCGGTCGTAATGACAAGCACGTCCTGCATGGGAAGCTCTATCCGGCCCGAAACGGCCCCAAGCACTTCACCGTCCTGCAGGACTTCATATCCTTCATATCGGAATGCTTCATGCTCATCCGTAAAATCTTTTATCTGTGCTTCACTGATAAAAAGCGATTTGTGCAAAAGGCTTTCTGCCTGCTGCCGCGTGCCGATCCTGTCGAGCAGCAGAGACAGGCGCCTGCCGTGTGCTTCCACGGCACAGATATCGTGAACCTCTTCCGGATCAGTATCATTGCCAACATAAACATATTTCAATGAGCGTAATGCCTGAGCATCTAACCGGGGATCAGAAATACAGAACTTCCCTTTCAAGCCAATGGGCTTACCTACATAACCAATGATCCTGAAAGGCATTTTCTTCTATATTATCTGTCGATAATATCAAGTGTCGACCGGCTGTTCCCGGCTTTTGCGGAAACGGCGGTAAGCAGTGTGCGCAGGGCCTGCGCCGTACGTCCGTGTTTGCCGATCACTTTTCCCAGATCTTCGGGAGCTACTCGCAATTCATAGATCGTATTATTTTCGCTCTCGATCTTGGTAACATCAACTTCTTCCGGATTATCAACCAACCGTTTCACGATCGATTCAACAAACTCTTTCATGATGATCCCTTTCAGTTTGAATTTCTATTATTCGGAATGGTTATTTTTTATCATCGCCGGTATCGTTGTCTTCTGATGTATCTTTTGTTTTTTCTTCGGTCTCGTTCTTTTCCGGTGTTGCTTCCTTTTCATCCGGAGACGTCTTTTCCGCTTGCTTTTCTGCTTTGGCTTCTTCCTTTTTTTCAGGTGTCTGCTCCTTGGATGCTTCACCCGAAATTTCCGGTTCGGACTTTACCTTTTCAGACGGTGTTCCTGCCTTGGAGGACGCTGCTTCTACCTCTTTTTCAGGTTTCTCGGGCGTCTGCACTTCAGCCGTTTCTTCTTCTTTGGGAGCTTTCTCCCCGGACGCCTGTGCCTCGGACTTTTCTTCATCTTTCGGCGCTTCTTCTTTCGCGGGCGTTTCTTCCCCGGGAGTCTCTTCCTCAGGTGCTTCCGCCTTGGACGCTTTTTCTTTGGAAGCTTCTTCCTCGGGTGCCTGCGCCTTATCCGCTTCTGCCTTTTCTTCCGCTTCCTTGTTTACTTCCGGTTCCGGTTTTTCCGCCAGCTTCGGGGCTTTTTCGCCTTTTTGACTCCGGGCTATTTCCCATTTCTGCAATTCCTGTTTCTTTTTCTCCTCGGAAAGATTGCTGTTTTCAAGATGCCATTTCAGCATAATGCCTCTTTTGGACAACAGGCGTTTCACGGTGTCCGAGGGGTTCGCCCCGGAGCGCAACCAGTGAAATACACGGTCTTCCCTTACATCCAGATTTTCATTCTGCTTCAGGGGATCGTAGGTCCCGATCTGTTCAATAAAACGACCGTCACGACGACTTCGTGAGTCCGCAACGACCACACGGTAAAAAGGACGGTTCTTTCTTCCCATTCTTGCTAAGCGTATCCGTACTGACACTGTAGTTCTCCTTTAATTCCACGGCATGTTGTTCATTTTATGCAATGCCTGTTTTGGAAGTTTCATTTTCTTCATTTTCTTCATCATTTTCTTCATCTGTTCGAACTGGTTCAAAAGCCGATTTACATCGGATACCCGCGTACCGGAGCCGTAAGCAATGCGTTTCCTCCGGTTGGCGTTGATGACCGACGGCCGGGCTTTCTCTTCCCGGGTCATGGAGCTCAGGATCGCCTGGGTCCGGGAAAACTGTTTTTCATCGATCTGTGCATTCTTCAGCTGCTGCGCACCGGGGATCATTTCAACGAGCGATGAGATCGGCCCCATTTTCTGAAGCATTTTCAGCTGCTTCTGAAAATCCTGCAGATCGAAGGAGTTCTTTTTCAGCTTTTTCTGCAGTTTTTCGGCTTCATCCTCATCAAAGGCATCCTGGGCCTTTTCCACCAGCGAAACCACGTCGCCTTTTCCTAATATACGATTTGTAAACCGTTTTGGGTAGAATAATTCCAGGTCATCCGTGCTTTCTCCCGTGGAAATGAACTTCACGGGCTTTCCCGTCACGCTGCGGATGGACAGGGCCGCACCGCCGCGGGTATCGCCGTCCAGTTTCGTCAGCACGATCCCGCTGATATCAAGCTTCTCATTAAATGCCTTTGCGGCATTGACGGCATCCTGACCGATCATCCCGTCCGCAACAAAAAGGATCTCCCGGGGCTGAAGCTCGCGGTGGATCTCGCCGACCTCCTCCATCATCACGTCATCCACATGAAGGCGGCCCGCAGTATCAAAGATCAGGACGTTCACATCCGTTTTCCGGGCTTCCCGCAGCGCATGTTTGCAGATTTTAACAGCATTCCTGCTGTCTTCGCGGTACACCGGCACGCCGATGCGTTCCCCCAGGATCTCCAGCTGGTCGATGGCCGCGGGACGGTATATGTCCGCCGCCACCATCATCGGGCGTTTCCCCTCGGCTTTCAGCTTTTTGGCAAGTTTAGCCACAAAGGTCGTTTTACCTGAACCCTGCAGGCCCACCGCCATGATCATTGCCGGAGGAAGCCCGTCAAGCTGCAGGGGAGCATGTTCCTCTCCCAGCAGGCCGGTCAGTTCGTCATGAATGATCTTGATCACCTGCTGGCCGGGGGTAATGCTTGCCAGCACCCTTTCCCCCAGTGCCCTTTCCTTCACGCGGGCGATAAAGGACTTTGCTACGGTATAGTTCACATCGGCCTCTAACAAGGTCCTGCGTACTTCCCGGAGGGCATCGGAGACGTTTTGCTCCGTGATCTTTCCCTGACCCCGTAAGTTTTTAAAGACCGCCTGTAAGTTGTTCCGTAACTGTTCGAGCATCTCCATCTCCACAATAGCCTGAAAATATAGCAAATAAATTGCCGAATGCAAATATTTTTAGTTTTTATGAAAGTTGTTAAGAACGGATATATTCATGGGTTAAAGACCCGTTTGAACATTACTCCGGCACAGTCCGAATAAAGAGACCCGACGCTTTTTCCATGCTCCCTGCGATCCGGGATCAGATTCCTTTGTAAGATCAGCGAATGCGCGGCGGGACCGTTTTTATCTCCGGAAGCACAAAGGGCGGCACCGGGCCGCCCTTTTTTTACTTGCCGTTCACATGATCATTTTTCTTCCATAAAGGGATAGCGGTAATCTTTCGGCGGATTGAAGTTCTCCTTGATAGTACGTACCGACACCCACCGCATGAGGTTGATGGAAGAACCCGCCTTGTCGTTGGTACCGCTGGCACGGGCACCGCCGAAAGGCTGCTGACCGACCACGGCGCCGGTGGGCTTATCGTTGATATAGAAGTTGCCGGCCGCATTGATCAGTATCCGGTCCGCCCGGACCACCGCTTCACGGTCACGGGCAAAAACTGCGCCTGTCAGAGCGTAGGGACTGGTGCGGTCGCAGAGTTCCAGGGTCTGCTCATACTGTTTTTCAGGATCGACATAGACCGTAAGCACGGGACCGAAGATCTCTTCCCGCATGCTCTTGAATTCCGGGTCCCGGGTAACGATGGTCGTGGGCTCGATAAAGTAGCCCCTGGATTTATCGTATCCGCCGCCGGTAATGATCTCTGCGTCGGGACTTTCCTTTGCGTATTCAATATAGGAGACGATCTTATCAAAGGCCGCTTCGTCGATCACGGCGTTCATGAAGTTCGTAAAATCCAGCGGCGAGCCCATTTTCGACCGTCCGGACCATTTTGACGTATTTTTCCTTCAGTGCTTCCCAGAGATTCGCCGGGATGTAGGCCCGTGATGCCGCCGAGCATTTCTGACCCTGATACTCAAAGGCGCCCCGCACCATCGCCGTGGCCAGAGACTCAACATCGGCGGACTCATGTGCGAAAATAAAGTCTTTTCCGCCGGTCTCGCCTACCAGCCGGGGATAACTTTTATAATCCGCGATATGTGTGCCCACGGTTTTCCATACGTGCTGGAAAACCCCGGTCGAACCCGTAAAATGCACCCCGGCGAGATCCGGATGTTTCAGGACGATGTCACCGATCTCCTTCCCGCTTCCGGGCAGGAAATTGATCACGCCGTCCGGCAGGCCGGCGGCCTTGAAAAGTTTCATCAGGAAATACGCAGAATACACCTGGGTGCGGGAAGGTTTCCACACGACGGTATTCCCCATGATCGCCGGGGCGGTCGGCAGGTTCCCCGCAATGGAAGTGAAATTGAAGGGGGTCAGCGCAAAGACAAATCCTTCGAGGGGACGGTATTCCAGCTGGTTCCAGGTACCCGCAGGGCTGTAATCGGGCTGGTTCTTGTATATCTCGGACATGTAATAGGTGTTGAAATTAAAAAAGTCGATCAGCTCGCAGGCCGAATCGATCTCCGCCTGGAATATGGTCTTGCTCTGCCCCAGCATGGTGGCGGCATTCAGCAGATCGCCGTAGGGTTTGGAGAGCAGGACCGCCATTTTCTTGAAAATGGCCGCCCGGGCGTCCACCGGCATCTCCCGCCATTTTTTGCGCGCTTTCAGGGCGGCATCCATTGCGGCGCGGATCTCTTTTTCCCCCGCCATATGGTAAGTGGCCAGGACATGTCCGTGGTCATGCGGACAGGTGACCTTCTCCGTCCTTCCGGTATAGATCTCTTCCCCGCCGATGATCACGGGTATTTCGATCTCTTTGCTCAATAGTTCATCCAGGACCTTCTTCACGCTTTCACGTTCCGGAGTGCCCGGCGCATAGGTCAGCACACGTTCGTTCTCCGCATGCGGAACCTTATACAGTGCATTTATCATCACATTTCTCCTTTTTTTGTCTGTTTATTCTATGTCTGCAGTAGTTTAGAAAAATTATTGATGAATTTCAAGTCAATAAGGATTACCGATAAGCGATTTCCGAAAGATATTAAGTTGAAACTTTTTTTGGCAGATAAAGCAAAGCCCCGCTTTATCAGCGGGGCTGCGGGGTAAGGAAGGGATTTGCGTATGTATGGTTCCGTTATTCAATTTCGACCTTGCGCGGTTTCGCGACTTCGGTCTTCGGTATCCCGACAGTGAGGATGCCGTCTTCCCAGTTGCCTTTGATCTTGTCCGTGTCAACATTGTTGGGCAGTTGGAAACTGCGTGAGAATTTCCCGTAATTGATCTCGCTCAGATGACACTGGGAATCTTTTTTCTTCACGTTCTCTTTCTTTTCGCCGGACACTGTGATAACATTGTCCTTTACGGAAATATCAATGTCTTTTTTCTTCATGCCCGGAACTTCCACTTTCATGAGGAATTCATCCTCGTTCTCCTCTACTTCAACCCGGGTGCCCAATGCACGGCTTCGCTGGGTTCGGTGTTGAAGAAAGGATCGTTGAAGAAGTCATCCAGCATGGTATTGTAGAAGCGGCTCGGGCGTGCCAACGGACTGTTGTGTTTTACTAACATCATTTTATACCTCCTTTTTTTTTCGGTTTTTCTCCGAATCTTTTCTTGCTTTTTGGTTCCGGCGCCGACGGCCGGAACCCTTTTTTCAATCTTCACCCTTTCTCATGCGAAAATCGTGCCAAATCCCCAAATATGTCAAAATGGCAGTCTTGCTGGCCGGTATTTTGCCATATGGTACATGATATGCCATAATGTCATTTTTTCGCTGACTTTCTTCAGATCGCGAAACGGCATGCATAAAAAGCTTTCCTGTTGCGAAACACGGGTATGGAATGTAAATTACATTCTGAACGTTGGAGAACACACAAGAAAGGAGCTTATTGTGGCATCTACAGCAGATTTCAGGCCGGGCATGGTCATCATATACAACAATGAATTATACAAGATCGTCAGCTACCAGCACAGTAAAACGGGACGCGCAGGGGCCGTAATAAGAACAAAATTAAAGAACCTTCTGAATGGAAAAGTGCTGGAAAACACCTTCCGTTCCGGGGAAAAAGTGGAAGAAGCCCGCGTTGAAGCACATATTATGCAGTATATTTACAACGACGGCCTTAATTATTATATGATGGACCCGGAGAATTTCGAGCAGGTCCCGGTCTCTGAAGAGATCATCGGAGAGGACCGCCTGTATATCCGGGAGAACGACGATGTGAAGGTGCTGATGTACCAGGAACGCCCGATCGCGATCGAACTGCCGGCCGCCGTGGAAATGAAAGTGACGTATACCGAACCCGGCGAACGGGGCGATACGGCAAAAACCAACGTCAAGAAACCCGCCACCGTGGAAACCGGGCTGGAAGTACAGGTCCCCCTTTTCATCAATGAGGGCGACATTATCAAGGTCGATACGCGTGACGGCTCATATCTCGAACGTGTGAACAAATAAGCTATTCAAAGAAAGGAACGATATGGATATTCCAAAAACACTGAAGTACACCGAAAGCCATGAATGGGTCAGGCTTGAGGACGGCATTGCAACGGTTGGCATCACGGACTACGCCCAGGGCGAACTGGGCGACATCGTCTTTGTCGAACTTCCGGAAGACGGCGAGAGCGTCAAAAAGGGAGAAGCGGTAGGCAGCATTGAGGCGGTGAAAACCGTTTCCGACTTGAATGCACCCGTCAGCGGTGAGATCGTGGAAGTCAACGTGATCCTTGAGGACGAACCCACACTGGTGAATACGGACTGCTATCACAGCGGCTGGATACTGAGGATCAAGGTCAGCAATGCATCCGAACTGGACTCGTTACTTGACGCCGATGCTTATCAGGATCATGTTGCATAAATGACCGTTGGCCTTTCGGCGTAATTTCAGACGAGGTATACAATGCCCTTTTTACCCCACGCACGTGAAGACGCGGAAAAAATGCTGAGAAAGATCGGCGTCGGAAGTTTTGAGGAACTCCTGCGCCATATTCCGGAAGTCCTCAGGAGCGATACCCGTATAAACCTTCCCCGGCCGCTTAGCGAACTTGAGATCCAGAAAGCACTGGAAACGCTGGACGGAGAAAACAAGGCCTGCCGGAACACCGTCTCTTTTCTCGGCGGCGGTGCCTATGACCATTTTATTCCCAAAGTGGTCGATTTTATCATATCCCGCTCTGAATTCGCCACGGCTTATACGCCATATCAGGCGGAGGTCAGCCAGGGCACCCTGCAGGCAATGTATGAGTTCCAGTCCCTGATCTGCGAACTGACCGGTATGGATGTCTCCAATGCCTCCATGTACGACGGGGCAAGCGCCATGGCGGAAGCCGTGATCATGGCAAAAAACCTCAAACGGCGGTCCGAGGTGATCGTTTCGTCCGCCGTCAATCCCCTTTACCGGCGGACACTGGAAACCTACGCACGTTCACAGGATATCCGGATCATTGAATGTCCGCTCAAAGGGTTGGTCACCGATCCGGAAGCCCTTGCAAAACACATCGGCGGAAACACGGCCGCGGTGATCGTCCAGAGCCCGAATTTTTTCGGGTGCATAGAAGATACCGAAGCGGCGGCAACGGCAGCGCATCAACAAGATGCCCTGTTCATCCAGGGGGCCGATCCGGTCTCTCTGTCGCTGCTGAAAACTCCCGGAGAAGCGGATGCGGACATTGCCTTCGGGGAAGGACAGTCCCTCGGGAACCCCCTGAATTTCGGCGGATCCTATCTGGGGCTCTTTGCCACGAAAAAAGCCTATATCCGGAAAATGCCGGGACGTATCGCCGGGATGACCGAGGACACTGAAGGCCGGCGCGCCTTTGTACTGACACTCCAGACCCGCGAACAGCATATCCGCCGTGAAAAAGCCACCAGCAACATCTGTTCCAACGAAGCGCTGTGCGCACTTGCAGCTACCGTCTATCTTGCGCTTATGGGAACGACCGGGCTGCGGAAAACGGCGGAACTCTGTATACAAAAATCCCATTACCTGCACGGCAGGGTCAGCGGACTTCCGGGGTTTTCAGCAGCATCGGAAGATCCGTTTTTCAAGGAGTTCGTGATCAGAACGCCGCTGCCCGCAAAACACATCGTGAAAAAGGCAAAAGACTGCGGTTTTGATGCGGGCGTTGACCTGGGGCGCTTTTATCCCGGACGGGAGCATGAACTGCTGATCGCCGTAACGGAAAAACGCAGCAAAGCGGATATGGACGCGTTCGTTGAATGCCTTTCCGGGATCCCGCAATAAAATTCGTTCATCATTCTTCATGAAGTGCCCGCCACGGAAATAAAAAGGCTTTTTATCGCCCCGTATTTATGTTAATTTCATCATGGTGTACATCATACCGCAAGCATTTGCCGGCAAAGGATCGATCTATGAATAATGTGTTTGAAGCGTCCCTTCCCCTCCTGCAAGCGCTCAGTGAGGATGAGGTCTTTCTCCGGAAAATACGGCGGGCGTCGGAGATGATGCTCCGGGCCCTGAACACAAAGGGCAAGATACTCTGGTGCGGAAACGGCGGTTCTGCGGCGGACTGCCAGCATCTTTCCGCCGAGCTTGTCGCGCGTCTCAGTTATCCGCGCCGGGCCCTTGCTTCCCTGGCCCTGACCACGGACACCTCCTACCTTACGGCATGGATCAACGATACCGGCCGAAGCGACCGGCTGTTCAGCCGGCAGATCGAAGCACTGGGAAATGCCGGCGATATCCTCGTTGCCGTCAGCAGCAGCGGAAATTCCGGAAATATCATCGAAGCGCTTCACAGTGCAAAAGCAAAAGGGATCTCAAGTATCCTGTTCGGAGGAAAAGGCGGAGGGAAAGCTTCCGGGAAAGCGGACCTTGAGCTGATCGTTCCCTCGGACAACACCCAGCGCATTCAGGAGATCCACATCATGATCGGCCATATGATATGCGAAAATATTGAGAAAGCCTTTCTTTAATATCATGCAGCGGATCTTTCAGGATTATCTTTATCACCTCCGGGGAGAACGTCAGCTTTCCCCTAACACGGTCAGCGCCTATAAAACGGATATAAAACGCTATCTCAACTATCTTGAGACGCTGGATATCACGCATCCCGATACCGTTGAACCGGAAACGGTCATCCGGTATCTCGGGGAATTGCGTACGCTTCCCCTGTCCCCGGGCAGCCTGGCGCGGAACTTATCTGCCATTCGCATGTTCCATGCTTTTATGGTGAATGAAGGGTATTGTAAAAAAGACATCACGGAAAATATCGACACCCCGAAACTGCCCACAAGGCTGCCGAAGATACTTGACATTCAGGACATCGAGGATATTTTCCGTTGCATCGACACCGGCACCGACCGCGGGGTACGGGACAGGGCGATGCTGGAGCTCCTTTACGGCAGCGGGCTCCGGATATCGGAACTTCTTGACCTTCGCCTGCCATCCCTGCTCCTGGACGAGGGATGGGTCCGGGTGATGGGAAAGGGGCTCAAAGAACGCATCGTGCCTTTCGGTGAGGAAGCCCGCGACCGACTGAACAAATATCTGCACAACGTCCGTCCGGAACTTGCCCGTAACACGCTCGCCGAAAACATCGTCTTTCTCAACATGCGGGGCACTCCCCTCAGCAGAATGGGAGTCTGGAAGATCATCCGCGCCTATGCGGACCGCTCCGGCATCCGCAAGACCGTAAGTCCCCATGTGTTCCGGCATTCCTTCGCCACCCATCTGCTGGAAGGCGGGGCGGACCTGCGCGCCATTCAGGAGATGCTGGGGCATTCGGACATCGCGACCACGCAGATATATACGCATCTGGACCGCAATTATTTAAAGGAAGTCCATAAAACCTTTCACCCGAGGGAAAAATTCAACATATGAACTCACAGATCTTTCAATACATGGCCATGGTCGTCCCCATTTTGCTGAGCCTGACCGTGCATGAGTATTCGCACGGATATGTCGCCTGGCGCTTGGGCGATCCGACAGCAAAAAACATGGGCCGGCTCACCCTGAATCCCGTCTCCCATATTGATCCCATCGGCATGCTGATGCTCTTTATCGTCGGTATGGGCTGGGCAAAGCCGGTGCCGATCAATATAAACGCATTCAATAATCCCAAAAGGGACATGGCGGTCTCTTCGGCGGCCGGACCGCTTTCAAATTTTATCATGGCAGCCTTTATCGGCCTGATATACCGGCTCGCGCCCCAGCTGCAGCCCCTGCAGGCCGATGCCGGCGTCACCCTTTTCCTGAAACTGAACCTTTTTTATTTTCTGTTCATCAATGTGGGGCTGGGAGTCTTTAACCTGATCCCCATCCCTCCCCTGGACGGAAGCAAGATCCTGCGCGGCTTCCTTCCGGACAGCAAGGTGTATATCATCGATTATCTTGAACGTTACGGCGTTTTCCTCATTTTGGGGATCTTTCTCATCGGACGCCTGGCGGGATTCTCGATCTTCAGCCGCTTCCTCGGTCCCCTCATTTCCGGACTTATCCGGTTTTTCAGCGGGATAAACGTATAAGACTACTCCTCATTGAGCGTCGTCTGTTCCCGGAACCCCTCTCCCTGCAGAATGGACACGTTACTGACAGTGACAAAGGCCTTGGCATCCTCCTGCTTAACGATACGCCTTACATGTTCGATCTGGCGGTTGGAAACCACACAATAGAGGGTCTTTTTCTCTTTATCGGTATACAGCCCCACGGATCCCATGCTGGTCACGCCGCGTTTTACCTCTTCCATAATCCTCCGGGCGATCATTTCCCATTTGCCGCTGATGATCGTGATCGCTTTTTCGCTGGTAATACCCTCGATCAGCATATCCACCACTTTTGACGAGATCACCAGGGAGATCATGCAGAACAGGATAAGGTCGATATTCCGGAACACGACCCCCATAATGATAATGATCCCCGTGTCCACAAGTATAAAGGAATGTCCAAGCGAGAAGTGAAAATATTTATTAATGATTCGCGCCAGGATATCGCTGCCGCCGGTCGTTCCGCGGCCTTTCATGATCACCCCCAGGCCGACACCCAGGAGAACACCTCCGTATACCGTAGCCAGGATGGGATCCTCGGTGGCGGGCGGAAGTTCAAAGATCACGTCGATAAGGTCCGTAAATACGGAGATCCAGATAATCCCCCAGAGGGTTTTTATGCCGAATTTCCGGCCGAATACTTTAACCCCCAGGATGAACAGGGGAATGTTCATCGCCAGCATGGTCACCCCTGCCGGCCATTGAAAGACGTGATACAGGATCGTGGCGATCCCCGAAACCCCTCCTGCCGACACCTTGTTCGGGATCAGAAAGAACATCAGCCCGCTCGCCATGATCAACGCGCCGATCACGATCTTAATATAATCCAGCGTGTTCCTGTATTTGATCCTTTCGGTTTCCGTCATAATGCACCTCCCTGCAATTCGCCGGAATATATGATTTTTAAGAGGAAGTGGTTATCATTTTTTTACAAATATCATCATGAAAGTCCCGAGAAGCACAAAGAGGATATTCGGAGACCATACCGCCAGAAAAGGATGCATGATCCCGGCGATACCCAGGACCTTCCCGAACGTCAGAAGCACGTAAAAGGTGAAGAGCAGAAGAAGGCTGCCGGCCACCCCGCCGCCGTATCCCCGCGAACGCCGCTGAAAGGTAACCAGGGGAATGCCGACGAGGATGACCAGAAAACAGGAAAAATTCATCGCGGTCCGGAAATAGAGATTCGTCTCCCAGCGGATCGTCTTCATGCCGAGCTGCCGCGAGCGTTCAATAAAGCCCCTGAGCTGCCGGAAGGTCATGTCCTCCGGACGCACGCTTTTCTGACGAAGCTCGCGCGGACTCACATCCAGTGAAAGGGTCACGGTATCCTTCCGGATAAAGGTCTCTCCCTCTTCACTGAAAATACGTTCCTGCACATTTAAAAGCATCCATTTTTCTTCTTCCTCCAGCCACCGTACATGATCGGCATCCAGGCGTTCGGTGATCTTTCCTCCGTAAAACGGGTGCAGGCCGGCGATCCGGCCCCGCCCGTTGGTAATATTATACCTCCTGATCGTAAATATATATTCATCCGGCAACTGGAAATAAACCTGCCGGTGTATCCGTTGCTCACGGCTTTTCCGGGTCAGCTGCATGTTGTTATCCATAAATTCCGTAAGCTCTTGCTGAGCGGGAACGACCACCCGGTCCTCGAAAAAAAATGAAAAAAGGCTCAGGACAACACCGAAAAGAAGGAAGGGCAACGCCAGGCGGTAGAGACTCAGTCCGGCCACCTTGAATGCAGTGAGCTCATTGAATTTGTTCGTCTGTCCGAAGAAAAAGACCACGGCAAGCAGGGCCGAAACGGGAAAACACCAGTGCAGCATCCAGGGGATCATCAGCCAGTAATAATGCACGACCTCAATGAAACGCAGATCGTTGTCAAGAAACTGCGCGATCTTCTGAACAAGGTCCACAAGGAGGAAAATACAGATAAACGTCAGCATGATGAACAGAAAGGTCCGAAAATACTGCTTCAGCATGTACCGGTCCAGCTGTTTCATGCTATTTCCCCGATGATCTGTGCCGGAGCTTTATGTAGTCAACACTTTTCGCGCTGGCTTTTAAAATGGTGAATTCATACTGCCGGATCGTGACGACTTCCCCCTCCTTCGGGAAACGGTCCAGATAATCAAGAATATATCCTGCGAGCGTTTCGTACTCCCCCTCCGGAAGGTTCAGACGGTATTCATCGTTCAGATAGTCAATTTCCGTCCGTCCGCTCATAAGAAGGTCCCCGTTCGGATGCCGGCGGACATAGGTGCTGTTGATATCATATTCATCGTCGAATTCCCCGAAAATCTCTTCCACGATATCTTCCATGGTGACAAGGCCGGAGGTCCCGCCGAATTCATCAACGATCACGGCAATGCTGGTCCGGGTATGCTGGAATTCCTTCAACAGTTCGATCACACTCTTGCTTTCCGGGTAAAACCTAATGGGGCGGACGATATCGCGGATATTACGTACGGGGCCCAGAATATCGCGGAGGGAAATATATCCGACGATAAAGTCGATATTATCACGGTAGATAATGATCTTGGAGAAACCCGAGCGGATAAAGGCCTCTTTCAGATCTTTCAGGCTGGAATTCTGGGGAAGGGCGATAATATCGGTCCGGGGGTGATGATCTCCCCGGCGGTCGTGTCGGAAAAATCAAATACATTGTCTATGTACTTTTTCTTATCTTTGTTCAGAACCCCCATTTCATAACTGTCGTAAATACTTTTCTCGATCTCCTTCCGCCGTATCATGATATTTAACGGCTGCTGGTCGCTTTTGAAGAATTTCAGAAGTCCGGCGATCATTTTTTCAAAGAACCGCGCGACGGGATGCAGTATGAAACCGAAGATCCGGATCACTGCGGAAGAGAACAACAGGTATGCGTTCGGTTGATAGCGGATCAGCGATTTTGGTATCACCTCCCCGAACACCAGGATGACCGCCGATATCACCAGAATGGTCTGCCACCAGTTAAAAAGCCCGGATGAAGTGAAAACGATGCTGGCAAACGTCGTGGTTAACACATTTGCCAGATTATTGCCGACCAGAATGACCGTGAGATAGTGCTGACGTTCCTCGTACATTCTGAGCGCCGCTGAGGAAAAAGCTTTTTTCTGGCTTTTCCACTTCTGCAGCTGCAGCGGATGGGCGGTGGTCACGGCGATCTCCGATCCGCTGAAATATGCGGACAGTACGACCCCTATACTTGCAAGAATGATTTCAGTGCTCATGAAAGTATATTATTGAAAATAACGGCAAAAAACAAGCAATGAGATGACAAGGTGCCCACTTTTTAGGGCATGCCGTTCCTTAAAAATTCCTTGCAATAATATTCAAAGTGTCATATAATTTATCGATGGGAAAAAACCAACAACACATGCTGATCTATCTGCCGGGCAAAAATTCGAGAGAAATCTCGTTTTCGCGTCTATCCCTTATTTTTATGGTTTGCTTTGCCGGCCTCTTTTTTCTGACCGTGATCGCGGGAAGCGCCTATATCGGTTATAAATTTTTATCCCCGCATTTCTACACGACCGATACCATTAAGAACAAAACACTGCTGAAAACGGCGGAAGAGCTGAAAACGGAACTTCAGAACGCAGAAGCATATCTGGATTCCATGGTGCGGCTCAATAATAACATCCGGCTTTATGCGGACCTGCCCGAACATGATCTGAATGTCAACAAACTTGGCATCGGCGGGAGGGTGCAGCTGGCAGCCCCCTCCGATTCGGGAAACGCCATCGAAGCACTCGATGCCGACATTCAGCTGCTCAGTGCGAAAGTATCCGTAGAACTTGAGAATTATAAGGACCTTTATGCCAATATTCAGAAATACAAGAAACGGCTCGAATATATGCCGGCGATTACTCCGCTTGACGCTGACAGTTACTATATAAGCTCGAATTACGGCTACCGCACCGATCCTTTTACCAATCAAAGGAAATATCATGCCGGTGTCGACCTTGCCGCCAGCCGGGGAACTCCCGTTCACAATACCGGCAAGGGGCGGGTGACCTATGCGGCGTACTCACGCGGCGGCTACGGGAACGTGGTAAAGATCGACCACGGTTACGGATTTGT
Organism: Fidelibacterota bacterium; assembly: GCA_034520235.1. Classification (GTDB taxonomy): domain Bacteria; phylum Fidelibacterota; class Fidelibacteria; order Fidelibacterales; family Fidelibacteraceae; genus M50B103. Next base: position 183,951 of record JAXHNS010000002.1, read on the forward strand.
CTCGATCTATGCCCATTTGAACAAGATCAACGTCCGTAAAGGCCAGACGCTCAAACGCGGCGCCGTCATCGGCGAAGTGGGAAGCACCGGCCGTTCCACGGGCGCCCATCTGCATTATGAGATACAAAAGGAAGGGAAACCGGTCAATCCCTTTAAATACATGTGGGATGACGGCTCTCTCTGAACAGACGCTCTGAACTCCGTCAAAACGCACCGGTGAAGGTGCTTTTTTTTATCACGGCAATTTTCCGGTCCGGCGAGGAGCTTCAGGCATAAAAAGAACATTTGTAATATCCGTTCGCCGCTTACTCTGTGCTTTCTCCCAGGCAGTAAAAAAATCCGTCCTTCGATCCGACATAGATGCGTTTGTCAAAGACAAAAGGCGTAGACTCCACTCCCCGATATAGCGGCGCTGCAGGCGTTTGATTGTTCGATCCGGAGCATACTCAAAAAGCAACACTCCACTGTCAGGAAGCGACGATGATACGTTTGCCGGCGAAGAGCGGCGTGGAGATGCTCTTGCCGACCCATCTGCGTGCTATCAGTTCCGGTTGATGATACCGATGTTCCCGGTTCGGCCCCCAAACTCTGGCGGTATCCTGCTTATCATGCTCCACCAGGTAAAAATATCCGTCAATGCCGATGAAACCTGCCAGATACGGCATCTCCGGGGTTTTCGTAAGATCATTGACCGCCGGAGAACCGATCACACCGCCTTCCCAGATGGCCTGTCTTCCGCTGTCATTGCCCGTGGGAAAATACCAGACCACGCAGGAACTGTCCGGCGGACTGGAAGGATCGAGCTTGAACACTCCGCCGCGGCCCCTGATATATCTTTTTCCACACTTACCAGGATGCAGCTGTCGGCGGTCACGACCGGACTGCCGTCCATGTCGGCGCCGACAAAGAAATCCCAGTCAATCTTGCGGGTCTCCAGGTTATACCCGTAAACATGTCCGGATCCTGAAGTAATATAAAGATGGTCCCCAAGCCGCGCCGGGGAGGATTCGGTGACAAGGTTCTGTCCGTGCGGGACCTTGTCCGCCTCGTCATAAAGCCTGTGTTTTTCGAGGGTCTGCGGCTGCCGGTACTCGTGATAACGTTCCGCTTTCTCAGGATGGGGATCCAGAACAACAAAATAAGCATTTTCCAGCCCTGCATACAGCAGACCGTCCACAATAAGCGGTGTGCCGTCAACATCGGTGGAATAGCTCGCGCCCCGGCGGACATTATAGCGCCAGATCTCTTCACCGCTGCCGAATGACACCGCACGAAGGGGATACAGTTCCGATGACCAGGTGCTGTGTCCGACGCCCCGCCTGCTGCCCTGGATGATCATCAATTTTTCTGCGGAGTCGCCGGCAGCGCGGTACTTCCAGAGCGTACCGGTTCCCTTAATGGCATCTGAAAATGCGTATTCCCAAAGGATCTTTCCCGTCAGGGCGTCCATTTTCCTCAGGTGATGGTCCAGTGCACCGTGGATGATGAAAAGGGAATCGTTTTCCGCAACCAACAGCGGCTGGCCGGTCCATCCGCTTCCCCGCCACACCCTTTCTTCCCGGCCGATACGGGTGATCCCTTCTCCAAGATACGTCTTCCAGAGAATGTCCAGGCGGGAAGGGGCTTTATTCCCGTAGTAATTCCGTTTTTCATTGCCCAGATAGGTGGAGTTGATAAGGGTATACGGACTTTCCGCCATCCCCCGGGAAAGAAGTGCGAACAATATGACCGCAGGCAAAATAATGGGTTTCCGGAATAATTTCATGTCAGTACAGTAACCTGCTCAATATGGCCGCGGCTGCCGCTGCGGCATTCAGTGATTCCGCGCCTCCCAGGGACGGCAACGTGACGTCGAGGTGGGGGTAGTGATCAAATGCCCCGGAAACACCCCGGCTTTCATTCCCGATGACCAGGATGAACGGCTGCAGCGCTTCTTTCCGAAGATCCCTGATATCGGCGTTCCCGTGTGCCTTGCTTAACAAGAGGGTGCGGCCGGACCTCAGGGTTTCCGGCAGCGTGTCAATTTCAAGATAAGGCATGTGAAAAACCGAACCCATACCGGCCCTGACCGTTTTTGGGTTGCAGGCGTCAACACTGCCCCGCATCATCAGCACACCGCTGAGCCCGAACCAGTGCGCGATCCGGAAAAGGGTCCCCGCATTCCCCGGATCACGGATCCGGTCCATCAGCAGAAGATCTCCTGTCAGGGCTTCCGCCCTGAACGTTTTTTTCTCCGCCACGGCCACAAGCCCCTGGGGCGTCTGCTCACAGGAGATCCTTTTCAGTTCCTGCCGACTTATTTCATAGCAGGCGGCATGATGTCCCTCCCGGGCCTTAAGCAAAAGCCGGGACACATGCGGCTCCTGCGAAATTTCCCGGACCACAAAGATCTCCCTGATCCGGTAGCTGCTTCTGAGCGCCTCCTCCAGGGGAAGGAACCCCTCGATCAGGAATCGTTGTTCGCTGTCGCGAAATTTCTTCTTCTGCAGAGACACTGCAGTTTTCAGGATGTTCCGGGCGGGCTTTTGTAAGGGTATTTCCTGCATGAAAGAATATATAAAATAAGCCGGCGGGATACATCTTTATTTTTTTATCCGGATAAAACTCTTCGGTTTTTACCGTAATCATTGTATCATTATGTAGAACTACGGTATAAATTGCAATGAAAGATCCTCACAACAATCAACACGCCTGGTACCGCCTGGATACTTCGGCAAAGATCTATCCCGCTCTGGAATCACCGGAGAACACTAACATATTTCGTTTTTCCATGACGCTGAAACACAGCATCGATCCTTCCGTGCTTCACCGCGCCCTGGAGACCCTCAGGCCGCGCTTTCCCTATTACAACGTCCGGCTCCGCCGGGGCCTGTTCTGGTATTATCTGGAGAAGAACGAAAAGCCCTTTATTATCTGGCCGGAGACGCCTTACCCCTGTGAACGTCTTTACCCTTCATACAATAACGGATATCTGTACCGGGTGCGCGTATATAAAGCACGTATCGCCGTGGAATTCTCGCACATTCTCAGCGACGGCAGCGGCTGCATGGAGTTCCTAAAAACCCTGGTGACACAATATCTCCTGCTGGAAGGAAGCATCGGCGCCATTCCCGAAGGCGTTATGGATCCGCAGGATACGCCCGCTGCGGAAGAATACGAAGATGCATTCCCGAGGGTGCTTGAGATCGAGAAACACCGGCTAAAAGACGTGCCGAAAGAGCGCAGTCTCTTTTCCACCCAGCGGGTCTTCAAAATCCGGGGAAACCTCCTTCCGCTCGGCGCATTCCGCATTATCAGCGGAGTGGTTGCCATGAAGGATATCAAGTCTGTCGCAAAAGCATATCAGGCAAAGGTCACGGAATTCCTGGCGGCATTGTATATCGAAGCGCTGATACATATACAGAATACCCAGATCAGGAACCGGAAAAAGCACAGGCCGGTCGGTCTGTCGATCCCGGTCAATATGCGGAACCTGTATCCCGTCCGGTCAATGCGTAATTTCTCGCTGTTCATCGTACCTCGTATTGATCCCGCAAAGGTGCGGGATCTCGGGGATATCATTGGTCTTTTGAAAACATTTGTGCGCACCCGGGCTTCCAGGGACAATTTGCTGGCCATGGTAAAAGACAACTGCTCGCTAAGCAGCAACGCGCTGATAAAAAATACTCCGGTCCCTGTGAAGGATCTTGTGATCCGGTACGTCTCCAACACTCAGGGACATGCACAGTTCTCCGGCACCCTGTCCAACCTGGGAGCGGTGCGGCTTCCGGACGCACTTGAGGAACATGTAGAGCATATGGGATTCATGCTGGGACCGCCCACGCAAACCCTCACCGCCTGTGCGGTGCTCGGATACAACAATGCACTGCATATTACCTTCGGCCGCGTATGTCAGGAAGCCGGCGTTGAGCGGCATGTTTTCCGGCGGCTTGTCGAGCTCGGAGCACATGTCAGAATAATAAGCAATTGAGGTCACTTATGTCCTATTGTGTTCATTGCGGGGTGGAACTCGCTGATTATCATGAAAAATGCCCCCTCTGGCCGGAACGGAGGTTTCGGACCCCCGGGCAAAACGAAAACCGCAGACACGGGATTATCCGCTGTACCGTGAAAATGCGGGGGATCCGCAGACAAAACCCATGCGGCGGTTTCTTGCCGGTACGGTCATCACGCTTGTATTCTCAACGTAGTATCGTGATCCTGCTGCTTATCGATTTTATTCATGACCGTCAGATCAGCTGGGCGCTGATCCCGGTTTCTTCCCTGATCTACCTCTGGTGTGTTCTGGCCTATCCGCTGATGAGGATAAAGAACAGTTTTTTCGGGCTTTATACCTTTGTTTCTTTTGTGACGGCAGCCTACCTTCTGGTGCTGAACCTGGTCATTTCCGGAGATCTCCACTGGGCTAAATCCGCTTCCGCGGGCATTGTTTTCATATGGATCATAATGAACGGTATTTTCATTTCCGAACGCGTGAAAAGATGGATCCCCATGATCCTTTACTACGTACTGGCATCGCTGCTTTTTACGGCGCTTTTCGCCTTTATGCTGACAGATAACACCATTATCATGAAATTCGTCCTCCCCATCTATCTTGCGACGCTGTTTTTCACGCTTATCTCCTTTTTCATTATCAGGGCGATCTCCTTTGACATCTACAATTACCTCGCCGTTATCCTTACGAATGCCGCGTTGCTTTCCATTGTCATTGACCTTGTGGTCACCTATTATCAGACGCAGGCGTATGCGCTCAGCTGGTCACTGATCGTGATCGCGGCCTTGATCCCCCTGAGCCTGGCCGCCCTTATGCTGCGAAACATCAGGAAATTTCGGAGTTTTGTCGTTAAAAAATTCCACCGCTGACGATATGCTCACCACAAACGGAACAGCCGTTCTGCGCTCCGACGGTAACGGAAAAACGGGGGATCAACACGAAAAAGAATAAGAACAAGGGTAAAATAGTTGAGCTGTTGAGTTGACTTGAGACTTATTTTCACCTCGACGACTCGAAAAATCGACAACTCGACTTACTGAAGTGCTCTCACGGCATTCGCCGGTACAGGCGTGTAATTCGTGGTTGGATTTTCGTAAGATCCGCGGTTAAACATTAAATCGAATATTCAGAATATCGCCGTCCCTGACAACGTAATCCTTTCCTTCCAGGTGGACGAGTCCCTTCGCCTTTGCCGCGGAAAAACCGCCTTCGCGGACAAAGTTGTCGTAATGGACCACCTCGGCACGGATAAAACCTTTTTGCAGGTCCGTATGTATCTCACCCGCCGCATCCGGTGCCGTGGCGCCGCTGTGCAGGGTCCATGCCCGCACCTCGTCATCCCCCACGGTAAAGAAACTGATAAGCCCGAATGCGGAGTATGCGGTCGATATCACATGATCGATCGCCGGCGCGTCGATACCCATTTCTTCCATGAAAAGCTGACGTTCATCTTCCTCCAGTTCCTGGATCTCCTTTTCCATCAGCGCCGAGACCGAAGTGACGGGAACGCCGGGGAAAACTTCCCCGAACCGGGCTTCGTACCCGTCCCGTTTTTCATAATGGGATCCATTGCAGTTCAGCACTGCCATCAGGGGCTTCCGGGAGAGAAACTGAAAGCCGCGGATACGCTTGTCCTCCTCCGGCGTGAAACCGATGTTGCGCAGTGGCGTTTCGTCTTCAAGCGCGGCTTTGCATTTTTCCAGGAGCTCGAGTTCCCTCGGATCGAACTGCGTGGCGCTGCGGGCCTTGAGAAGCCGTACCTTTTCCAGCCGCGTGTCCGCAACCAGAAGGTCCGCAAAGACCAGGTCCGCCTCAAGGTCCTCAAGGTTTTTTACCGGATCGATGCGGAAAGGATCTCCGCCGGCACTGTACCCCTCAAAAACCTGGATGACCGCCACGAGACTGTCGGTCTGCCGCACCGCTTCCAGATATTTGGAGGCCTGGTCGCTGCGCATGCTTACCGGAAGTCCCATCACATCGATACAGTCGAATTGCGCATGCGTGATCTTTTTCGGCCGGTACATCTCCGACAGCCGCTCCACGCGTTCATCCGGCACGGTGACCTGACCGCGATGGTACTCCGCCATACCGGAATGAACGGATTCATATTTCCCCGGGTGAGCAGTTCAAAAAGCGTGCTCTTTCCGGAGAATTTCAATCCGACGAATCCCAGTTGCATATTACCTCATTTCCTTATATGTTTTTGTGCGTTTATATAAAAGGTCCGGCATTTTTCTTTAGTATTTACGATCATTTTGCCGTTTCATAGAAGTTCAAATCTTCAAAACAAATATACGTTTTCACGAACGAAAGAAACAAGTTGAAAATCCCCTGCCGATAATTACCCGGCACACCCTGCGAAGCGTTCCTGACCTGCGCAGCCGGGATGAGGGAAAACCTGCCCGCATAGTCCGATAAACAACAGCCTGGATTAATGAACAAAATAAAGAATTCGTGTAATTCGTGGTTGGCTCTTTACCGTCAGGAAGCTTTTTTAACGAACTTGTAATCTTTTTTGCCGCGGGCAACCTCTTTGTCGATGATCGCTTTCTCGATATTTTCCATATCGGGAGCACGGTACATCAGGTCCAGCATGATATTTTCCATCACGGAGCGCAAGGCCCTTGCACCTGTCTTTCTTTCATGGCCTGACGGACGATCTCCCTGAGTGCGCTTTTCCGGATATCCAGCCGTATGCCTTCCTGTTCGATTAGAAATTTATACTGTTTTACCAGGGCGTTCCGGGGTTTGGTAAGGATCGTGATCATCGCGGATTCATCCAGATCATCCAGGCTCGTCAGAACCGCCAGTCTCCCCACCAGTTCCGGAATAAAACCGTAGTTGATGAGATCCTCGGGACTGATCTGTTCCATAATCTCGTTTTTGCTCAGTGTTTTTCCGGTCTGCTGTTTCTCGCCGAAACCGATCTCTTTCTTCCCGATGCGCCGGGCGATCACTTCTTCGATACCGTCGAAGGCCCCGCCGCAGATGAAAAGGATGTTCCGGGTGTCGATATGCACCATCTTCGCTTCCGGATGTTTGCGCCCGCCTTTGGGCGGCACGTGTGCGACCGTTCCTTCCAGGATCTTAAGCAAAGATTGCCGTACGCCCTCCCCGCTGACGTCGCGGGTGATCGAGGGATTGGCGGACTTTCGTGTGATCTTATCGAGCTCATCGATATAGATGATGCCGTATTCCGCTTTCCGGGGATCGTAGTCCGCAGACTGCAGGAGCCGGACGAGAATATTCTCGACATCTTCTCCCACGTACCCCGCCTCGGTCAGCACCGTGGCATCCGCGATCGCGAAGGGAACCTGCAGCTGCCGGACGAGGGTCTGCGCAATAAGCGTTTTCCCGGTCCCGGTCGGGCCCAGCATAAGGATATTGCTTTTGTCTATCTCAATGTCCTTGTTCGCGATATGGTTTTTAATGCGTTTGTAATGATTGTAGACCGCCACGGATACCATGCGCTTTGCGTTTTCCTGTCCGATCACGTAGCGGTTCAGTTCCGAATGGATCTTCGACGGCGTGGGCAATTTCTCCAGGTCAAAGTCGGAAAGCGCCGCTTCCGGCTCCGGCTCGGAAGCGGAAATGATCTCGTTGGCGGCATGGATACATTCATCGCAAATATAGGTGTCCCCGAAAGCGCCGCGAATGAGCACATTGGTCTCATCTTCGGGGCGTCCGCAGAAATGACATATTTTTGGTTTATCGTCCATTATTGTTTCTTCTTAATGATATCGTCAACAATTCCGTAACTTCTTGCTTCTTCGGCGGACATAAAGAAATCCCGTTCCGTATCCGTCTGTATCTTCTTCAGGGTCTGACCGGTAGCTTTTTTCAGTATCTTGTTCAGGTTTTCGCGCAGGTACAGGATCTCTTTGGCATGGATCTCGATGTCGCTGGCCTGGCCTTGCGTCCCGCCCAGCGGCTGATGGATCATCACGCGTGCATTCGGGAGCGCAAACCGTTTGCCTTTCGTGCCGGTGGCAAGCAGTACTGCGGACATGGAAGCGGCCTGTCCCACGCAGATCGTGACAATATCCGGTTTGATATAATTCATCGTGTCGTAGATGGCCAGTCCCGCCGTAATGACACCGCCCGGCGAATTGATGTAGAGATTAACATCCTTATCCGGTTCTTCCGCCTCCAGGAACAGAAGCTGGGCGATGACCAGTGAACTTATGCTGTCCGTGATCGCGCCGTTGATAAAAACGATGCGTTCTTTCAGCAGCCGGAGTAGATGTCGTAGGAGCGTTCTCCCCGGCCGGTCTGTTCAATGACAAAGGGGAGGTAATTCATTGTCCCGTTTCCCTGAGCCGTGCTTTGCGCGGCACTTTTTTGTTCTTTATTTTTGCAAGTGAGGCAAGATGATCGATGAGTTTCTTATGGATAATGTCATCGTGAAGCTGGTTCTTTATCTGCGGTGACTGATAATACTGTTCATAGGTCTTCCGCATTTCCTCGTTCACGTCCTTCAGCATTTCTCCGATCCTGGCGCTGATATCTTCATCCGTCACTTTGATGTCGTTTTCTTTGATGATCTTGTGCTTCACCAGCTGCCATTTCAGGCTCTTTTCCGCCGTTTCCCGGTAGTTCTCGATCACCGCCTTTTCATCCATTTCCGGCGCGGAGGGGTAGTTCTTTTTCATTTCTTCATAAATGTTCTTTGCCTGTTCCTCCACAACACTTTTCGGAAGTTCAACCTCTTTCATCCTGTCGATAAAGAAATCGGCGATCTGTTCTTCCAGCCGTTTCTCCGCCTGTTTTTCCCAGTAGGACTCCAGTTCTTCACGCGCCTTTTTCTTCAGCGCATCAAGGGTCTCCGTTTCCGGACTTACGGTGCGGGCGAATGCATCATTCAGCTCCGGGAGGATATGTTCCTCGACGGACTTTATCTCCATCCTGAACGTGTGAACGCCTTCTTCCTCCTTGCCGGTCTTCATGGAGATCTCACGGGTCTCGCCGGGCTTTGCGCCCAGAAGCGCCTTCTCGTTTTCCCCGGTAAAGGGCTCTTCTCCCAGGATCACGCGGGTGCCTTCACTTTCATTCACGGGCTTGCCGTCCTTGTCCATCTCCTTCACATCGGCGACAATGTGATGTCCGTGCTTTGCGCCGTCTTCTACATTGACGACTTCCGCGGCGTTCCGGCGAAGGCGGTCAAGGGTTTCCTTTATATCCTCATTGTCGATCTCATACTGGTATTTCTCCAGGGAAAGGCGTTTTTTGTATTCGGGAAGTTCCCATTCCGGCATCACCTCGAACTTCAGCTTGAGCTTGAGCGGATCACCCTTCTGGAAATCAAGGTCCAGCAGTTCCGGCTGGCTGACCGGTGTCAGTTCTTCTTTTTCCAGGGCATGGCCGTAATAATCCGGGAACTTTTCATTGATAAAATCCAGGTTGATCCGGGACCGAATTTTTTCTCGATGATCTTCAGCGGCACCATGCCTTTGCGGAACCCCGGCAGTGCGATATCTTTGGCAAACTTTTTCTCGAACGCCTTATAATCCTTTTCAATATCTTCCCAGGATTTCTCAAAATGCATTTCCCGTTCGGTGGGGCTGACTTCTTTTACATTTACTTTCACGATCACTCCTTTACGTTATAGCCGCCTAATATACAATGAGAAAGGGCAAATGTCAAAGACTTAGCAAGGGATGCAGAGGATGTGGATCGCAGAAGACATGGAAGGCAAAAATCAAAAAACGAGGGAAAAAGCAAAAACGGGGCGTGATGGAGGGGGAAGATCAGCCGTTTTCCCGCTTCAGTGCGGCAGAAGCTTTTTTCAGACGTTCCGGGGTGCCGATATCCATCCATGTCCCCTCGCTGTGATCGTATCCGAGGATGATCTCCTCTTCCGCGGTCTGCAGGTACAGATCAATAATGCTGAAGGATCTTTATCCGGCATTTTATCGAAGAGCACGGGGTGCAAGAGCTGGATGCCGCTGAAGGCATAGCAGTGGCCGTCCTCCCCTTTTTGTTCACCGGTCTCCAGATCTTTCCATCCCTCAGATGGTGGTCGTCGCTGAAACAAAGCTGGCGCGCCGTGTCACGTTTCCTGACGGCGAGAATGGCCGCCGCGGAACTCATCTGGTCAAGATAGAGCATGTCAAGCAGGTTGATGTTCGAGATGATATCCACATTGTAAACGAAGAACGGTTCCGTTCCGTCCAGGTAGGGACGCGCATGCTTGACCGCTCCTCCCGTGCCGAGCAATTTCTTCCGTTCATCCGAAATATGGATCTTCACGCCAAGATCCCGTTTTTTGAGAAACGCCTCGACCTGAGCGGCAAAGTGATGCACATTGACGACGATCTCATCGATGTCGGTACGTTTCAGTTTCAGTATCGCGCGCTCCAGCATCGTGATCCCGTTGATCTCCACCAAAGCTTTCGGCATGATGTCGGTCACGGGTTTCAGGCGTGTTCCCATCCCTGCTGCCAGGATCATTCCTTTCATGGCATATCCTTTTCTTAATAGTGGTTCAGGATCACAACGATATCATCGCGTTTGCTGAAATACTCCGCAAATTTTGATGCACAATATACGGAACGGTGCTGCCCTCCGGTGCAGCCGAAGCTTACCATCAGGTGCGGAAATTTCCTTTCCACGTAGTTGTTGACGGTCGGTTCCACCATGGCGACCGCGTGATGAATAAAGGTACCGATACCGGTCCGGTGTTCCAGGAATTCCCTTACCGCCCTGTCGTTCCCCGTAAGATCCCGGTATTTTTCATAGCGCCCGGGATTAAGTATTCCCCGGCAGTCAAAGACAAATCCTCCGCCGTGGCCGGAGGTATCATCCGGGATCCCCTGCCTGTCAGGAAAAACTGCTCACCTCCAGGGTGAGTTTATCGCTGTCCGAACGGCCGTATTTCATCAGCTTTTCTTCCCGGCAGATCCTTTCCATGACCACATTCAATGCCGGCGTGTTTCCCGGAAGTGAACCAGTCTCGAGAAGGTAACGAATGTTCTCAACGGCATACGGAACACTCTTCAGAAAGTGTTGTTTTTTTTCATAGAACCCGCGGAATCCGTATGCGCCCATGGCCTGCATGATACGCACGAGGACGTAAGCGTGATAATACTTTAAAAAGGTTTTGCGGTCGAATTCCAGATATTCAGACAGCACGTTGAGATAATGTTCATAGAGCTGGTCACGGATGTGCTGGGGAATATCTGCCTTGGCATCGTAAAGCAGGGACGCTACATCATACTGCAGGGGCCCCCGGCGGCCGCCCTGAAAATCAATAAAGAAGGGTTTTTCCTCTTTCAGCATAATGTTCCGGGACTGAAAATCGCGGTACATAAAATAATCATTATCGGCCTCAAGCAGGAAATCGGCAAAAGTATTGAAATCATTCTCAAGCTCCTGCTCGTCAAAGGGGATCTTGGCCAGTTTCAGGAAATAGTACTTGAAATAATTCAGGTCCCACATAATGGACCGGCGGTCGAAACGGTACCTCGGATAGCATTTTGAATAATCGAGGGTCTTCCCGGCAAGCAGCTGGAAGCGGGGAAGTGCTTCCAGCACACGCTTGTAAATTTCGATCAGAGGTTTCGGGAATATCCCGTCCTTATATACTCTTTCAAGATACCCGTAAAGGGTGGTTTCCCCCAGGTCCTCCTGCAGGTAGATATAATTATCCAGGTCTTCCGCATATATTTCCGGGACGGGAAGCCCGTAGGAACGAAAATGCCGGCAGAAAGACAGAAAGGCGACATTCTCTTTCCGGTCCTCGTTATAGACACCCACAGCACTGCGCCCGGAGCCGCCTGTCAGCCGGTAATATTCCCGGTAAGAACCGGAACGGGGCATTTCCTCCGTCATGACCGGCGCCTCGTTAAAGCAGGAGGTGAATAATTTTTTCAGGGATCGTTTTTTCTGCATAGGTATTCCTTACTTCTGAAGCCAGTGCCGGGATCAAGTTTTTCCTGCTCTTTCCACAATTCAAAATGCAGGAGCGGTTTCCCCGTCGCACTGTCATTGCCTGCTATGGCAAGTTGCTGGCCGCTGTCCACATACTCATCCTCCACCACGCGGATATCCTCCACATGGGAATATACGGTATAGTAACTGTTATCATGAATGACAATGATCGTATTGCCGAACCCTCTCAGCCAGGTGACCGTGACCACCATGCCGTCGCTGACGGCACGTACGGCCGCACTGCCGGCGGTCTCAATATCGATCCCGGAATTTTCCGTGATCGTACCCAGGACCGGATGGCGCTGCGTTCCGAAACTGGCGGTGATCCTGCCGCGTGCCGGCCAGGGCAGTTTCCCTTTTTATCCGCGAAGGGACGTTCCGAGATCTCCCGTTTTTTACGTTCCGCTTCCAAGCGCGCAAGGTAGTCTTTTTTATCCTCCTGGGTCTTCTGAATGATATTCTGGATCTCTTTTTTCGATCTTTCCTTTTCCTCTATCTGTTCGGCCAGCAACTCCTTATCCGAATGGATCTTGTCATACTGCTTTTTCTGCGCTTTTTTCAGTGTCTCGAGGGCTTCCTGTTCCTGCTCAAGTTCCCGGACATTTTTCCCGATGGCGGCCGCCTCCGCTTCGATCTGCCGGCGGCGCCTGGCAATAAAGGCGATATTCTCCCGGATATTGTGATAGAGGTCCCTGTCCGCCCGATTGATGGCGCTGATATATTTCACCCGGTAATAAAATTCACGGGGGGAAGCCGCATCGACAAATAAGTCCCATTGCCTTGCCGGGCGAAGCTTGTATGCCCGCTGAACGCGTTTTTCATACCGTTCCAGCAATTCCTCGCCGTTCGCCTGCGCCCGCTGATGATCCCGTTTCAGCCGCGCCTGTTTTTCCCTCCGCAATGCCAGTTCGCGCTGCTGCACGCGTATCTTGTCTGAAGTCAGCGATATCTGCCGCTCCGTATTGTCCAGTTCCGAGATCAGTCCCTTTTCCTGCTGCTGATATTTTTTTACTTCGGATCTCAGCCCGGAGATCTGACGGTCGAGTTCCTTCAGCCGCTCGGTGCTCTTCTGTATTTTCCTTTCGTATTCTTCCAGTGAATCCGCCATTCCTGCGGAAAACAACAGGCACAAAAAGAAAAAAAGCATGCCGCATGTGCGTTTGATATTCATCATTGTAAAATAACGTATAAACCGCGGGAATAAAATAATTTTACTTCTTTTCCCGTGAAATCTTTTGCGGCGGCAAAAAAAAAGGACCCCGCCGGGCGGGGTCCTTCCAATCTATGAGATGCAGAGGCGCCGCATCAATACATGCCGCCGCCCATACCGCCCATACCGCCCGGAGGCATGGCAGGTGCATCATCTTTCTCTTCAGGTTTGTCACAGATAAGTGCTTCCGGTGGTCAGCAGCAATCCTGCTATAGAAGCGGCGTTCTGCATTGCGGTGCGCGATACCTTTGTCGGGTCCACGATTCCGAACTCGAACATGGATCCGTAGCGCTCCCGCCGTGCGTCAAAACCGTAGTCACCTTTGTGGTCGAGCACCTCTTTGATGACAATGGCGGGTTCAAGGCCGGCATTGCCGACGATCTGACGGATCGGGTACTCGAGGGCATGCCGGACGATCTCAACGCCGATACCCTCATCGGGGCTTAGCCCTTTCTTCACCTTGTCAAGCGCAGCGGCTGCGCGCAGCAGGGCGACACCGCCGCCGGCAACAATACCTTCTTCCGCTGCGGCGCGGGTCGCATGCAGAGCATCTTCGACCAGTGCTTTCTTTTCTTTCATTTCAACTTCCGTAGCGGCACCGATATTCAGAACGGCAACGCCGCCGGAAAGTTTTGCCAGGCGTTCCTGCAGTTTTTCACGGTCATAATCGGAAGTGGTATTCTCGATCTGCACGCGGATCTCATTAATGCGGCCCTGGATGGCTTCCGGATCCCCGCGCCGTTCACGACCGTGGTGTTGTCTTTGTCGATACTTACGCTTTTTGCCTGTCCCAGGTCATCAATGGTAGTATTTTCAAGTTTGTATCCCCGTTCTTCGGAGATCACCGTTCCGCCGGTCAGGATGGCAATGTCCTCAAGCATGGCTTTGCGGCGGTCGCCGAATCCCGGTGCTTTCACTGCCGCGACCTTCAGGGTTCCGCGCAGGCGATTCACAACCAGCGTTGCCAATGCCTCCCCCTCGACATCTTCCGCGATGATCAGAAGGGCACGGCCCATCTGGGTGGTTTTTTCAAGAATGGGCAGAAGATCTTTCATTGTGGAGATCTTTTTGTCATGGATCAGAATATAGGGATCTTCCAGCGATGTTTCCATGGTTTCCGAATCGGTCACAAAATACGGGGACAGGTAACCGCGGTCGAACTGCATGCCTTCCACAAGATCAAGGGAAGTCAGTGCGCTCTTGGCTTCTTCCACTGTGATCACCCCGTCCGTGCCGACCCTGGACATTGCGTCCGCAATGATCTCACCGATCGGGACTTCAATGATCTCTTCCCTGTCCTGACCGGATTTCATCATCCGCACCACCTGGTTGTTCGCAGAGATCGTACCGACCTGTGCGATCTTTTCACGGGAATCATTGACCTTTTTGCTTGCCGCGGACAATGCCTCGAGGACGGCGTTCACGGCCAGGTCGATACCGTGTTTCAGTTCCATCGGGTTGGCGCCTGCAGTGACATTTTTAATACCCTGCGCCACAATGGCCTGTGCCAGTACCGTTGCAGTGGTCGTCCCGTCACCGGCGATATCGGAAGTTTTCGATGCCACTTCCTTTACCATCTGCGCACCCATGTTCTCCATCTTATCTTCAAGCTCAATCTCTTTTGCGACGGTAACACCGTCCTTGGTGATCAGCGGTGCGCCAAAACTCTTCTCGATCACCACATTCCTCCCTTTCGGGCCCAACGTTACCTTCACAGCATTTGCAAGTTGATCAACCCCTGATTTTAACTTACTCCGTGCTTCAACATCGTATTCGATTTGCTTTGCCATATTGTTTTCCTCCTAATTTTTTAACAGCACTAAATTTATAAAAACCTCAGTTACTTATCAAGACAAATACAACATTTTTACGTTGAAAATGTTCCGCGGATAGAAAAATAATTAAACCCATTGATGTTCACCGGGACGGATGCCCGTCATCTCCGTACACATCCCTTGCTTCGGGCGCTTCGAAACAATGGCGGCAACGGGCTTCATATATCTCCCCTGCTCCCACTACAACCCGTTCCTTGGAGGTGCTTATCCGCTGCGTATAATTGGCCGGAGCGCCGCAGCGCATGCAGATGGCATGCATTTTGGTGATATCCTCGGCGATCGCAAGCAGATACGGCATGGGCTCAAAGGGAATGCCCCGGTAATCCATGTCCAGGCCCGCAATAATAACCCGTTTTCCGCAGTCGGCCAGGTCCTGTACCATGTCGATGAGGCGGTTGTCAAAGAACTGTGCTTCATCAATGCCGATCACCTGGGAAAAGACCGCATGCTGAAGGATTTCCTCGGCGTCCCGGATTACAATACTGTGGATCTCCTGTTTGCTGTGGCTTACGATCTTTTCCTTGTGAAAGCGGTTGTCAATTTTCGGCTTAAACACCACCACCTTCTGTTTCGCGATCTGCGAACGGCGGAGCCGCCGTATCAGTTCTTCGGTCTTCCCGCTGAACATGCTGCCGCAGATCACTTCGATTCGGCCGTTCTGGGGACGCCATCCTGTTTCCATAACACTACTTCCTTAATGCTTTATAAGTGATGAGATCTTTGTCCGAAGAAGATCAACCGCCACCTTGTTCTTTCCTCCCTCGGGGATGATGACGTCGGCGTAACGCTTCGAGGGCTCCACGAAGATCTCGTGCATGGGGCGCACGGTCTTCATATACTGGTTGATAACATTGTCGATCGCGCGGCCCCTTTCATAAATATCGCGCTTAACACGGCGGATAAAACGGATATCCGCGGGGGTGTCAACAAAGAGCTTGATATCCAGCAGATCGCGCAGCACCGGTTCGTAGAGGACCAGGATGCCTTCGACGATCACGACTTTCTGCGGCTTGACGGTCAGCGTCTCTTTTGCGCGCGAATGGGTAATGTAATTGTACTGCGGGACCTTTACCGTCCGGCCGTCGGACATGGCCTTCAGATCCCTTATCAGAAGGTCAAATTCCATCGAGTCGGGATGGTCAAAATTCCATTTCAGGCGTTCATCCTGCTGAAGATGCGAAAGGTCCTTGTAATACCAGTCCTGCTCGATGATCACGGCACCGTTCAGATGCAGGTCCTTGACCAGCGCCTTTGCCACCGAGGTCTTTCCGGACCCTGTACCTCCCGCGATACCGATAATAATGTTCTTGCCCAACATCCGTTAACCCAGGTCCTTGTCGCCGAATGCTTCCGGCAAAAGCGCGGCGGTGCTTGTGATCTCGCGTATATTCCCGTTTTCATCCCCAAGGATGATATCAATATTCCCGCAGACATCATGAATGACCTGACGGCAGGCGCCGCACGGCGTCAGCGGCTCCCCTGCTTGAGATCGCCAGTGCGAGGAATTTGCGTTTGCCTTTTGCCAGGGCCGAGGCAATCGCATTGCGTTCCGCACATACGGACAAACCGTAGCTGCTGCTCTCCACATTCACGCCGCCGCTGATCCCGCCGTCATCCGACAGGAGGGAAGCCCCTACGCGGAACGACGAATAGGGTGCGTATGCCTTTTTGCGTATCTCACTGGCCGCCGATGCCAGTTTCTGCCGTTCATTTTTGTTGATCATGATTCACCTGCCGGATCTTTTTCACGTAAATACTCCCGAACGGATTCGTAATACATGCTCTCCTGATAAGATAGCAAATATTTTTCATATATTTCAACGGCCTTTTTCAATTTATGGGTTTTTTCCAGAAACTCCGCATAGCGGAGCATGAAGAAATCGCCCGCTTCCGAATCGAGCAGCGTCTCGGAATAGGCCTTCCAGAATGCTTCTTCGCGTGTTTCCTCATCCAGAAGGCGAAGACAGTCAAGATAGCGCATGCCGTACAGGGCTTTTGCTGGAGATCTTTTCCGCAGCAGGGAATGGAAACGTTCCGCGGCTTCGGAAATATGATTTTTCGCCAGCATGCGTTCAGCCTGCAGCCAATCATCCCGGTTCAGGCTGTCTTTCAGTCCTTCGGAAACAAAACCCGCAAAGCCCAGCACGTCATTGTAGAGCACATCCCCTTCCGGAAGCAGGGCCGTCACTTCTCCGATACGTGCTTTCAGGGAATCCGTTTCATCCGCCATGAACGAAACGTACAGGGCTTGCGGAAGAAGGCGGTCTTCTTCATGGACCATCAGCCGGTATTCACTCCCGGCATTCCGTATAAAATCCAGAGCTTTGCGGTATTCGCCTTGGGCAATAAGAAGGTCTGAGATCCTTGAAAGGACAGTTATGCGCAGTTGGCCGGTAGCCTGCGGCGCCAGGGATCTGTATGCCTTCAGGGCGCCGTCGAAATCATGATAGACAAGATAGAGGATCTCCGCACGGCGAAAGGCGGCAACTTGCGAGACGGGGCGCGCAACGGTGGACAGTGAGTCGTACACCGCGAGCGCCATTTCGATCTCTGCGGTATATTCCGGGTCATAGGACCGGAAACGGATCTCCGTCAGCTCCGATGCATACGGCATGGGAATAAAGGTACCCGTCTTTTCATGCATGTAGAAGAGCTGTTCGCGCGACTGCGCCGACAAAAGTTTCATTCCGGCTTTTTCAAGCGGATCCGGGGCATGCTTTTCCCGCCATTCCGCGGCAGCGAGCGCCATTCCATATTCCTGCCTGTTGAACATGCGCCGTGCAAATTCGCCCATCGCTTCCCTCAATTCCGGCACGCCTTCTCCCGTTTTCAGGATTGCATAAGCCTTGTCATATGCTTCCGTGTGGGTATACATTTCCGAAAGGAATATCTTCACGTCCGGATCTTCATTGTCGCTGATCTTTCCGCCGATAAGGTCGTACAGCGAAGCGTCCGGCGGCTGCCGGAACAGGGCCTGGCGTACGTAACGGAGATCTTCCGGCTGCGTTTCAACAATATGCTGGACCTCACCGGCCGCATGCTCCCAGTCCCGGTACTGCACGCAAATATTGAAGAGATACCTTACAAGCAGGTTTTCAATGCCGGTAATGCTCCGGAGCTCCTGCACCACGGAATATAACTGTGCACCGAGTCCGTATTCGAGCACATCCCGGTAAACGTAAGCGGCATAATTCCTGCGGGTCCTGACGTGCTTTCCGGCAAAGACGGAGCGCCAGGCATCCTCTGCTTTTTTGCCCTGCCCTTCGGCAAAATATAGCAGGCCCAGTTCGAGCCGGAAGTGATCGTCCGAGGGCCGGCTTCCGGTCCTGGCTTCCAGCAACGGAATGATATCACGGAATTTACGTTGCCGGACAAGGAGCTTTTTATAGCGGGAGAAATAGTTAAAATTGTTGGGCTGGAAAGGTGAAGTTCCCAGTTACAGGGGTTCCGCCTTCTGATATTCCCCGTTCTTTTCATGTTCGTAGGCTTTCAGATATTTTTCCCTTTCCGTCAGCGGTTCTGCGGACCACAGCACGACGGAAACCATCAGAAGGAAGGCACAACTTAGCCTTAGAGATAATCTCATTCTCCTGTCCTCCTCATGTTGAGCTCACGTTCTTTTCCCAACAGGGATTCAAGGTATGCCTCCATGTCCCGCTTATTCTGCGGAGACAGGGCGCTTTCCCGGACGGCGCGGCGAAGTGCGTTGATCAGGGATTCACGCTCCCCAAAGTCAGCGGGCAGCCCGGGCGGGGACTCGCGTTCGATCTCCTTTGCGGTTTCCGACTGCCGTTCTTTTTTATGATCCCGCGTTGTCGCCGAGCGTGGCGTCCAGCAAGCGCTGTACGATCTTCCTGCCGCAAATGGTCTCGCGGCGCACCTGATGCTTGCGCATTTCATTGATCACATTTTCCATATCCTTTGCGATCCTGTCAAGATCACCCGTAACGCGTTTCTCTCCGCCGCGCTCCGATATCCCCTGCCGAATCTCTTTGAGGGCGCGCCGCAGAGCCTGCTGCCTGGCCGCCAGCTCGGCCAGCCGGTCCATCATGCTGTCACCGCCGGCACCCGGCTGCGGCATGGACCGGTTGAGTTGCTGCTGCTGTCCCGCCATCTGCTGCAGCTGCTGCAATCAGGATTCCATGCCGGAACCGCTGCCCTGTTCCTGCTGCGCATTTTCCATACGTTCCATCAGCATGCGCGCAAGCCGGTTCATTGCCGAAAATGCTTTGTTGATCTCGTTTTTCCCGCGGGGAATATCCGCCTCCTCCACATGCTGTATGCCGCTTTTCAGGTTGCCGATCACCCGGCCCAATTCCATTCCCAGGGCCTTATCCACAAAAAAGGTCTTCATCGAAAGCGCCATAAGGTGAGCATTGATGTCGAGCGCGGATTCCAGGATCTTTCCCTGCCGGCTGGTAAATTCGTGCAGAAGCGGGGAATTCCGGTCAATATCCTCTGAAAAGCGGTTCAGCGCTTCCTGCCGTACGGACATATAGAGCGCCTTCTGGAACGCCGAACGGAAGGATGCACTGACGGCTTCCCGGCGCCCCTGCATCATGGAAGAAGCCATGTCCGAAAAGGACTGCGAAAGATCCCGGAGTTCATCTCCGGCCTCCCTGCTTTTCTGCATCCCCCGGGAGCGCTGTTGCTCCCGGTACGCTTCCGCGGCCCTGCGCATATCCGAGGAGACGGCCGCACGTCCCGCCCTGCGCAAAAATTCGTCGAATCTTTCCTTATCCTCCGCATCGAAGAGGGCGGAGGATTCCTCGCCGAGCTTTTCCCAGTCTTCCGCTTCTCTGCCGATCTTCTCCTGCTGTTCGGCAGAGGCTCTCCGCACTTTGCTCCCGTGCACTTTCCAGTAGCTGTTCCTGCTGCCGGAGGTTCCCTTTCATGCGTTCTGCCAGTTCCTCCAGACGCTGTTCCTGCTGAATCCGTTTGAAAACCTGCAGCATGCGGTCAAGACTTTTTCAAAGGCTTTCGCCTTTTCCGAAAAATCTTCCATCAGCTCCTCCATGCCCGAACGGTCATCATTCTCAAATTTCTTCCGCATTTCCTGCATCAGTTCGAACAATTCATCGTCGATCAGTTCGTTCATCAGTTCCTGCAGCTGTCCGAAATCTTCCATGACCTTCTCGCTGAAAAGTGGATTTCTTCGATGAAACGCTTCTGTGCCTCCATCGACTCCCGGATCATCCTTCAATTTTTCCCGGCTTTTTTCCAGGCGGTCGGCACTTTCTTCCAGTGCGGTCTTCTTTTCCCAGTCAGCTCCCTTCCTGCAGCAGCTCCCGCCGGATCGTTTCGATTTCCTCCGCAAGCTCCGCACTTTCGGCGGATTCCTCCTCAAGGGCTTCCATACTGCTCCGCTGCTTGCGGTCCTGCTTTTCATACAGGTCCCCCAGCGTCGGGAAACGGGCGTAATAATTCCGTGAACTAACGGTCTTGGGACCGCTGACCGTATCGTTGTCGGCAAGTTCGAAGCGATAGACGATCTCCGACCCCGGTGAGATGAACTCCTTTATCTCCCAGGTATCCACCACGGTCCGGGTCCCCGGAGCTTTCCCGACGGGGATCTCGCAGGTGTTCTCCGCCGTGTCCGCCTCCCGCCCATAGGCGGAACGTACGGAATACCTGACATTCAGGGAGGAAAACCCATAGTCATCCCGGATACGGACCATCAGCGGAAGGTCCGGCGCTTCCGTCAGGATCATTGCTTCGCCCGGTTCCGGACGGATCACGTCGATCCCGGGGTAGGCGTCCTCTTCGAGCTCAACCCTGTAGCGCAGGGGTTCACGGATACGAATTCCCGCGGCGTTGCGGAGGACCAGCCCGAGCGTTCCGCTTTGCTCCGGGATGAAGGTACTTTTGCAGGTGTCCTCCCTGCACAGCACGTCCAGCGTATCTCCGGAAAAGATAAAAAAAGACGGTCCCGCCGTTTCGGAGAGTTCCGCCCGGATATTTATCCGTGATCCCCTGATACAGCGGATCCTGTCGATATTTCCCTGGTAGCGGACTTCCGGTATCCGCGTATAGGCGGGAGCGCTCACGCGGATATCCAGTGCTCTACCTTCGGTCGCCGGAGCACCGTCACCTGACGGTATCCCGGTCGGGGGTACTTCCGGATAAAGAGATGCGGGCGCCGGAGGACGGCAACGTAGACCGCGGACCTGCGGACAGGATAAAGATCATAGGAATAGAGTGAATCCCGCTCACGGGTAAACTCCAGCCGCTGCGCTTTCCCGTTTTCCAGGCGGTACAGTTCAACGGGGAAATCCGGAGGTGCGTGCCGCCGGACCGATATCCGGAGGGAATCGTAGGCATACAGGGTGCTGTCCTCCGGTGTAACGCTAAGGTACTGCGTTAACGGCGGTTCATATGAAGCATGGATGTGCAGGAGCCTTGCGGCGGGATCACGGAGCAAAACCCCGGAGATCAGAAGCAGTAGCAAAAGCCCCAGGAATATTTTCAGCTTTTTCCCGGCCGGTTCCAGCCTGCAGGCGTCATTAAATTTTTCCGGCGGATGCGCTTCAATGAAGTGGCTGACCGCATAAGCACGCAATGTATCGTCTTCCTGCGATAGCTGGTAATGGTTCAGCAGTTTGTCGCGGACCTCCGGATACTGCCTGCCGATATGCAGCAGCAGCTTGGCATTCGCTTTTTCCGGATGCCGGGAATACCCCTGAAACACGATAAGGACCGCCCGTACCAGAAAGCCGGCATTCAGGACCAGGATCCATGCCAGCGCCTCCTTGACGCCGGGAGAAAGGTACCAGACGAATTCGAGCAGCAGGCAGACCAGAACGTACGCCGCATTGACAATAAGGAAAAGCAGACCCGTATGCTGCAAACGGTCAAGCGCTCTGCGCTTGCGGAATGTGCGGAGGATATGCTGAAAATAGGTGTTACGTTTTTCGCTCACAAAGGCACTTTCCCGTTACTGTCTCAGGTGATACATGAAGATATTTGTTCCCATCCGCAAGGCGGCCTCACGGATTTCTTGCGGGTCGTGGTGCACTTCTTCACTCTCCCATCCGTCTCCCAGGTCAGCCTCGTAGGTATAGAACACCACCAGGCGCCCTTCGTGGAACAAGCCCAGGCCCTGCGGCGCTTTATTGTTGTGTTCATGGACCTTCGGCAAACCTTCCGGGAACTCAAAGACCTGGTGATAGACGGGATGGTCGAAAGGCAGCTCCACCCATTCCTTGTCCGGAAAGATCTTCTTCATCTCCCTCCGGAAGGAAGGGTCCATCCCGTAGTTGTCGTCCGCATGCAAGAACCCGCCGTGTTCCAGATAATGCCGGAGGCGCCGGACCTCTTCTTCGTTGAAAAGCACGTTGCCGTGACCGTTCATGTACAGGTAGCTGTAGCTGAAAAGTTGCGGCGATCCGGGCTCCACCACCGCCTGGCGCTCTGCCATGTCCAGGTCCGTGTGCCTCTCAATATAGGCCATCAGGTTTTCCAGGGACCCGGGATTGCTGTACCAGTCTCCGCCGCCGCCGTACTTCAGCCTGGCAATGGTCATGGGCGGTAGCGGCTCCGCCGCGGAATATGAGAACAGGATTCCAAGAAAAACAAGGGCAAGGACGAATAATGTACGTTTCTTTTTTATCATGGCGAAATATAATGAATTTTGGCGGACAAGCGAATTGAAAAAGAGGCAAGCTTTATAAGGATTGAGAACCAGGATATAAGAATAAGGTTAAGCAAGCCGAATCGCCGGGACGTCGCGCCGTCCAGCGGATATTTTTCAACTTCTTACAACCGGTAATTTTCCGAAAAACCTCAAAACAACACACCGGCTTCTTCGCTTTTTAGCTTTCTAGCTTCTTGGCTTTTTTGCTTACCGAAACATCGCCTTGATGCTCCCCCAGGTCTGCTGGCGGACACCGAGGCTGGAAAGGGATGCCTGCTTTATGTCGGAATATTTTTTTTATCGTTCGTCGGCACGCACAGACCACATAGCAGAAACTGAAATCACCCGAGGCGGATGCTTTCCCGAAGATGCCGTGGACGGATGGTGTACTCTTGCGCGCGCTCTCCCAGGGGGGCCTGCCGCAGAATCCGTGTTCCTGAAAACACGTCATCCTCGGAGCGGGAACGGTATATCTCGTAGTATTTGACATCATGCTCATCCTTCGCCTGCCACTCGATCCTTATTCCCACGCCCTGCGCAATGGCAGAAACATGGGTAAACCCGTCCCAGGCGGCCAGAGACCCTGCAGCCAGTAGAAGGACAAATGATATAACAATGTGTATTTTTCGCATGCTCATAAGCTCTGTTTGAAAATATAGGGATATTATTTCCTGAATGACAAGGAAAAAATGAGATAGCAGCTATGGTTGAGGTTGAGGCTGAGGTTGAGGTTGAGGTTGAGATCAAGGTTAAGACCGGGCTTGTACCGCATATTCTCCCGGCTGCCACCGGAAAGTACTTGCGAGAAGCTACACAAAACTGTTACCTATGTGCTGACACATACAACATACACTCTCCTCTCCGAAACTCTCAACTTTAAACTCTCAAACTCTTTATATTTACGTTCCGCTGCCGGAGAACATGATCACGATGGTGTTCAGGATGATCTTCAGGTCCAGTTTCAGGGACATGTTCTCGATATAGTAGATGTCGCAGTTGAATTTCTCGATCACCTCTTCCTGGGTCTGCGGATACGGCACGGAGATCTGCGCCCATCCGGTGATGCCGGGCTTGACTTTCATGCGGTGGCGGTATAACGGGATCTGTTTTTCCAGCTGCTCCGTGAGCTTGGGCATGTCCGGCCGGGGCCCGATCATGCTCATGTCCCCTTTGAGGACATTGATCAGCTGAGGTATCTCGTCAAAACGGAAACGCCGGATGAACTTCCCTATCCGGGTCACGCGGTTATCCTTTTTCTTCGTCAGGATGACCTGTCCGTTATCTTCCTGTATATCGTGTTTCATGCTGCGAAACTTTATGATCCGGAAAGGTTTACCGTAGAGTCCCAGACGGTCCTGTGTATAAAAGACCGGTCCCCGCGAATCCAGTTTGATCAGCAGTGCGAGGAGAAGCCCGAAAGGCAGAAAGAGCAAAAGCCCGATAATGGAAACAAAGATGTCAAACAGGCGCTTGATGAACTTTTCCCAGGGCTGCATAATACCCGGGATCGATATCAACGAGCGGGATACCGTAGATCTGCTGGGTCCGCGCAGGCCGGAAATAATATCGTACATGTCCGGAAGGATCTTCATCCCCACCCGGCTGTCCGCGACCTTGTTGATGACCTCCAGGACCTTGTTGTGCTTATCGGTCCCGAAAGCGATCACCAGCTGCTTGATCTGATGTTCCCGGATCAGTCCCGCGGATATCGTTCAGGTGTCCGATCACCGGCACTCCGTGATACTCCTTTTTCCGGCCCGCCCCGTCATCGGTCTCGATAAAACCGAGGATCCTGTATCCCAGCGCCGGGTATTGCCGGATCTTTTCATAGATCTCATATCCCCGGGGATTACAGCCGACGATCGCGCCCGGTATGAGCCCGACTCCTTACGGGAACTGTTTATGGCGCACGGACAGGATAATGCTCCGGAACAGGATCGTGATAAAGAGCTGGGCGAACCAATAGATGACGATGATCAGCCGTCCGATGGAAAAAGGGTTGAAGGCGTCGGAAAGTGATAAGGAAAAGGGAGATTACACCGTAAGTGGTGGCCTTAAAGACCTTTACGTTCTCGTCCGTACGTGACGGGGCCTCCGGGAGGTGGTATAATCCGTTATACAGATAAAAAAGAAGCCAGTAGGCGTAAATGACCAGGGCGGGGATCCACAGGTCGCTGATATAAAGTTCAATTTCCACCGGGAAAAGGCCCGAACGGTAGCGCCAGCCAGTACACCCCGAAAAATGTGATCATGGTGGAAAGGAAATCCGAAATAAAAAGCGCCGCTTTGTATCCTTTGCTCATGGTTTCTCCGACAGATCCTTAATAGTTAACATTTACCTGAAAAGAGTAATAGAGGTCCCGTTTCCCCTGAATGCTGCGCAACTCACATCCGCTCAGGAAATGTACCTGGTTGCGCCAGCGGTACCGCCATTCCATCCGCAGGCTTGTGGTCTTGTTTATTTTGCCCATCAGCCATGTCGTATGATCATCGAGTTCCGTTGCCCTTTCATCATAATCCTGGTTGGAATTGCCCCCGGACGGATACATGACCCCGCCGACGGAAAGCGAATCCGCACCTTTCAGCTGATGACGGTATGTCAGCGTTAAGCGGTGCTTACGGGAAACATCCGCATTGATCTTCCCCGTGAACAATTGTGAATTGGGCCCCAGGTAAAACCCCAGGTCGTTCCCGTGATGGGTGTGGGGCCCGAAACTGAAGCGATGGGTGTAGGTCCAGGGATGCACCGCCGTCATTTCGAGCAACAGGTCCCCGGGGAACGAAAGCGGGGACCATTGCATGCCCGCCTGCAGGGCGAATTTGTTTGCCCACCAGTCTTTGAAGATGCGGCTGAAGGAAAGTTCGTCCAGAAACACGGTCCCGTACAACCGCAGTCCGTTCAGGGGGAAAACCTCCGTTTCCAGGGCGATCATATTGTTGTCACGGTCGCCCAGGGCATGTTCGGAGGGCCAGAGAAAAACCATGGGCACAAGATAGGTAGGTTCCGGTATCCGGTTCCCGTAGATCAGCAGCTCGGAGAAATTCACATGCAGGCGGGGGGCCAGGTGCATTTCAAGGCGGTGCGCGACAAGGTATTTGGGGACATACTCGCGCCCGTCATCCGTAAGTGTATAGGTGTCCGTCATCAGGGAACCGTGAAGAAAGGTGTACTTAAAGTGCCTGAAGCGTTTTGCCCACTGCAGAGAGCCGAAAGGGATTGCGTCCCCGGAGAGGATCACCGAATGCAGGGAGTTGCCCCACACAACGGGGTAATGCGCCACCGTAAGCGTTCCAAAACCGCCGCTGATGTTGGCGTAAGCCTGAGAACGGTCAAAGGTGGCAAAATGTTCGTATTCATGGTCATTGTACCAGTATCCCCTGAATTCCCGGGGAGGCTCCTCCCATCCTTCCGCCTTGTACTGATGAAAAAAGTAAGCGTCGGCATAAAAGGCCAGGTGTTCGCCCGCCTGAATGAACGCTTGTCCGCCCAGCTGATCCACCGAACGCAGGGTCGTGTTCCTGGCTTCTCCGCGCACGGTGAAATCCGATCCCACCCAGACGGTATGCTTTTCATCCTCGAACATGTAGATGCGGCGTTTTTCTTTCCGCGGATCGTCCCGGAAAACATGTCCGAGATCTTCCTTCAAGTTCGCCAGTGAAGCAATGCCGAGCCGGTGATCAGCGTCCCCGGTGACCGCGGGGTGTTTGCCCTTCTCCAGGTCGCGGCGGTATTCCGACAGAAAATCATCCAAAAGCTCACGGTCCACACGCGGCAGCTCCGCCTGCCTTGCCCTGACATCAAGAAGATATCTGGTGACGGCATCCCGCTGCAGGGGGCGCGTGTCGTTCATCATCTCCGGAACGATCCCCCGGGTCGCCATGCGTTCAAGATAAGCATACACGGGGTCATGCAACGGGACGTACAGCTGCATGCCGAAACACAGGACACTCAGTGATACAAGTATGTAAAGCGCTTTTTTCATTTTTTTCCCACACCCAGGAGGATACCCAGGCCGTACGCATAGTGAATAATGAAAAATATCAGGAACATCACCGGATACTCTTTTAATTTTACCTTGTCGCCCGCACATTCAACGGCAAGCCCGAAGATGTAAAGCGCAAGGACCGATCCGAAGATACAGGCGATCACAACGGAACAAAAAGACGTTAGCAATAATACCGTTAAAAATAAAGAAAAAACTCCCGGGATCAGATGCCGTAATAAAAAATGCTTTCGGGATTTCCGGTTGATATACGGTTTCCAGTACCCGGCGAGAAACTGCCGCTTCCAGAGGGCCGGGAGGGAGTCCCTGACAATGAATTTTATCTCCGCGTCATGAACGAAAAGCAGTTTGCGGCCGCTGCGCCGCAGGCGCATGTTCATATCCCAGTCCTGGCCCCGGACGATCCTTTCATCGAAACCTCGGATCTTTTCAAGGTCCTTTTTCCAGTAACATCCGGAAGAGAGATGGTTTCCGCATACCGGTTTGTACTGCCTCTGATATGCGTGGCTCCCCCGCTGCCCAGCCGTGTCCGGAACGCCCTGCTGATCTGTTCGCTCCGCTTGTTGAACCCGCAGGGAAGCGCCCGTCCTCCCGCACCGGCGACATCCGGCGTAAGGTGGCGGATCAGCCGGGAAAGGTAATTTTTCGCCAGGATCACATGGCCGCTCAGAATGGAAATGATCTCTCCTTCTGCGGATGCGATGCCCAGGTTCCATCCTGAGGCGGAGAGCCCCTTCGGGTTCTGGAGGATCCTGAAACGTCTGAATTTTCCGGAAAAAGCCTTTGCGGCATCGAGGAGTGCGATCCGCTGAATTTGCATCGATGACGATGATCTCTATCAGCTCTCCGGGATAATCCTGTTCCAGGAGAGACTGCAATGTGGCGTGAAGATGCCGCGCTTCATTTTTCACGGCGATCAGTACGGATATGTGTTTACCTTCAATCATACGCTCAACCATTTAACCGGAATTTACGGTAGATTCCCGGGAACAGGTTCTTGATAAAACCTTTGATGATCCTTATTCTCATCAACTTCTTTAATCTCAGTTCTTTTTCCACCGACTGCCAGAAGTCCGGCCAGTGAATATACCGGTCCCATCGTTTATAAAGTGTTTTAAATTCCCGTCTGCCGGTAAGTTCGTGAGAGATGTTTTATCTCAAGTATCTGCAGCCCCATGTATTTGCTGTTGCATTTGTTCACGTTGACATCCCGCGCGTAGATCAGCCAATGGTCCTTTTCATACAAAGGGATCAGCCGCAATGTCGAATCAGTGATCTTGTCCCGCATATCCCGGAAAAAAGGATGATCGTCAATTTTACAGTATTCTGTCAGGCCTATCAGGCCGTAAAGGTGCCCGTTCAGGATCAGGGAGGGCTTCTCCGTGCGGCATTCTTCGATCCAGAAATCCCCTTCGGGGGTTTTGGCCAGGGTTCCCCCTTCGCCGACCGGTTTTAGCATAAAATTCAGGAAGCGCCCGGCAAGCGCCTTGTATTTTTCATCTCCTGTCAGTAAAAAAGCCCGCAGGAGCACGGAGGCCACCTGTCCCTGCGCCATGCCGGAATACCAGGGCGCCTTCATGTTGTACCATTGATGCGGGAAATGATAAGGGACCGTTGCACTTTCCCCGTCCGGATCGACCTTGTTGTTCTCGATCCAGCCGACCTGTAGGAAAAAATCGTCCCGTTTCGTTCGCACCTTTTCTTCCGCATACTCGTCATAGAGGCAGAGGGCATATTGTGATACGGTCACCGGATTATACTGGAAGCCCAATGTGAAATCAAGAAAGCGGTAATCCACTTTCGGGATCCCGTTCACCATGCGGTATTTCTTTTCAAAATCCGTTGAATGGTTGAAATCCGTCACAGAGATATATTTTGGCAGGTCCGTGTGCATTGTCACCGTCCGGTATAATGTTTCAGGTAATACTTAAGCAACGCGATATTGATCAATCCGCTCACCCACACCGATATCACTGAGGCATATGCCGCCCCGGAAAGCCCGAAACGGGGTATCAGCACAATATTCAACGCGATGTTCATCAGCAGAAGGACCAGATTCGAATAACTGTTCCATGAGGACTTTCCCAGCGCATTCAGGATATTTCCGAGAGGAACCCGGAAAGAAAAGCTCCCGCCAGCATCAGCATCAGGATGTTCACGATGGGTCCGGACGCTGCATATTCACTCCCGAAGATCCGCATGATCATATCAGAGAACAGGAACCAGACTGCAAGGATCATTGCAAGCACGGCTAGAAAAACGGCAAGATATTTTTTATAGTAACTTTTTATGAATTTCCCGCTCCGGTAGTTCTCCGCAATATAAACGTAGTCGGTCTTCAGAAGCACCATGGGCAGGAACAACAAATTCAGGGGAATAATGGTCGCAACCTTATATACGGCAACCTGGACACTGTCCGCAATGATGTTGGCCACCATGATCGTGTCAACCAGGATCACAAGCTGAGAAGCGATGGAACCCAGTCCCGCCCAGAGTCC
This sequence comes from Fidelibacterota bacterium, assembly GCA_034520235.1. Classification (GTDB taxonomy): domain Bacteria; phylum Fidelibacterota; class Fidelibacteria; order Fidelibacterales; family Fidelibacteraceae; genus M50B103. The sequence goes on from JAXHNS010000002.1 coordinate 213,054, forward strand.
GTACTTCAAAAAGGGGGTCAGTTTCTCCCTCGGACGCTGCGTGAAACGCAGGTCGTATTTTTTTACCGCAAGCGGCATGAGGACAATAAAGAGAAGAAGGGGGACCAGCGTATAGGACCATACATACCCTTTCCCATGACAAAAGAAAGCGGCCAGGGAGCAGACCAGCAGCATAAAAACGGATTTTATACCAAGACCCGTCGAATACAAACGGTTGTTCTTTTGTATCCTGAAGTAGGACAGCAGTAATTCGGAGAGGAAGAACGTAAGCAATAAAAGCGAGAAAAGCCGGAGATAGGGCCCTGAATCCGGAAGCCGCCGGGTCAGAAGCGGGGCCGCAGCGATCAGTAAGATCATCAGGATGACGGAATACAGCGTCCCATTGATGAGAAAACGGATAAAAAGCGCGTTCTTTGCTTCTTTTTCCCGACGGACGGATCCGAAGCGCAGGAGGGAGTGATGCAGCCCCAGGCCTGCGAGGGGAAGGATGATCTGAATAATGGAAAAGGCATAGCTGATGTTCCCGTAGACCGCCTCGGCCAGGAAGCGGACGATCAGGATGCTCAGAATAAAATTCATCAGTTTTGAAAAAAGCATGGATGAAAAGACCCAGTGGCCTCCGCGGTCCTTAAAGGCCTGGAATATCCCCGCCATTTTTGTTTTGTTTTCAGGCATGCTCAGGTCAGTAATCCATGATAGACGGACAACAGTTTTTTTGCTTCCTGTTCCCAGTGATATTTTTTCAGAACGGCCTCCCTGCCGTTATTCCCCATCCGGGCGGCAATATCCGGATTATTGTAAAGATATTCAATCGCTTTTTTGATCGCGCCGACATCCTGCGGGTTTACACAGATCCCGCAATCCTCTTCTCTGACGATCGCTTCCCATTGCGGGAAATCCGACGCGATGAACGGCAGGCCTGACACCATGTATTCAAACATTTTCACCGGCAATGCAACCCGGTAATTCAGGGTCGGATGCAGAAGCACCAGGCCGGCATCGCAGGATGCAAGCAGACCGCGTATCCCTTCCCTGTTCAGATATCCGTGGTACCGGACCCGGACCACAGGGGATCGCGCAATATTTCTTCCTCAAAAGACTTCTCGGGGAAAAAACCGGCGATGTTTAAGGTTACCGGCAGGCCGGAAACCGCCTGCAGCATTTCGCGTACACCGCGGACCTCCATCAGGGCCCCGATATACAGGAGGGAAAAGGTCCCCTCATCCCGGGCCGTTGTCCCCGTTTCACGGAATTCCTCAATGCGCGGATAATTCTTCACGGCCTCGACCCGGGGGTGGAAAGTACTGAAACGCGACTTAATATGATCCGTTGAAGTAAGCAGCGCATCAAACTTTTTTGACCGGCGGTTCTCATATTTTTCCAGGAGGCGGGACAACGGCTTTCTGAATACCGCCGGGATATAGGGCTTGCTGAGTAACTGACGCGGAAGATCCTCGTGAATGTCATAGATCACTTTTTTTCCGTCTTTCTTCAACCTGAACGCTACGGGTATCAGCTCAGGATCATGAAAATGATATAATTCACACTGCAGCGCCGCTGCCTTTTTGTAGAGTTTCCGCAGAAGCAAAAGGCGCCGGAAACGGCCTGAAACTTTGCCGGCATCGAAAATCTTGTTCCTTTCGTCATCCTTCATACCGTCTGCAACGACAAGGGAAACATCAAAACCCGCTTCTTTAAGGCTTGAGATCTCTTTGACGAAGATACGCACATCCGTTCTCGGATGGTTTGAGGCAATGTGGCAAACGCTAGTGCTCATGATCATCTCCGGTGTAATAGTGCAACAGGGTTTTCATGACCTTCTTCATGCCGAAACGCTCCCGGATCTCTTCGGACAACACATGTTCCGGATATTGATGATAATTCCGGTTCATGATCGCTATGGCTCCGGCCAGTTTCTCGGGATCACCCGGTTCCACGAGCAGTCCGTTCCTGTCATTGACAATATCCGCGGGGCCTCCCGATAACGTGGATATCACCGGTTTATTGAACATCAGCGCCTCGACAAGTGCAATACCGAACCCTTCTTTCAAAGAAGGTAAGATGAAAAAGTCGCATTCCCGCATGTGCTGGTAAACCTCTTTCCTTGAGCGATCGGTGAGAAATTTTACATTTCCGTCCAGGTTCAGTGCGTGCCGGAGTTCCTTGACATATTGAAAATACTCCGGGTCCGTCACACTGCCGATCACCACCACTTCGAATTCCTTCGCGCCGATCAGGCCCAGGGCCTTCAAAAGGATATGAATGCCCTTGCCTTCCGCGAAAGCACCTACGGTCAGGACCTTTGTCCGGCCCGTGCCGCTAAAGGTGCTCTGTAGCGGTTCCGTGTGAATGATATTTTCATGAACCCCGTTAAAAAGCACCCGTATCCGCGAGGCAATTTCCGGGAATGTCCGGGAGATGTCCTTTTCAAGTTCGCGCCCGACCGTGAAGATCCTGTCGGCAAATTGCATATTCCGGTATATCATCTTCCGGATCCGCGGATCCTTCTTGTTCAGATACCAGTCGTTGCCGTGCACGGATAAAAAAACCTTTGCCTTCGGATGATCCTTCTTAATGCCGGGGATCACACATCCGCCGGGATAGGCATAGTGCACGTGAAAAACATCCGTTCCTCTCTTAATGCAGGGTTCCACCGCTTTTCTGAAATATCTGCCCGTTGAAGCGTAAAGATACTTTGCGGGAAAGGTGAGGTACTGCGGCCGGAAACACCTCATAACCGTTTTGCTTCCGGTATGCCGGTATGGAGCTGTACCGCCTCCATTTTTTGTTTTATATACGTCAGAGGGAACAACGTCCTGGGCCGGGGTGCAATGACCCGCAGGTCCGCTTTCCCGGCTAAATATTCAACCTGGTCCTTAATATAAATCCCCGGCACGGGAAAGGGTTCGCTGGGAAAAGAATGGGTGATCACCGTAACGGATAGATTATCTTTCTGTACCATGCAGAAGAATGCCCCTTTTTTCAAAATATCTTTCAATGAAAAGCAAGATGAGTGACCAGTAGACGAACATTGTGACCCCCTGAAAAAAGAATTCGTAGAACGTCATAAAAAAGGAAAGCACGAATACGGAAACGATGAACAGGTTCAGGATGCTGAATTTCAGGAAGCTTTTTTCGATCGCGTAACGGGCAAGCATTCCCCAGCCCGCACTGATGAATGCAACTCCCAGTATCCCGAAATCCTCATACATCGTTTTTACAAAAGTAAACGTGTTCAGTGTCATCGGCATGCCCAGGCCGATATTTCTGAAGGCATTGTGGGCGCCCATGTACGCTCCGCTTTCCATCAGGCCGAAACGGGAGAACCGCTTTACGACCGAACGGAAACTCGAGGCTCCGTATGTCATGGACCCCGGTTCATACAGCAATTTTTCAAAGGCCGCCGGCGAACCGGAAAAATACGCGTAAAAACTTCTCTTGATAAAATGATTCAGGTCGGTCGCATAAAAGGCGCGTATGCTCATGATCAGATAAAAGAACAGCGCGACGAGCACGGCGGCGATGAGGGTGTACAGAAGCACTTTCTTTAGCAATGCTTTCTGTTCGTTCCGGGAAGGTACATACTGAAATACAAAAGCGTAAAAGAACCACAGTCCCAGCGAAGTGATCAGACCGAAACGGTTGAGGTTGACCAGAGAGTCAACCACCACCAGCAGCAGGGGGATCAGACCGGTCAGCTTCCATTTTGATTTCATGGCGATGGCGATCCCTCCCAACGCTTGCGAGCGGATACATCAGCGAGCAGAGATAGGAGCCGATCTTGTAGCTGATCTGTGAGACATGGCGGGCAGTGCCTTCCTGCAGCGTGATAATCTGTTCCCTGGCAAGGAAAGGGTTCGTAAAGTAAAGCTGCAGCCCGTTAGTAACCTTGGAAATTTCCTTCAGGCTTATCAGCAATCCGATAAATGCGATCAGGGACAAAGCGACAATGAACGATCCGAAAGCCTTTTCATTGATACTTATCCGGGCCGTCCGGTTGCGGAGAAAAGAAGGTGCGCTGAAGTAAAAGGAATGTACGGTAAAATATCCCAGCAGCAGCGAAAGGAGCCCAGCAAGATAATGGAAAGCGTTCCTTTTGACATCACAAGGAAATGATAGGGATTATTATAATGCAAATAGAATACAACGATCCATTCTGCAATAAGAGAATAACGACCGGGAAAAAAATGTATATTCTTTTTGATATCATCGGAGGGGATTATTTATGAATAATAACTTTCCTTGAAATTAAATGCGATCAGGCTCAATAATCCGCTTATCAACAAAATGATGATCAAACTCGAGGCACGCTTCGGCTTGAATTTCCGGTCGCTCGGGGCGGCACGGTCGATAATATTCAATTTCACTTCCTTCTTCTGTTTGTCCAGTTTCGCCTGCTCATATTCCATCGACAGGAACTGAACGATTTTTTCCTGTATCGTCAGTTCCCGGTATATCCGCAGGTAGTCGATCCCCTGTTCGGAAAGCTTGTTGACGGGGACATTGGAATAATCGTTGCTGTTCTTATAGGTACTGATCTTCTTGTCGTAAATATCAAGTTCCCGTTCTGCGGCCAGCAAACGGGGGTCGGTGGGTTCAAGGTCCCTTTTGAGCAGGTCCCTGCGTATTTCCGTCTGCATTTTCTTGATCTCCAGTTCCGTCAGGGCCTGGAAGGTCAGTTCCGACTGATTTTCAAGATCATATATGCCCGTCTTTGCCTGAAAGGAGGCAAATTCTTCTTCAAGGTAATACAAACGGCGGTATTGTTTGTGATAAGCCTCTTCAACATAATCCCTGTACTGGTCCTCGAATGCATTGATCATGGCCATAAGCTGATCAACATAATAGTTGGCAATATCGGCAGCAAGTTCAGGATCTTCTTTATATTTGCAGGTGATGCTTATCGATCCGTCCTCGTTATTGACAAAGACAACATCCTCGTTTAGTTTTTTATAAACATCAGCCCTGAATTTTTTGTCCCACCGTTCCATAAGGTCAAATCTTTCGATCACCCTGTCCGCGATCCTGCGGCTGCTCAGATAGCGGATATAGCGCAGGACTTCCTCATTGGAATTAAAAGCGAAATCTCCTCCGATCAGCCCCATATTGCTCATTGCCGCCGAGCCGATGTTGAGCTGGTCGCCCGGTTTTTCAACCATCACCACCGCAGTGCTCCTGTACCATTCCGGTAAAAGCAGAAGGACAACGGCGGCCAGCACGCCGACAATGGCGTTGACGATCACGAGCTGCCGGAAATATTTTTTTATCAGCCTGAACAAAGCCGGTAATGCTTTCTTTTCGTTCGCTGTCATAAATATACCCTTTTAATTAATACTGTTATACGCTGCGATAAAGGCCGTTGTGATCGATGCGATCATGGAAATGAACTGAAGCAGGGACATCTGGCCGATCAGTTAAGGTCTTCAAGCGAACGCTTAACCAGGATAATATCCCCGCGCTTCACTTCCGCATCGCTTATCTTGCGGATCTTGTCGTTCCCGCGTAGGATCATGATCTTGCTGTTGCTGCCCTGCGGATTTGCACCGCCGGCCATGGCCACATAGTCGTATACGGAATGGTCCGGAATGTAGTCATAGGTTCCCGGCCTGTTGACATATCCGTTCACCTGGATCTGCTTCAGCCTTGCAAACTCCAGAATATCTCCCGGCTGCAGGACGTAATCCCGGAAGGCGTCATTTTGAACGGTCCTGAAAAAATCCGCGTCATCTTCCCGGGTGATGGTCACTCCCGAAAAATCGGAAATATCCGAGAACCGGATCTTCCGGTGATAGAATTCCATGAGGGTCTCGCCGGGCACGATCGGTACAAGGGACTTTGTATTGACCGGTCCGTAGACTTCCACGCATTCCGTTGAGGCATTTGCGAACGGGATAAATATCGTTTCCCCCGTCTTCAGGTAAGGGTTGTTTTCGCGGTCGCCGTGCAGATAGTAATCATAGATGTTGACCGTGACGGTATCTTTATCGGAACGGATCTGGATCTCATGGTCTTTTGCCAGGTGGTGCAGTCTCACTTTGTGCAAAAACTCATTCAGCCGGGACGATGCGGGAAGGATCTGCATCCCGGGGTTTTCAACCGCTCCATAGACGGAGACCTTGATCTTTTTGACATCCATGAGGTTGACATTGACCTCTGTGTGCTTTTTCGACTTTTTGCAGGCAACTTCAATGGCGTCTACGGCCGAACGGAGATCCATCTCCTTTACATTTACCTGTCCCACGCCGGGGATGGTCAATGCATCGGAAACGCTTACCTGAAGATGATAGGTGATCGTCTTATCCGATATCAGCTGGACCATGAACACATCGCCCGGCCCGACGATATATTCGTCGGGATCAATGGACCTGTCCACGGGGGTGGTCCCTGTTACCGTACTTAAGAACATACTTTCATCCTGGGAAGTCCTTAACTTCTGGTCCTCTTCTATCAGGTTTTGCGCCCCCAGGCTTACAAAAAAGATCAGGAGCCCTGAAATACATACCCTTTTCTTCATATTATCTCCATACATCCTTTTATGAACAAGACTGTGTAATGACTTAATATAGCTTACTATGATGTATTATAAAACAAAACATTTTTCCGGAAATTACTTTATCAGTGCCATTTTCCCTGTATTTACCGTCTGCCGGCCGATGTTCAGGCGATACACATACACTCCCGAGGGCAAACTTGTTCCGTCAAAAATCACTTCATGCCGGCCGGCGGGCTGCATTTCACCGCCGAGGCGGCGGACCCGCCTTCCCTGCAAGTCATAGATATCAATAGCGGCAGTCGCCGGACGTCTCAGACGATAGGCAATGGCCGTCCGGGGATTGAAGGGATTCGGATAATTGGGATACAGGACAAAATCTTCCGGCAATACCTCCCGGGACGACAGTTCAACTTCATATCCCATGAACCGGAGGACAAAGCCCGCCAGTTCATCTTTGGAAAAAGCCGTGCTGACCGTTTCAAAGGGAAATCCCATGGTCATCACCCGGCAGGACGCCGATCCCCCAGGGACCGTACCTTTAAAATGGACGGCCGCCGTCTTGGCATTCCCGTATTTCAGCGCTACGGAGGATCCGCCGGTCGTTGCGAAAACGTCCGGATAATCCTCGGCAAAGGTACCGGGCTCGCTCCCGTCCTCGGAATACTGCAGGCTCAGTCCTTCAAAGATACTGCCGGACGCACCGTTAACGGTATAATTACCGGCATCATCTGCAGCATAGGCAGCTTTCAGATAATTATGGATAAAGGCTTTATCTGCGGAACTACTTTCATTGTCCAAATCCCAGCCGATCTCGGATCCGCTCACGAAAAATTTGCCTCCCTGTTTCAGAAAACTTTCCACACTGTCCTGCTCCGTGCCGTCAAAGGTTTCGTCCACCGTGCTTTCATCCCCGAGGATCCACCAGACCAGATCGTAATCCTTCAGGTCCACGTCCCCGTTTATCACGGTCTCATTGGCACAGCTTTCGTAGGCCACATTCCTGCAATGCCATGGTCTTTGCGGTTTTCGCGGCAAAATCATGCGTCGGATAAGCATAGGAACCCGACCCGGAAAAACGGTCGAAACCGTCCACGATCAGAATCTGTTTCTCCCCATTCAGGTGCTTCACGGCATAAACGTCGCTTCCCATCTCCGGTGTTTCCCCGTCATCAATGTATGTGTTGACCCTGTAGTCATAATGGAGGCCCGCTTCATGGGAAAGTGTTGTGCTGTGCGTGCCCGTCGGGATATATTTTACGGGCATAAAAAGATCTTCGTCACAGGTTTTGCGGTATATTTTATACCCGGTGAATTCGCTGCTTTCATCCGCCGTCCACCCCAGTGTGACGCTGTCCGCCTTACTGACGGCATATAACAGCGTGGGCCGCGGGACCTGACCGCCCTCAATAAGGTGGTAACGGACCGGCACATAGCCCGAGATCCCGCTGACCGTCCAGGTGTAGTAGCGGGTGTACCAGCCGGGGTCACCGCTGCTGGTCGCCTCCGCCTGCACCAGTTTTCCGTCGCCGGTCCATTCCACAAAAAGCCGGATATGGTTACCCGCTTTATTCGTCGCATCCCCCGGAAGCAAATCGTTCACGCTTGAAAGCGGGGTGGAGACATTCCCGATGGTGCTGGTCCCGTATTTTCTGGCTGGTTTTCCAGCAAATGCTGACATACCCGGAACAATCGTTGCCGACCGAATTTCCCCAGTCAACCGTGGCAGTGTTGATATCGCCCGCCAGCTTCCCCTCGGCGATCCCCTGGTCAAACTGGGCGATGGTGTTCCAGCCGCCCCATTTATAGGGAATGCTCTGATTCTCGCCCACCTGCACCCAGGAGGGCGTCGTGACCGTGGAGGTCGTGCCGATATTTCCGCCGTTGCCGTCCAGACATGCCGTACGTGCGTATCCGCAATTTCCAGCGCCTCGCTGCGGGTTACCCCGGCCGCCGAAGCTGCGGCCGTTTTATTGAAGGGCGGTTCTGCTGCGGCCGGTTCGCTTTCGGCCAGGCCGTTGAAATGCGGGATCCCCGTAAAAATCTCCGGATATTCTGCTTCCGTCACGGCGTACTCCAAATCGTATTCCCAGCGGACGACATGGACCCCGCGTTCCGTGGATTGCATATGGTACAAAGCCCCGTCCGGCGCAACATCAAATTCCCGAAAAATGTAGGCATACTGATTCCGCGGCAGCCGGATGCGGGCCTGTACGGCACCTTCTTTGTCCATGACATAGACAAAGCGGTCCACCTTCACCGGGACGTGCCGGACAACGGATTCGGCATAGATATACATCAGGCCATCCGGCGTGCTGCCGATATAATCGACGGAACCCACGTCCCGCACTGTCAGTTCCAGGGATCTGCCTCCGGCCGTGATCATGACCTTGTCCGGCAACTGCCGTTCCACACGGACGGGGGGCAGGCCGGGCTTTCTGAAACGGCCTGCGGACAGAATTCTCGTCCCGTCCCGGTGCTTTACGAACAATTCCCTGTCCTGCTCGTAAAAGCCCTGGAACATCTTCCGCGGAGCATTTTCTTCCGCAATAACCTCAATGTCTTTTTCTTCACAGCGATAGAGCTTCCGCGCCCCCAGAAGATAGAGCGTATTGTTCTTATAATGAAAGTCCGTGATATGCGGAAGTGATATTTCCCGTGAACTCATCACACCGTCTCTGTCAAAGGTTTTCAGCTTCCCGTTCTCGCTGTCAAGAAAAATGATGCGACCGTCCGCGGCCTGAAAGGCGGCGGGACCGTTATGAAGTCCCGGATACGCTTTGTGCCCGAGGGCGTTCTTACCGTCTCCCCATGGAATGAACATGATTTCGTGATACTGCATGCCCGCCGTCAGGGCCGATATGCCGGTCAGCAGTAGAATGAACGTTGTGGTTAATATATTTTTCGTTTTCATATCCCTTTCTTGTTTGCTATTTTTAAACCGCGACTGGAATATAATAAATAAAAACCGGGGTGGATATGAAATTGATCAGTTTGTTGGGGCTCCTGACACTTCTTTTTATCGCCTGGGTCCTGTCCTATCATAAGGACAAGGTCAATCTCCGCACCGTGTTGTGGGGCCTGTTCCTGCAGTTTCTCTTTGCACTGATCATCCTTCAGAGGTCCCCCGTCAGCTGGGCCGGCATGGCCGTTTTCGCCTTGCTGCTGATCTTTTTTACCTTTCGGGAACATCTCCGTGCTTCCTGGCCCAAATTTCTCTGGGTCGCCGGGATCATTGCCGGGTCCGCCCTCCTGAGTGTCGGGATCTTCTGGCTTTTTCAGGTAATTTCAGTGTCGCTGTGGATCATCCTGGTTCTGCTGTCAATGCTGCTGAACAAGTACCTGTTAAAATCCGATGCGATCAAGCCCTGGCTCAATGCCCTCCTGATCGTCAGTATCTTTACGGCTCCGGTCGCGCGGGGCATTTACGGGCAGGAAATATTCCAGTCTTTCAGCAATGCCGTGGCAAAATTTTTAAGCATGGCCCTCTACGGGGCGGAATTCCTTTTCGGGAACCTTGCAAAAGCGGAATATTTCTTTCCGCAGGCGGACACCTGGCCGGGATTTGGATATCTTTTTGCTTTTGTGGTGCTGCCCACGATCATTTTCTTCGGAGGATTTATCAGCATCCTTTACCACTTCGGCATCATGCAGCGCGTCGTGGAAGGAATGGCAAAATTCATGAGCTGGACCATGGGAACCAGCGGTGCGGAAACACTTTCCTGTTCGGCCAATATCTTTGTCGGGCAGACGGAAGCACCGCTGCTGATCAAACCTTTTCTAAATGAAATGACGGAATCCGAACTCCTGACCATCATGGTGGGGGGATTCGCCACCATTGCCGGCGGCGTACTTGCCGGCTATATCGCCATGGGGGTGGATGCCGGCCACCTGGTGGCCGCCTCGGTAATGTCCGCACCCGCCGCCCTGGTCATCGGAAAGATCATCTATCCGGAAGTAAAAAAATCTAAAACCGCCGGGATGGTGAAAGTACCGAAGACGGATCGAGCGCAAAATGTGCTCGGAGCCCTCTCCAACGGCATCACGGACGGCCTGAAGCTGGCCGTCAATGTCGGCGCCATGCTTATCGGGTTCATTGCCATCATCGCCGTGATCGACCTGGGCTTTAGCTGGGCGGATTCCCTGATCGACGGCAGGCTTCTGAACCGGGCTTATATCGATTATAAGACTCAGAGCGGCTTTTCACCGGTTTCCGGGGAATACGCAGGTATTTTCCCGGGATCGATACAGACCCTTTTTGGATTTATTTTCCGGCCTCTCGCCTGGCTGATGGGGGTTTCCTGGGAATTCGCCGATGAGGTCGGGAACCTCCTTGGGATCAAGATCGCCCTGAATGAATTCGTGGCATACGGCACGCTGGGAACCTATATCAAGCAGGGCGTTCTGGATGAGCGCGCGCGCATCATTGCCACCTATGCCATCTGCGGCTTTGCGAATTTTTCCTCTATCGGTATTCAGCTCGGCGGGATCGGCGCCCTGGCGCCGGGAAGAAAGAAAATCCTGGCAAAGGTCGCCCTGAAAGCCATGATCGGCGGCGCGCTCGCAAGCTGGATCACCGCGACCATCGCAGGGATCCTGTTATAATATGATCGACTCCGTTATAAATATCGTCCACTTTCTCGCCTCGCGAAAATGCAGCGGGCGCCGCACCGGCACACCGGGATCAGCCGCCGCGCGGGAATATATTATCGACAATATGATCCGTGCGGGGATCCATCCCTTTGCCGGAATAAACGGCTATGTACATCCTTTCGGCGGATTACCGGAAAACGCCAGGGGCTCGAATATCATCGGCTTCATCCCCGGCCGGGGGGAACTGGCGGAACGTTTTATCCTTGTTGATGCGCATTATGACCATCTGGGAAAGCACAAGACCGGCCTGCGCTATTATCCCGGAGCGGATGACAACGCGGCCGCAGTCGCGGCGGTTTTGCATGCTTCCAAAATCTTCATTGAAACGGAATCCGGCACCACGTATGCCCGCCGCAGCATTCTTGTTACCTGCTTTGACGCCGAAGAACCGCCGTATTTTAATTCGGAACATATGGGGGTTGCGCATTTCTGCAAAGATTTTCCCGGGATCATTCAACATATCGATCTGGCCATTATCCTGGACCTGCTGGCGCACCGCATGGGCGAAGGCCGCGTGCCGGAAAAATTCCAGGAGATCTTTTTTGTCATCGGCGCCGAAAAATCCGGCGTCGGACCGGTCCTGGACGAAATGCAGTACGCGGTAAAGAACCTGTCCCCCCTGCGTATCGGTGCCCACGCCATTCCGCCCTCCGGGGATTATGTCCCTCTGCAGCAATATCAGCTGCCCTACCTCTTTATGACCGCCGGAAAATTCAATGATTATCATTCCTGCTACGACACGGCGGAAAAGCTCGATTACCCGAAGCTGGAAGGTATCAGCAATTATCTGGCGTATCTGCTGGCCGTCCTCGCCGCAGCCGACCCAAAGGTCTTCCGGTACGACAGGCTCGGAGAGGACGACCTGGCAACCCTGCGGACCCTGCAGCTTATGTTCGACCGCATGGATGATGACGAGCATATCCCTAAAAACCAAAGCGCTGTCGATTATATTCAGAAACGTTTTATCCGGGGCGACGTCGACACGGTATCCAAACTGGAAAATATCAGGGATTTTTTGAAACAGGGACTCCAGAAATGCAAAACGAAAGGGTCGCTCGATCACAACGAACGTTCCCGCATCAATTATCTTATCGAAGTGATCTCTCGCTACATGCATTGACGGAATGCGGCCTGCGGCCAAACACTCACCATGAATGTTCTCCACAAAAAGGCCCCCTCCGGCGGAGGGGCCTTACTATCCTTAAGGTTCAGTATCCCTTAAGCGTTCTCAAGTGCTGCCTGTGCAGCGGCCAGGCGGGCGATCGGAACGCGGTAAGGTGAACAGCTGACGTAATTCATGCCGACCTTGTGACAGAATTTCACGGAGCCGGGTTCTCCTCCGTGTTCGCCGCAAATACCCACTTTCAGGTCCTTGCGTGCGGAGCGGCCCCTTTTTGTCCCCATCTCCACCAGCTGACCGACGCCTTCCTGATCCAGTTTCTGGAACGGATCGTCGGCAAGAAGGTGCTTGTCCAGGTATATCGGCAAAAAGGTACCCGCGTCGTCACGGCTGTATCCGAAGGTCATCTGGGTCAGGTCGTTGGTACCGAAGGAAAAGAATTCCGCGGATTCCGCGATCTTGTCCGCTGTCAGTGCGGCGCGCGGGATCTCGATCATGGTACCGACAAGATATTCCACCTTATCGCCTTTTTCCTCAAAGAGCTTGTCGGCGGTTTCACGGATAATGCTTTCCTGCATATCGAATTCCGCCTTGGTACCGATCCAGGGGACCGTGATCTCGGGCCTGGCTTCAATGCCTTTCTTCTTGCAGTTCAGCGCAGCCTCAAGGATGGCGCGCGCCTGCATTTCGGTGATCTCGGGATAGGTGATGCCCAGACGGCAGCCGCGGTGACCCAGCATGGGATTGAATTCTGCGAGAGAGTCGACCTTTGCCTTGACCTTTTCCACCGGCACGCCCATCTCTTCCGCCATTTCCTTCTGGTTCTCCGGTTCGTGCGGCACAAATTCGTGCAGCGGCGGATCCAGCAGGCGTACCGTGACGGGCAGGCCGTCCATGGCTTTAAAAATGCCCTCAAAATCATCCCGCTGATAAGGCAGGATCTTGTTGAGGGCCTTCTTGCGGCCTTCCGTATCCTCACTGAGGATCATTTCGCGAATGGCCTTAATGCGGTCGCCTTCGAAGAACATGTGTTCCGTCCGGCAGAGCCCGATCCCCACGGCACCGAAATTCCGTGCCACGGTGGAGTCATGGGGCGTATCCGCATTGGTGCGGACGACCATTTTCGTGTATTTATCACAGAGCTCCATCAGTTCGCCGAAATCGCCGTGCAGTTCGGGATCGATCGTCGGGATCTTGCCTTCATAGACCACACCGGTGGAACCGTTCAGCGAGATCCAGTCCCCTTCCTTGAAACTCCTGCCTTCAATGTTCATCGTACGATTTTTATAATTAATAGTGACCGCACCTGCGCCGGAAATACAGCATTTTCCCATTCCCCGTGCAACAACGGCGGCATGGGAGGTCATGCCTCCGCGGGCGGTGAGGATACCTTCCGCGGCGTCCATGCCGGAAAGGTCCTCAGGTGAGGTCTCAATACGGACGAGAATGACCTTTTCGCCTTTTCCGGCCCATTCCTCGGCCTCATCGGCAAAAAAGACGATGCGGCCAGTCGCAGCACCCGGAGATGCCGCCAGCCCTTTTGTCAGAGCATCCGCTTTTTTCAGTTCATCCAGGTCAAAGACCGGGTGCAGGAGCTCGTCAAGCCGGTTGGGCTCGATACGCCGGATCACTTCCTTTTCGTCGATCATACCATCATGCAGCATGTCCATGGCAATGGTGACCATCGCCGAACCGGTGCGTTTCCCTGTACGTGTCTGCAGAAGCCACAGACGGCCGTCCTGGATCGTGAACTCGAGGTCCTGCATGTCCTTGTAATGATCTTCCAGCTTCTGCTGTACTTTATCCAGCTCCTTATAGACTTCCGGCATTGCCTCTTCAAGGGAAGGAAATTTTGTTTTGCGTTCCTTTTCAGGAACATCGACCAGTTTTGCCCAGCGCCTTGATCCTTCGAGGGTGATCTGCTGAGGTGTGCGCACTCCGGCAACCACATCCTCGCCCTGTGCATTGATGAGGTATTCGCCGTTGAAGATATCTTCCCCGGTCGCCGCGTCGCGGGTAAAGGCCACACCGGTGGCGGAATTGTCGCCCATATTCCCGTAGACCATGGCCTGCACGTTCACGGCAGTTCCCCATTCGTCTTTAAATCCGTGCATCTTCCGGTAAACCTTCGCACGCGGGTTGTTCCAGCTTCCGAAAACGGCACCGATGGCGGCCCAGAGCTGCTCCCAGGGATCTTCCGGGAAACCGTGGCCGGTCACCTTCTTCACGGCTTTCTTGAATTTGTCGACCAGTTCCTTCAGATCGTCGACATCGAGTTCCGTATCCAGTTCGACTTTCTTTTTCTTTTTGCTTGCTTCGATGATTTCTTCAAACGGGTCGATGGCTTCCTTATTCTCCGGTTTCATACCGAGAACGACATCTCCGAACATCTGAACGAAACGCCGGTAGGAATCCCAGGCAAAACGTTCGTTGCCGGATTTCCTGGCAAGACCCTTTACCACATCTTCATTCAGTCCCAGGTTGAGGACCGTGTCCATCATGCCGGGCATGGAAACGCGGGCACCGGAACGCACGGAGATCAGCAGGGGATCTTCCGCGTCGCCGAAGCGGGAGCCCATGACCTTTTCCATGTGCCTGACCCCGTTCTCAACTTCCGGTTTGATCACCTTCTTTGTGTTTTCTTCACCCTCCTTATACCATTGGGTGCAAACTTCCGTGGTGATGGTGAACCCGGCGGGAACCGGAACGCCGATGCGGTTCATTTCCGCAAGGTTGGCGCCCTTTCCGCCCAGGAGATCCTTTTGTTTCGCTTTTCCGTCTGCCTTGCCGGCACCGAATAAATATACATGTTTCATTTCTTTTTCCTTTCTGTTTAGCCGTAGAATATATACGATTCATCACCGAAATGCAAGCCTGATGGAAAAGAAGTTTTGCAAAGGCCCAGCCCGGGCAAAGCGGACAAAATAAACCGTTGAAATGTTGAAGCGGTCTGCGGTTCAGGTCCTTTTGAAGCGGCGGTCCAGTTCTTCAAGGGTAAGGTTGATGATCGTGGGGCGTCCGTGGGGACAGGCATACGGTGATTCGGTCTGGAAAAGCTGGTCCACGAGGTTCTGCATCTCGGCCGGCTCCAGTTTGTCCCCGGTCTTGATCGCCGCCTTGCAGGCATAGGAAGCCGCCATATTGTAGCGCTTGTCCTGGCGGGTCTCGTGGCACTCCCGGTAATAATCCAGGATCTCAAGCACGATCCTGCCTTCATCAATGGAGCGCAGGTCTGCAGGAACAGCTTCGATAAGCATGGTGTTCTTTCCGAAGGCCCGCAGGGAAAAGCCCAGCAGGCTGAAGGCGTCCATTACCTCCGCCAGAAGGGAAAAATCATCGGGAGACAGCTCAAGGCTGACCGGGAAAAGCAGCTGCTGGCTCGCCCGGCTTGCCGCGCCGGAAAAGGTCTTCATCGCTTTTTCAAAAAGGATGCGTTCGTGCGCGGCATGCTGATCGATGATAATGACCGCCGAAGCGATCTGCACAAAAATATATTTGTTGTGGGCCTGCCAGAGGCTGACGGTGGAATCCCTGCCGGGCAGAACGGACCGGTTCAGGTTCATATTCTGATGGAACTTTTCGATACGCCGGGAAAGGGGGTGGTGTTCGGGAAGCGGTTCGGGAGCGGGTGGCCGGGATGGCGGCCGGGATCCGGTTGTATTTCCTGCTGCCCCGGCCTTCCGCTGCGGGAAAATTGGTATTCCGGGACCTTTTCCCGCGCTTCGGGAGGTTTATCGTCCATCGTGTTGATCACACTCAGGGTCTCACGCAGGACCCCCGAGATGCTGCCGCGGATAAAGTGATAGATCTGCCATTCGTTGCGGAGTTTGATCTCTGTCTTCTGGGGATGTACGTTCACGTCGACCTCCTTCGCGGGCAGGTAAATCTTCAGCACGAAAAATGGATATTCCCTTTTCCGATCATGGGAACAAAGGCATTGTACACTGCGGCATTCATTCGGCGGTCATTCACAAGGCGGTCATTAATGAAAAGATACTGTTCCCCGCCTTTTTTCCGGACCAGATCCAGACCGCCGACAAAGCCTTTCAGTGAATAAGGCCCGTCAGCGGCTTTAACGGGAATGAGCTTCTGGCGGTAATGCCCTGAAATACGTCCGTGATCCTTTTCCCCAGATCCGAGGGTTCAAGGATGAACACCTCATTGCCGTTGGAAAAGAGCTGAATGCGCAGCTGCGGGTATCCCAGTGCAAAACGCCGCACCGTATCGATAATGTGACGGTATTCCGCATTGGGGGTTCTCAGGAATTTTCGCCTTGCGGGCGTATTGTAAAACAAACGGCGGACGCTGATATGCGTTCCGGGCTTCATCGGCACCGGTTCGGCCTGCCTTATCTCGCCGCCGTGTATGGTAAGCCTGTTTCCCTCATGCTCTCCCGGAAGACATGAACGCGCCTCTACCATGGAAACGGAAGCGATGCTGGGCAGGGCCTCCCCGGAATCCGAGCGTATGGATATCCTCAAGGTCTTCAAGGCGCGCGATCTTGCTTGTTGCATACTGCTCAAAAGCCAGCAGCAGATCATCCCCGTTCATTCCCGTCCCGTTATCGACCACCCGGATCTGGTCCTTTCCCCGTTCTCGATGGAGACCAGGATCTCGGTGGCCCCGGCGTCAATGGCGTTCTCCATCAATTCCTTCACCACAGAGGAAGGCCGCTGGACCACCTCTCCGGCTGCGATCTTATTGGCAAGCTGTTCGGATAAAATGCGTATTCCCGGCAATCGGAACTCCTTTTTCGTTGGTAAGATAATTTTTTTGCAGAAAAAGCAAAAGACATTTTATCACTTATACCGGAATAAGCAATGTCAGGCCTTCACCAGCCCCTTCCGGAAAATAATGAGGCGTTTCCCGGTCTGAAGCGTATCAAAACAAAATCTCCCGCGTATCCACTCCAGGGACCGCCGGTGATAAAAAAAGACATGTGTCGGGTCGTTCTTGTAATACCAGTCCGTAAAAACGATATCATCCTCATACAATTCCGTCATGCAGTAAAGGGCGCCGCCCGGCCTCAAAAGGGCTGTCAGACGGGAAAATTCCCGGCAGGGAACATGAAAATGTTCAATGACCTCACTGCAGACGATATAATCGTACGGCTGTGAAAGCACTCCCGTATCCGGGTGAAAGAAAGGATCATAAACTTCCGGGGAATACCCGTTTTTCCTCAGCATTGCCGTGATGACCGGTCCGGTGCCCGCACCGAAATCCAGTCCCCGGTGCCCGGAGGTAAAATCCCGCAATACCGCATTGACGACCGGACGAACGAATTGCTGATAACGTTTATCTTCCGTATCGTTATGGTGTTCCAGATAGCGCGCTTTCTCTTCTTCCGCAGAAGGATGGTCCTCCGGGTGCATGGCGATCCCCCTGCAAAAGGCACAGCGGTAGTAGTCGCGGCCGCGGAAATGCAGCAAAAATGACACGGATTCCCCGCAGAGGGGACATGAAAATAAAGCTTCATGCCCGGGATCAGACATCGAAACCTGCTGAAAACGTGTTGAGATCCGGGTGCACTTTAATCCTGGGATTTATATCGGATCAGCGCCAGCAAACCTATAATGAACAGAAACGTTTCGACGACCCAGGACAGGTAAATAACGGCATTGGCCTGAAAGCCGGAGATCAGGAGAGCAAAACCGCGCAGAAGCACGACCCCGGCCATGGTGAACACCAGTGCTGCAAGCGCCGGCGTAACCCAGGCCGGCCGTCTCGCCGACAAGGCAAAAAAAGCGGCCAGGCCCAGTTCGATGCCGCCGTAAAAGGCCCGCAATTCCACTTTCCCGGATATGCTCAGGGCACCAACACCGACGCTTTCCAGAAGGCCGGGCGCAATGAACAGCAGCAAGCCGAAGATGGCGAAACCGGCGGCCGCAAGGCCAAGGGCGAATTTTTGTAATTTCATGAGCACAGCTCCTTTTCAAATAACTTCAAAGCTTTTATTAATTTTTCCTTTTCACCGTCGTCCCGCAGGTATCCTCCATCAGCATCCCATTTTTCATAGAAGCTCCCCAGAGAGTATGAAGATACCATCCTGCCGCCCCAGAAAGGGATCAGGGAGCGGATCTGTTCGAGGTTATGCGCGCCGCCGCGGATACCGGGAGAGGTACTCAGCAGGCAGACGGGCTTGCTGTTGAAGACCGGATGTTCTATGCGCGAAAGCCAGTCTATCGTATTTTTGAAAACCGGCGTCACAGAACCGTTATGTTCCGGAAGGGAGATCAAAAACCCGTCCCGGCGTTCAAACACTTCATTCAGTTCCAGCATTTTTTCCGGGAATCCTTCCCGCAACTCAATGTCCATACTGTAGAGGGGTGCCGGAAAATCGCAAAGACTGATGACCTCTGTACGGCACGTTTTTAGTAAACCCGCCGCACAGACCGCAAGCTGCTGGTTGATCGACACAGAGCTGTTGCTGCCGCCAAAGACGAGAACACTTTTCATCGCAGTTGCCTCCCGGAATTTAAAGGATCATCAACGGAAGATACTGCCGCAATAATCACAGAAATCCGGCAAATGCCCGCATCATGAAGATCCGTTCCTGAAAATCCTGAAGTTCGTCATCATCCGTCATGATCTGTGGAGGCAGAGGGATTTGAACCCACGGCCTTTCGCATGTGAGGCGAATGCTCTGACCGACTGAGCTATGCCTCCGGTCTTCTTCATGAATTTAATGCTTTTTTACCGGCAATTGCAATACAGAAATTGCCGGAAATGGTCTTTGTGCCCCGGCAGTGAAGATCCGGGCCCCTGCGGCACAATACACACTCCTCCCGGAGACGGTGAAAGCTTCCCGACTGAATGCGGAATGCAAAAATGATAAAAATCTTGAAATTTCCGGGGAACATGTTAAATTTAACGTCTTATACAGAATGCAGCGATTCCGGGCAAAGGAGGGGGCGGAGACCGTCATACATGAGGAGCTGGTAATGAAGAACATGCAGGATATTCATGCTTTTTCCGAACTTGAGGAACAGCTTGAGCGGCACGACCGCTTATACCTTTTACTGTACAAAAAAGGCACCGAGAGCAGTGACTGTGCCTACGCCAATATCCGCGAGGCTGCCGGCAGCACGGAAGACGTCAATCTGCTTTTTGCGGATGTGAACCGGGTGCACGATATTCATCCGCGATACGATATCACCAGCGCCCCGAGCCTGCTGGAATTCCGGGATTCCGAGCTGAAAAACATTATCCGCGGATGCAATGATAACGGACACTATAAGCACGTTTTTCAACATACCGAAAGAAAAAGCGCAGGGGATATTTCCGTCGGCAGGCCCGCAAAACGGGTGACGGTGTATTCCACTCCCGCCTGCTCCTGGTGCAACACCCTGAAGCACTATCTCCGCGAACATCACATCCCCTTCACGGACACGGACGTATCACGGGATATGCGGGCGGCCGAGGAAATGGTGGCGCGCAGCGGGCAGCGCGGTGTACCGCAGACGGATATCAACGGAAAGATCATCGTGGGATTCGACAAAGAGCGTCTGAATACATTACTGGAAATAAGAGGATAAAAAAAGAAAGGGCAGTGATATGAAAGAATTACAACCGGTAAACGAATACGTGCTTCTGGACTACTCCGAGAAGAAAGAGGACAAAAAGACCCCCTCGGGGCTCATTATCCCGGATACGGCAAAGGAGAAAAAGACAACCGCCAAAGTACTTGCCGTAAGCAATATCGAGAATGCCGAAGTGAAGGTCGGCGATACCGTTCTCTTCAAGGAATACAGCGGTAATGAGATCGACTTTAACGGTAAAAAATACCTGCTTATTCCCTATGCCGACATCCTCGCAAAGGTCGTGGAAACGGAAAAAATATAATCCGCGGGCAAATACGGCAAAAACAGGTCCGGCGGGATATTTTCCGCCGGATCTTTTATTTTCATACGCTTTCCGTGAGAGGCAGCACAAAGTCCCTTGTGAACAAATAATTTGTTTTATTATCAGGATAAAAAGTGTATTTTTAATAATGTAAGGAATAAGTGAGCGTATGAGTTACCAGATACATCTGGATGTTTTTGAGGGACCCGTAGATCTGCTTCTGTATTTTATCAAGCGTGATGAGATCAATATCTATGATATTCCCATTATGAAGATCACCCGCGACTATCTGGAATATCTGGATGTGATGAAAACCCTGGACCTGAAGCTGGCGGGAGATTTCGTATCCATGGCCGCCCTGCTGATGCGCATCAAGGCGCAGATGCTGATCCCGCGGGTTCAGGAAGCCATCGAGAACGAAGAGATCGAAGATCCAAGGAACGAGCTGGTCCGGCGCCTGCTGGAATACCAGTATTTCAAGGAGATCGGCGGCGAGCTCAAAAAACTTGAAGAAGAAAACGCCGGAAAATTCCCCCGGAATCCGAACTGGTCCTATATTGACCATGAACTGCTTCCGGAAGATGCGCTCAGCCACGTATCGCTTTTTGATATTCTCAACGCCTACAAACAGGCGATGGACCGCCTGCCCGCCGACGCCGGCCCCCATGAGGTCGCAGCGGACAACACCAGCATCACGGAACAGGTCCATTTTATCTATTCGCACTTTAAACGTTATCCCCGCCTGCGCTTCTCGGTCCTCACCCGCTCGATCAGGACCAAGCTTGTCCTGGTGGTAACCGTGGTCGCCATCCTCGAGCTGATGCGCAGCCAGAAGATCCGGGTAACGCAAAGCGACAGTTTTTCCGATTTTATCATCGAGCCAAAAGCAAACGGAGCCTGATTTGGAAAACGCTGCCGGTAAAAACATCACACTCCTGGACATGCAGATCGTGGAAGCGCTTCTTATCGCTTCCGATGTTCCGCTTACGCCGGAACGTCTTAAGGAAAGTCTCGACGAGGGCCATCGCATCGATCTCCCGAAAGTGGTCGAGGCCCTTAACGGTCATTATGCCGAAGCAAAACATGCCTTCCGCATTACGGAGGTCGGCAAAGGTTTTCAGATCGTCACGAACCGTAAATTCGAAAATGTCGTGCGGAATTTCATCAACCGTAATGTCCGGGCGCGCCTCACATACGCTTCCCTTGAAACGCTGGCGGTGATCGCCTACAAGCAGCCCATCAGCAAGCCGGAGATAGAGCGCATACGGGGCGTGAACTGCAGCGCGGTCATCAATACCCTGTTGGAACGCGAACTGGTCACCGTTTCCGGACGTGCCGATGCGGCGGGACGTCCGCTCTCTATGTGACGACCGAAGAGTTTCTTCGTTATTTCGGCCTGCGCTCCCCGGCCGACCTTCCCCGCACCCGCGAACTGAACGAGCTTTTCCAGTCGGAAGAGAACAGGCCCCAGCAAGTCAATCCGGAAAAAGAAAACCTTTCGGCCAACTGATCTATGTTACGAACACTTACCGTTGAAAATATCGCCATTATCCGCTCTCTCCGGGTTGAGCTCGGACGCGGACTCTCCATGCTGACCGGTGAAACCGGCACGGGAAAATCCATTATTATTGATGCGCTCGGCCTGGCCCTGGGGGCGCGCGCCGACATGAGCCTGCTGCGTAGCGGCAGTAAAAAGGCCGTGGTTGAGGCGCAGTTCGACACGTTGCATGTAAATCCCGAAGTCCGGCAAGCCCTGAATGCCGCAGAACTCGATCACACCGGTGGAGATATTCTTATCCGCCGTGAAATACATGCAAGCGGGAAATCCCGCGCATTCTTTAACGACGAACTCCTTCCGCTCTCCGCCCTGAAGGTCATCGGCTCGAACTTGGTGGAAATGCACGGCCAGCACGAGAACCAGAAGCTCTTTAAGCCCCGGAATCATCTTCTGTATCTCGGGAAATGCGTTCAGGACCGGCAGGTCATCCGGCAGTACCGGAAAGCGTACCAGCACTTCAAACAACAGCTGCATCACTATCAGGAATTGCTGAAACACCGCGACATCTATCTTCGTGAGCGGGAATTGCGGGAATTCCATTTTCAGGAGCTCGACACCGTCAAACCCGAAAAAGACGAACTGGAGAAGATGCAGCACGAACTGCAGATCCTGGAAAACAGTAACCGCCTCGCGGCTGCGTCCGACCAGCTTGCCCGGGCGCTCTATGAAGATGAGAACGCAATCAGCCATCAGATAGAAGCCCTCAAAAAAACCTTGCAGGACATCCTTCAGGTCGACAACGATCTTCAGGACAACGCCCGTGAACTGCAGAACGCCCTGATCTCACTGACCGAAGTGGGGCGCAGCATGGCGATGTACCGCGATGACCTTGAGCATGACCCTCAGAAACTGACGGAACTGCAGGAGCGCGTGGGGGCGATCAATTACCAGATGCGAAAACACAATATGAACTATGACGAATTATGTGAATATTACCGGCAGCTGAAAGAAGAAATGCAGTCGGAAGCCGACTACGATACCCGCCTCAAATCCCTTGCGACCTCCCTGGAGGAGGCACGCAGCGATCTGACGGTGAAGGCAGCGGCCTTCCATAAGGCGCTGAAAAAGACCGGTGGAGGATTTTAGTGAAAAAGTGGAGGCGCGGCTCCGGCTACTGGGAATGAAAAATGCGAAATTCAAAGTGGAACTGCATCAGAAAACCACGGACGGCGAATGCCATATCCCCTTCGGAGGGAAAAGGTGGAACCGGGTATCAACGGCATCGACGAAGCAGAATTCCGCATTATCACGAATCCGGGTGAAGATTACAAGCCGCTGGTAAAGATCGCTTCCGGCGGTGAGATCAGCCGCATCATGCTGGCCGTCAAGACCGTGCTCGCCCGGCATGACGAAACACCCACACTGATATTCGATGAGATCGATGCCGGCATCAGCGGCCGCGTCGCTCATGTGGTGGGGGAACAGATCCGTGAACTTTCCGAACATCATCAGATCCTCTGCATCACCCATCTCCCTCAGATCGCCGCACTGGGGGACCGGCATTACCGCGTTGACAAATTCAGCAGGGACGAACGGACGTTCGCCGATATCCGTGAGCTCAGCAGTTCGGCCCGCGTGAAAGAGATCGCCGCGCTCCTCGGAGGGAAAAAAACGACAGAGGCCAGTCTGCGCACTGCCGAAGAACTGCTGAGGACATCATGATCTTTGAACTGATCGGTCAGGAACAAATCGCGGAACGTTTCCGCGCCTTGAACGGAAAAAAACGCATCGGGTCCGCCTACCTTTTTACAGGCCCCGAAGGGAGCGGGAAAACAGCCATGGCGATGAATGTCGCGGCCATGTTCCTGTGCGGGGATCCCCGGGACGGAGCCGCCTGCGGTCAGTGCCCTGCCTGTGCAAAATTACGGCATCTGAATCATCCGAATTTTCATTTTATCCATGCCCTCCCGCGTTCCAAAAATCCTTCCGAGAACGATCCTTTCGCCGGCCTCCGTGATGATGACATTGGGCTGATCACCCGGGAAGAACAAAAACTCAGCCTCGATCCCTACTATCAGATGAATATCCCGAAAGCCAATAATATCCTGATCAGCTCGATACGGGAACTGAAAAGAAAACTCGCCATGGGACAGGCAGAAAAGGGTCGCCAGATCATTCTTATCCAGCGGGTCGAACGGGCAACCCGGGAGGCTTACAGTGCACTGCTGAAGGTGCTCGAGGAACCTCCGCGCGGGACGACGTTCATCCTGACCGCCGAGTCGGTGGATCCTTTGCCTCCCACGATCGCTTCCCGCTGCCAGACCGTTCGCTTCAATCCCATCCCGGATACGAAGATCGCGGACCATATGGTCGAGAAAGGCCGGAATAAAACGGACGCACTGCGGATCGCACGGCTCAGCGGGGGGAATGTAAAGCAGGCAAAGGATCTTACCGAAACGGATTTTTCCGATATCGACACGATGATCCTTGATTTCTGGCGCATCCTGATGGGTTCAAAGATCAATGACCGGCGTGTCACAAATGCCGACCTGTACACGCTTACGGAGCACTTCTCAAAGATCGCGAAGGATGACCCGTCCGAATTCAGGAATTACCTGCGTTTCATCATTTTCTGGCTCCGAGACACCCAGCTGACCTCCTCGCAGCCCGAAGCGGAAGCACAGCTTATCAATCCCCACCTTTCCCGTGAGATACGGCGCTTTGCCGAATTTTATCCGGATTTCCCGCATTGCGAGATGATACGTTTTATTGAAAGAACGCTTGATGATATCAACAGGAATGCATATATCCCTTTATCGCTGGCAAACCTGTTCATGGAACTCCGTATGCATCTGTTATCATCAAAAAGAAGTACCGCTCATGAGACTCAATAAATTTTTAGCCCATTGCGGCGTGGATTCACGGCGGAAATGCGATGAGATCATCTTTCAGGGCCGTGTCCGGGTGGACGGGGAAACGGTCAACAATCCCGGCGCGCGTATCGATCCCGCACGATCAGAGGTCCTGGTCGACGGGGAACCGGTAAGTCTGAAAAAACAATATACGTATATAAAAATGCACAAGCCTCCGGGTTTCATTACCAGCCGCAAGGATCCCCATCATTCCCAGACCGTCATGCAGCTGCTTCCGAACGTGCTTCATGTGATGCCGGTCGGCCGTCTGGACAAGGATTCCACCGGGATCCTCCTTTTCACGGATGACGGCGATATGAATTACCGCCTGACACATCCGGGCCATGAGGTGGAAAAAGAATATGAGGTGCTCCTGCGCCGCCCTCCCTCGGGCGCTCTGGAAGAGGAACTGCCCGAAGGGATCATCCTGGAAGACAAGGGAGAACGCGTGCAGGGAACCGCGGAAGCCCTCAACCGTAAACGCACCCATTTCCGCGTCATTCTGTGCGAAGGGAAAAAGCGCGAAGTGAAGCGGATCTTCCGTCACTACGATACCCGGGTCTTCCGCCTGCACCGCAACTTTTTTGCGGGTATCACCGCCAACGATCTCCCGCCCGGGAAATGGAAAAAACTCAATAACGAAGAAATAGAAAAGATCAAGACCGTTGCCGGCCTGAAAGACGACAGGGAATGAAGCGGCATGCGGCTGTCTTAGCGCCGCGTTACGGTGTTAACAGCCCTGCCACGGAAAGCATGGTCATCACGGAATGCCGGTAATCTTCCGAGGGCTTTATCAACACGGTATAGAAAGGATCGAAATCCCTGCTCTTTGTGCCTATCGTCATTTTTTTTCCGCGTGTTCCGGTAATGTAGGCCGTCAGCGCCGTCGGCCGGGGAGAAAGGTCGATCGCGATATCATGGTCTGCGGGAATATCTTTCAGCTGCTCTTCATGCACCGGAAAAGGTTTCTTCAGCTCACGGGGATAGGTAACGACCCTGCCGGAATGTTCAGCCAGCAGTTCATGGGCCTTGTCCAGGACCAGCGTGATATCCAGGTATTTTCTGTCTACATCCAGCAAACAGGCCCGTGCATCATAAAAAGGTTCATGTCCGGCCGGCATGCAGATGCAGACCTTCTTCACACCCCTCAGCTGGTGCTGCAGGCTTACCGGCCGTGGGAAATAGAGAATCTTCTTCTTTTTCCGCAGCCGGCCGATCCACATTTTCAGACGTAGGTCTCTTAACATCATTATAATATATACCTGCTGAGATCATCATCCGTGACGATCGATTCCAGGGATTCACGGACGTTCTCCGGCGTAATGACGATCTTTTTTCTTTCGTCGGGCGCATTGTACATAATATCGTCGAGTATCTGCGTCATGATGGTGTGCAGACGCCGCGCGCCGATATTTTCCGTTTTGTCATTGACTTCTGTCGCCTTCTGCGCGATCTCCCGGATTGCCGTTTTTTCAAAGACAAGGTCCACATCCTCCGAATGAAGCAGGGCCTGATACTGTTTGATCAGCGCATTCTGGGGATGGGTAAGGATATTCACGAAATCCTCTGTCGTCAGGCTGTCCAGTTCCACCCGGATGGGAAAACGGCCCTGCAGTTCCGGAATAAGGTCCGAAGGCTTGCTGACATTGAAGGCCCCGGATGCAATAAAGAGAATATGATCGGTCTTGACAAAGCCATAGCGTGTCTTTACCGTACTTCCTTCCACGATGGGAAGCAGGTCGCGCTGAACGCCCTGGCGGCTGACGTCGGCCCCTCCTTTGCCTTCACTGCTGATCGCGATCTTATCGATCTCGTCCACAAAGACGATGCCGTGATGCTGAACGCGGTCCATTGCTTCTTCGATCACCTTGTTCCGGTCGATCAGTTTCTGGGATTCCTCTTCTACAAGGATCTTGCGCGCTTCCGGCACTTTCATTTTCTGTTTTTTCGTTTTCTTTTTTCCCAGCAGCGAGCTCATGGCTTCATTGATGAATTCCCCGGGGTTGTCCATCATGTCCCCGCCCAGGCCGCCGTCTCCGGGACCCAGGACCGAGATGCCGGAAATATTCGGTTTTTTCACCGGTGCATCGATCTCCACATAACGTTCCTCGAATTTCCCCTCTTCATACATGACGCGCAGGCGGTCGCGGGTCTTGTTGATCCTTTCGTGCTCTTCCTCGTCAAGTTTTTCTTTTGACTCAACCGGGAAAAGCAGGTCCATGAGGCGTTCATCCGCCAGCTCTTCCGCACGCTGTCGCACCCGTTCCTCCTGCTCTTTCTCCACCATGTCCACCGCCATATAGGTCAGGTCGCGGACGATGGACTCAACGTCCCTGCCCACATAACCGACCTCGGTGAATTTTGTGGCTTCCACTTTAATAAAGGGTGACTGCGCCAGTGCGGCCAGACGGCGGGCTATTTCGGTTTTGCCCACTCCGGTGGGTCCGATCATGATGATATTGTTGGGCAGGATCTCATTGCGGATCCTTTCATCCGCCTGCTGACGGCGCCAGCGGTTCCGGAGGGCAATGGCCACGGAACGTTTTGCCTTGTCCTGACCGATAACAAAGCGGTCCAGTTCTTTTACGATCTCTTTGGGTGTTAATGCTTTCATTCGTCAAGCTCCATAACGGTGATATTTTCATTCGTGTAGATGCATATTGATGAGGCGATCCTGAGACTTTCTCTGCGATCGCTTTTGCATTCAGGCGGGTATTGTGCATAAGCGCCCGCGCTGCGGCCAGTGCGTACGGTCCGCCGGATCCGATCGCGTACAGGTGATCGTCGGAATCGATCACATCGCCCGAACCGCTCAGAACGTAACCGTTGTCGTTGTCCATCACGATCAGCAGGGCCTCCAGCTTCTGCAGGTATTTGTCGCGGCGCCATTCCTTGGTCATTTCCACGGCCGCCCGTGTCAGATCGCCCTTGTATTCCTTGATCTTATTCTCAAATTTTTCAAAGAGGCTGAACGCATCCGCCGAGGCACCGGCAAATCCTGCAAGGATCTTGTTGTTGTACAGTTTCCGGACCTTCACGGTCTGGGAACGCATTACGGT
Source organism: Fidelibacterota bacterium (assembly GCA_034520235.1). GTDB lineage: Bacteria > Fidelibacterota > Fidelibacteria > Fidelibacterales > Fidelibacteraceae > M50B103. The sequence goes on from JAXHNS010000002.1 coordinate 240,628, forward strand.
GTTGCCGAGGGTCACCTGGCCGTCGCCGGCAATGGCGGCTTTTCCGTTGCGGTGGACCCCGAGGATGGTGGTACTTAATATTTTTTCCATGTGCTTCCTTTTATGGTTTCCGCCGCTTCCCCGAAGCGGGGATCCCGAGCTTTTCCCGGTACTTCGCTACGGTGCGGCGTGCAATATGATATCCTTTCCGGATCAGGGCTTCACGCAATTGCTCGTCGCTGAGCGGGTCGCTTTTGTTCTCCTTTTCCACGATCTTTAACAGGTCCCTTTCCAGGTCCCGTGTTGACGAACTCACGTTGTCACGGCGTCCCGCCCTTTCGCTGAAAAAGTATTTCAGTTCATATATCCCGTCCGGTGTCTGCATATACTTTCCGTTCGCGATGCGGGACACGGTGGAAATGTCCAGCCCCGTATCTCCGGCAACATCTTTCATGATCATCGGCAGGGGGTATTCGCGCCGGTTCAGCAGGAACTCCCGCTGACGTTTTACAATGGAGCGGGCAACGGCGAGAATGGACCGTTTCCGCTGTTCTATCGCCTGCATGAACAGCGTCGCCGCCTGTTTGTGACTTTCAAGATAGCGCCTTGCGCCCCGGTCAAGGTCAAACCTTCCCAGCATCTTCAGATAGGTCGGCGACAGGCGCACGCCCGGCGTATCCGATTCGTTCAGCGCAACATAAAAATGCCCGTCCTTCTTCTGCAGTACCACATCCGGGATAATGCTTTTTTTCAGATATTCCCTGTGGCCCGCCGCCGGCTTGGGATTCAGCCGGCCGATCTGTTCACGCGCATACTGCATGTCGCTCTCGCTGAGGTCCAGTGCTTCCCGTATCTTTCCGTAACGGCCTGCAGTAAGATCATGGTAATGATCTTCAATGATGCGAATGACAAAGGGTTCCTCATTCTGCTCACGCAGCTGCAGGAGCATGCATTCTCTGAGGTCCCGCGCCGCGATACCCGGCGGTCCCGTCTCCTGGATCCGCCGCAGGACCTCTTCCGCATGCTCATAGGGAACGGACAGTTTATAGGCAATGTTCTCAAGGGGAATGTCCCGCAGAAAACCGTTCTCATCCAGGCTTCCGATAATTTCCTCGGCAAGCCGGAGATCCTTGTCGCGCAGCCCCGACTCACGGACCTGGATCAGCAGACGGTCAAAGAAATCCGGTTCATCCGCCTGCTGGATATCACTGATGTCAACGCCCTTTCCGGAGTAGCGGGATGGCGTGAACCCTTCCCCCTGAAGATCAGGACCGGGATTGTCTTCCGCCGGCCGCGGCTCCGGGTCCTCACGATCCTCCCCTTCTATTTCCAGCAGCGGGTTCTTTTCCACCTCCCGCACCACAGCCCGCTCAAGGTCCATCTGACCCAGTTGCGAAAGCCGGGCCAGCATCAACTGCATGGGCGCAAGTTTCTGTGTTTGTTTTTGTGTTAACTGCTGTTTCATTGTTAACGGTCGAGCTTGAACTTCGCACCAAGATAGAGGCGGCGCGCTTCGGGATCATTTGCCAGAAATTCCGCACTGCCCGCCTTCAGTACCGATCCCTGATAGAGAAGGTAGGAATGATCGGTGATGGACAGGGTCTCATGAACATTGTGGTCCGTAATGATCACCCCGATGCCTCTTTTCTTCAGGGCCACCACCATCTCCTGAATATCTTCCACGGCGATCGGATCGATCCCGGCAAAAGGTTCATCCAGAAGAATGAACTTCGGATCCGTGGCAAGGGCCCTTGCGATCTCCGTCCGCCTGCGCTCTCCCCCGCTGAGCGAAAATCCTTTGTTTTTCCGTACTTTTTCCAGTTTGAATTCTTTGACCAGCGTATCGATCTTTTTCCGGATCCATTGCCGGTCTTTATAGAACATTTCCAGTACAAGCCGCAGATTGTCCTCCACGGACAATTTCCGGAAAACGGAGGCTTCCTGGGGAAGGTAGCCAATCCCCATCCGGGCACGTTTATACATGGGCAGTGCGGTGATATCCTCCCCGTCCAAGTAGATATGTCCGGAACGGGGGCGTATCATACCCGTGATCATATAAAAAGTGGTGGTCTTTCCTGCACCGTTCGGCCCCAGAAGACCAACGATCTCTCCGGTCTTCGCTTCCAGATCGACTGCATTTACGACCCTTCTCCGGCTGTAGACCTTTACCAGTTTTTCCGTTCTTAAGGTCGCCATCATTTTCTCCTCAGGAGAAATATAACGAGAATGTACGTGTTTGCAAAGCGCGAAGGAGAAAATGTGACCGGCACAATACCCGCATACGATACCCGCTGCGGATCGAACTACTGATCCAGGCGGCGGGAGGTTTTCCCCAGGGGATTGTAGATCGTCCAGTTCTCAAATTTCGTGTCACTTACAAAGTCCGTCCCGTACAGCGTGTCCTTTTCGGAATATATCTGGATCGCACTGTTCGTATAAACCTTATTGCTGTCGTTGATCCAGAAGAGGCTGTCCGTATACGCCGTGAATCCGCTGTCGGACACCATGACGACATTCCCCACCGCAACAATATTCTCTCTTCTTTCGTTAACCCGTCCGCTGTCCGCGGTCAGGTATGAGGTGTGTTTTCCGTCTTTATAGAAATCGATGCGCATGCTGTCACGGATATACATATCCTTCGTGTCTTCAAACTTCACAAGATGCGCAGCATAGATTCTGGAACTTACTTCACCGGAGCGGCTTACCGTTACGTGAGTATCCCAGATTTCCTGATCGGGAATGCGCCCTTCCGGCAGCTCGCCGTAATCGCCGGTTTCCGCGCAGGAAAAAAACAGCAGGGCGGCAGGTAGTAAATAAAGGAGGTGTTTCATTGAACTCAATACAATCCCTGTAATTTTTGCAGGGCTGTCTGCATCCGGTCCTGCGCATGCAGTATCCTGTCCACCATCTCACGGAATGCGCCGTGACCGCCCGGCGTTTCCGTAACATAGTCGGCCACGCTCTTGATCTCCGCAATGGCATTTGCGGGAGCAAAGGCCGTACCGCAGCGTTTCAGAACAGGTTCGTCAATATAGTCATCACCGATGTAGGCGATATGACGGTCTTCCAGGTGAAAATGTGACTTCAGTGCTTCATAGGCTTCGATCTTGGCATATTTGGTCTGGAAAACAAGTTCATCCGGTATCTGCAGAGCCCGGGTCCGTGCCAGGGTGGCCTCCGAATAACGGCCCGAGATGACCGCGACCGGAAAATCGATAAGGCGGAGCAGGACAAAAGCAAGCCCGTCATTGGAATGAAAGCGTTTCATTTCCAGTCCCCGGCCGATGTAGAACGACCCGTCGGTCAGCACACCGTCAACATCCGTCGCGATCAGTTTCACATCACGCATTTTCAGGCGAAGTTCCGTATCCAGGGGAGTCATTCATATCCTTTTCTTTTCAAAATTGCCGCTACGAATTCACGGAATAGAGGATGCGCTTTTGCAATGCGTGATTTCAGCTCGGGATGGAACTGTACCCCCACGTACCAGGGATGCTCCGGTATCTCCACGCATTCCACAAGATCATAGGTTCGGTTGATGCCCGCGATCTTCATCCCCCCGTTCTGCAAAGCCTCGCGGTACCGGTTGTTGACCTCGTAGCGGTGACGGTGACGTTCGGATATCCTTTTTTCGTTCCCGTACGCTTCCGCCGCAACACTCTGTGCTGTGAGCTCGCAGTCGAAAGCGCCCAGCCGCATCGTGCCGCCCAGGTCTGTGATCTTTTTCTGTGCTTCCATCATATCGATGACCGGCTCGCCGGTATCGGGATGAAACTCGGTGCTGTCCGCATTTTTCAGCCCCAGAACATTGCGCGCAAATTCTATGACCCCTATTTGCATGCCCAGACAAATACCGAAAAAGGGGATCCTGTGCTCCCGGGCATACTGCGCCGCGACGATCTTGCCTTCTATGCCGCGTTTGCCGAATCCGCCCGGCACCAGCAGACCGTCCAGGACTTCCAGTCTTTCCTTTAATTCCTGCGGGGCGTGATTTTCCAGTTCCTCCGCATCGATCCACAAAAGATTCACCCGGGTGTTGTTTTCCGCACCGGCATGGATGAAGGACTCCATGATACTTTTATAGGAATCTTTCATCCCGGTATATTTGCCGACAATACCTACATTGACGGAATATTTCGGATCCTTGATGCGCAGAACCATGGAACGCAGGTCCGTGAGCGAAGGATTGTGGCGGTTCCCCAGTTCAAGATGACCCGCAAGGGTCTGGTAGACGTCCTGCCTTTTGAATATCAGAGGGACCTCATAGATCGTTTCGGCATCCGGCATATCGATCACCCCATAGGAGCGCACATTGCAAAAAAGTGCGATCTTTGCCCTTGCGGCGTTATCCAGACCCGCCTTCCCGCTCCGGCACATGATCATGTCCGGCGTCAAACCGATTTCGCGCAGCTTCTGCACGGAATGCTGTGTGGGTTTGGTCTTGATCTCCTCGGAAGAATCCACATAAGGAAGTAAGGTAACGTGAATGTTCATGTATTCGTGATGATCCAGCTGATTTTCAAATTGCCGGATGGCCTCAAGAAAAGGGAGGCTTTCAATGTCTCCGACCGTGCCGCCGACTTCTGTTATGACGATGTCATATTCTTTTTTATCAAGAATATGGGTAAAGCGCCGCATGATCTCATTGGTCACATGCGGGATGATCTGCACCGTCCTGCCCAGATACTCCCCGCGGCGTTCCGCTTCCAGCACACTGCTGTATATCTGCCCCGCAGTGGCATTGTTCAATTGTGACATGTTGGTATCCAGAAAACGTTCATAATGCCCGAGATCGAGATCCGTTTCGGCGCCGTCATCGGTGACATAGACCTCGCCGTGCTGAATAGGGCTCATGGTGCCCGGGTCTACGTTCAGGTAGGGGTCGAATTTCTGAATGATGACACGGTATCCGGCCTGTTTCAGCAGGTAGCCGATGGAGGCGGAGGTAATGCCTTTTCCCAGGCCGGAGATAACGCCGCCGGTCACAAAGATATAGCGCGTCGAGCCCGGGTCGTTCTTATATGTGGTCATGAAAATCCCTTATCCTTAATTACCTTCGGAACGTTAAAATGTTCGTTATCGTGATCCGGCGCATTGCGGAACACCTCTTCCCGGCTCAATGACGGCAGTGCCTTGTCTTCACGCATAACGTTGACCATGTCCAGCACATGGCTCATGGGCTTTACATTCTCAACATCAAGTTCTTTCAGCTGATCAACATATCTGATAATGTCACTCAGCTGTTTCGTATATAGCGTGATCTCTTCTTCACTCAGCTTCAGGCGTGCCAGGGAGGCGATATGTCTGACTTCTTCGCGTGAAATGGACATGACAGGCCTTTATGTTTTTATTTCAGGGTTTTCAGAAGTTCCGTCAGGAACTCCCACACTTTCCTTACGGAGGGAACGTAGAGCTGCTCATCGGGAGAATGGGCGTTCTCAATGGTGGGCCCGAACGAGATCATGTCCATTCCCTCATGTTTTGCGCCCAGTACGCCGCATTCCAGTCCTCCGTGAACCACATTCACCTTGGGTTCTTTCCCGAAATGTGCCCGGTAGACCGCTTTGGATTTGGCCAGAAGTTTTGAATCCCAGTCCGGCTGCCATGAGGAATAGCCGTTCCCGCTTTTACATTCCGCTCCGGCCAGATAGGCCAGTATCTCGATCTTCCGGGTCAGCATGTCGCGGGCGGACATGACCTGGCTGCGCTGACTGGAGAGAATGCGGACGGCATTGTCCTCCGTGCGGATGACGGCAAGGTTATTCGACGTTTCCGCGATCAGTTTATTCCCGCTGTAAACGGAAGGATCAAGTTCTTCGATGCCGCTGGGAAAAGCGAACATAAAACGGAGGATCCGTTCGGCCAGTACTCCGCTGATCCCGTGTTTTTCTTTTCCGGAGCTTTTCATATTCCCGCGTATGTTCTTTTCAACCGTCTTATACTCGTTCCTGAAGGTCTCCACCATACTGTTCAGGATTGTTGCCGCCGCTTCTTCCGCGTCGGAGGGGATGGCGATCTTTGCCGCCGCATCACGGGGGATAGCGTTGTGCGCCGTTCCGCCGCTCATACTGATCAAACGCAGGGGCAGCGCTTCATGCAGCGACCAAAGCGTTCTGACAAGAAGCTTGTTCGCATTTGCCCGGTGTTTCACGATATCCGTCCCGCTGTGCCCTCCGAGACAACCGCTGATCGTCAGATCATATATCTTGTCATCTTTACGCAGAGATTCGTAATTCAGGGGAAACCATATCTTCGTGTCCACACCGCCGCAGCAGCCGATCGTGAAAATACCCTCGTCATCCGAGTCCAGGTTCAGAAGGATCTTTCCCTTCAGCGTGCCGGGTTTCAGCGCACTGGCACCGGTAAGCCCCGTTTCTTCATCCACGGTAAAGAGAAGTTCCAGTTCGGGATGCGCAATCTCAAGTTCCACCACGGCCAGTGCATAGGCAAGGGCAACCCCGTTATCGGCCCCGAGCGTGGTCTTGTCGGCATGCAGCCAGTCCCCGTCGTAAATGAAGGTAATGGGATCCCTGCTGAAATCATGCACGGAACCCTCCGCTTTCTCACAGACCATATCCATATGGCCCTGCAGTACGACCACAGGACGGTCCTCAAAACCCGGCGTTGCGGGAACACGGATGAGCACGTTCATCACTTCATCCGTCTCCACGTATAAACCGTGCTTTTCCGCCCATTTGACCAGCCACGCGGAGATCTTTTCCTCGTGCTTGGATTCACGGGGGATCTGTGAAATTTCCTTAAAAATATTTAATATTTTTTCCGTCGTCTTATCCATCGCATCACCTGATTTTTTTATGCTGAAAGATATAATATGCTTCCGATTAATACAATTGTAAAATCACATCCGCCGGAAATAAATGATCCGTCAGATGACGGTTCAGGGCTGCAAGGTATTCATGCTCTCTAAACGCTAAACGGGATTCCGTCGTCAGACAGTGGGGATGCTGAACCTCGTTCAGCATGACGATGTACATTTTGTCTCTTCGTCTCAACACCTCGACACCTCGACACCTCGACACCTCAACAATTCAACGGCTTCAGAGCGGTATATCGTACTTATAAATAATTGTTTTTATTTTCCTTTCTCCGTACTATTTTTGGATGCATTTTGAGAATAGCAGTGTTGAAGATGTGAGGTGATCGAATGCGTATCGTCATTCTGGAGAACTATGATAAAATGAGCATGTTTGCCGCAAGGCATATCGTTCGGCGTATCCGGGAATTCCAGCCTTCGGAAGACCGTCCTTTTGTGCTGGGTCTGCCTACCGGATCCTCCCCCCTGGGAGTATACCGTGAACTGATCTCCCTGCATCAGGCAAAAGAGATCTCTTTCAAGCATGTTGTTTCGTTCAACATGGATGAATATATCGGGCTTTCGGAAGAACATCCCGAAAGCTACCATTATTTTATGCATCACCATTTTTTCAGGCATATCGACATCCGTCCGGAAAATATCAATATCCCCGACGGGAACGCAAAAGACCCGAAGCAAGAATGCGAAAATTACGAAAAGAAGATCCGGGCTGCGGGGGGCATCCGGCTTTTCCTCGGAGGTATCGGACCGGACGGACATATCGCCTTTAATGAACCCGGCTCTTCCCTGCAGTCGCGGACCCGTGTGAAGTCCCTGACCTATGACACGATCCTGGCCAACTCCCGATTTTTTGACAATGATGTCAACAAAGTGCCGAAACAGGCGCTGACCGTCGGGATCGGTACGGTAATGGATGCCGGTGAAGTCCTCATTCTGGTCAACGGATATAAAAAGGCCCGCGCACTGAAACATGTGGTCGAAGAAGGTGTTAACCACATGTGGACGGCATCCGCCCTCCAGTTGCATCCGCACGGCATGATCGTCTGCGACGACGAGGCGACCATGGAATTGAAAGTCGGGACGGTCAGTTATTTTAAAGACATTGAAAAACACTCCATTGCCTCTGTCTGAATACATTATTTGTTAACTTTTCCCCGGCGGCTGTGTCAAATCATCAAGAATACAGAAAAGTACATCAAAGGTTTAGCATGAAAAAAAGTCTGATGATCCTCTTCCTGACACTCGTGAGCGGTGCCGTATTTGCAGCTACGGTAACCGGTCATGTGAAAGACGCCGAAACGGACAGTCCTCTTGAATTTGCAAATGTCGCATTACACAATATTCCGGATGACGAGGTGGTCACGGGGACCATGACCGGGGTGGACGGAAGTTTCCGTATTTTCAATATCCCCGGGGAAGCTATAATCTTGTCGTCAGCTATATGGGTTACGAACGGAAAACCGTTCCCGATGTCGTGATAAGGGACAGGGAGCAAAAAATACAGATCGGGAATATCATGCTTGAATCCGCGGCGCTTGAGATGGAGGATGTTATCGTCTCTGCGGAAAAACCCGCGGTTACCTACCGGATCGACAAACGTATCGTGGACGCCCAGCAGTTCCTGAGCGCCAAGGGCGGCACCGCCGTTGACATTCTGGAAAACGTCGCCTCTGTGGACGTCGACATTGAGGGGAACGTGTCCCTGCGGGGAAGTGAAAATTTTACCGTAATGATCGACGGCCGGCCCTCCGTGCTTGAACCTCAGGATGCACTGGAGAGTATTCCGGCAAGCTCGATCGAGAACATTGAGATCATGACCAATGCTTCCGCCAAGTATGAGGCGGAGGGCGGGGCCGGGATCATCAATCTCGTCACCCGGCGCGACAAGCGGCTGGGTATCAACGGCATCGCCGAACTGAACGCCGGAACGAACAACCTGGGCGGCAGCGTTCTGCTGAATTATACGGGGAGAAAATAAACGCCTTTGCATCGGTGGATTACCGGCGCCGCAATTTCTCGGGCGAATCACATGTGGTGCGCGAATTATACTATACGGATACCACCGCGATCTATGACTCAGAGGGCAGCCGCGAGCATCTGCGCGGCGGCTACGGGATACGCGGAGGTCTGGACTGGTTCATCAGCAAGAACGACGTTCTGGGCTTGAGTTTCTATTACGGTACGCGGAGTTCGCAGAGCAATTCCGGGAACACCTATAATATTGGTTATATGGACCCGCTCCAGGGAACCCCTTATGATACGGAATTTTACAACAGTTACGATATCAGTGAACGCGGCGGCGGAAGAAGCGGCGCCAATCTTGACTACACGCATAAGTTCAACGACACAAACGGCAAAGCAAACGCTTCCGGCGATAAAAGGTCCGGAAACGGTGCGAACGGTGCTTCCCGCGTCCATCAGATAAAGATCAATACTTCCTATTACCGCTGGAACTCGGATGAGTTCTCCTATACCTATCTTGAGAATGCAGCGGGAGACACGACAGAAGGACAGAAGACCGAAGAGAGAGGTCCGTCGAACAGCATCCGCACGGAAGTGGAGTACATGCTGCCGCTGGGTGAAAACAACATGTTCGAAGCAGGATTCAACGGCCGTTTCAACTGGAAGGAAGATAAGAACAATGTCTATTATCTGAATACGGGCACCGGAGCATTCGATCTTCAGGATGATTTCAGCTACCTGGCCCGTTCAAAACAGAACCGCATCTCCTTTTATTCCCTTTTTTCCGGTGAGATCGGCCGTTTCGGCTTTCAGCCGGGATTGCGGGCGGAATATACCTATCGTGAGATCAACAGCTCCGCACAGGATTCCGCTTTCGTGCTTGACCGTCTGCACCTTTTCCCGACCCTCCACGCATCCTATCAGCTGCCTGCGGATATCCAGCTGATGGCCAGCTACACCCGCCGTATCTCACGTCCCCGCGGCTGGCAGCTTGAACCTTTTTACACTTGGTGGGACGCCTACAACATCCGCATCGGAAACCCGGACCTTGTCCCGGAAATGAGCGATTCCTATGACTTCAGCGTACAGAAGCGCTTCGGGAAAAGTTTCGTCTCGCTTGACGCCTACTATAAAAAGACCCACGACAAGATCGAGCGCATCCAGACGGTATACTCCGGTGATGTTATCCTGAATACCTACGAGAACGTCGGTCAGGACAGGTCGCTGGGCATGGAGCTTTCCGGCAATCTGAACCTGTACAAGTGGTGGATGCTGAATCTCAGCACAAGCCTGTATCATTACCGGGTGTCCGGCGAATTGTACGGTGAAGATTTTCACGAGACGAGCACCAACTACGGTGGCCGGCTCCGGAACACTTTTGTCATAAAGGAAAACACCCGTTTCCAGTTCGGCCTGCATTACCGCAGCAGAAGCGCAACCGCCCAGGGTACGCGGTCCGGAGGACTGATGACGGACCTTGCCCTGCGCCAGGAGTTCTTCAATGATAAACTCTCGGCCACCCTGCAGGTCCGCGATATCTTCGGGACCGGCAAATATGAACGTGTTGTCAGCACCCCCGATTACAAAACCACCTCCGTATTTGAACGTCAGTCTCCCATGATTTCGCTGAATTTATCCCTGAAGATCAACAATTACCGGGATAAGAAGCAGCGGGGCGGCGAAGGTTTTGATGATGAGGGGTTCGACATTGACGGCGGCGAGGAATTCTAGGTCCGGGATCCCGGCGCTTTCCCTGCAGCAGGCTGAATATAAAAAAACGGGGTAATACATGTACGGAGCGTAACGCTCCGTACATTTTTTTATGAACATGTTTTTTTTACCGCATCATTCCGATGATCGCTTCTCTGAAAACATCGGATTATCCAGAATGTGCTGAACACCGTATTCGCCGACATGATGGATCACGTCCTTTGCATGTAAGAACTGATCGTGACGGTATTTGCTGTAATTTTCGTGTTCCGGATTCAGGCTCTGAATGAATACGGTGCCGGATTCATGGATGAACCGGTCATCCCCGATATACAGTCCCACATGGGTCACACGCTTGCTACCGTCTTCCCGCCGGCGTCCGAAGAAAAGCAGGTCTCCCGGTTTAAGTTTTTGGATCTCTTCCTGCCTTCCGCAACGGTTTTTCCCACCAATGCCTGCTGGGAAGCGTCTCGCGGAAGATAAATGCCGTGTATCATCATGACAATACGCGTAAACCCGGAACAGTCCATCATCTTCGTGGAGGTTCCCCCCAGAGATAGGAACGCCCCATATAGCTCTTTGCAAGGGCAATGATGCTTTCGACCTCAGGCTGAACGGAAGCGCTCCAGGCTTCAAAAGGTTCACCTGTATGAACGGTCAATATAGCCGGTCCGGCCATCAGGATAGGCGACTTTTACAAAACCGTGCTCCGCTCCGACGATCCTCACCAGGCTTGTGGCGGTAATGTCTCCGATGCGGTCCGAATTTTCCGACGCCTCTTGATAAATATATCCGTTGTCTTTCAGGTAGATCATTGTTTCGCTGTTCCGCCAGGCGTTGAATTCCTCTTCCGTCATGGCGGCAAATGCGCCGCCTCCGAGCCAGCCGAGATAACCGTCGGGGGTCTGGACATAATATCTCCCCCCTTCCTCCTTGTAAACGCGGAGGGGATGCCCCAGAACCGCCTGTGTGGCCATTTCGCTCCGTGAGGAAGGCTCCACTCTGATATTAACGACTGCGCGGTTGATCACTCCGTACACCTTTCTGTCCAGGGCGTCATGATCCGGCAGAAGCTGAATGGTATTCGCAACCGTGTATCCCTCGCGCTCCAGGCGTGTTACCAGGCTGTCCATACCCCGCTCGCTGTTCATCTCTCCCCGGAGGATCACCGTTTTCCCTTTTTGTTCGAATTCCACGTCAAAGATATTTACCCTTCTGTCGGGGCATACCTCTGCGCGAACCTCATTGACAAATGCTTCCGCCGGTCTCACGGGAATATCGCCGCAGGCAGCAAAAATGAATATACTTAGCAGTGAGAGCAATATTTTCTTCATTGTTGATCCTTATTTTTTAATTGAAAATAATATAAGGAACCGGAAGGTGTTTTAAAACAGAAATCCTTTCGCCGGCGGGATCATTGCGGTGAGCGAAAACAATATCCCCGCGTATCCTGCAAAAGGGGTGGCAAACCGGCAATTTTTATGTGGATAAAGATTGTGATATACTATTACCTTTTACAGAATGCACTTTTAATAAAATGATGCGCTGAACGCCTGAAACAGGGCTCTTTTGTCATCAGCAAGAACACGGTTTTTTTCACCTGAATTTTTAACTTGCATAGTGAAAAACTTACGCTTATCTTTTCCAAAATTTGAAAAGAGGTTTATTTTGAGTTCATTTAACGAATTACTTTGTCCGAGATGCGGTGAGCCCCTGAATAAGCAGCAGTTGAGAAAACGTTTGTACTGCCCGCATTGTAAAACGAACTTAAAGTCTGAAGAATATATTGACTTTTTAGAATACATTGTAGAACAGGGTATTGTGGATAATGTCGATTTTTTTGACACTTCGCTTTTCGGGAATGATTTCCTGAAGTATGAAAGCAATGAAATGGATGATGAGCATGACATTGCCGATGTGGAGAACAACAATCCCCAGGATTTTCTCGATGACAACATGATATCCATTGAAGATGAGTTTATCGCTGACATGGAGTCCAATTCAGACGAAGAAGAGGACTATTCCGTGTTTAACTTCGAAGAAGAAGATAACGAAGATGAAAAATGACAAAGAAAATCCCAAACGCAGCATTGAGATCAATATCAATGAAAAAACTGCCGAGGGAAAGTACGCAAATCTTCAGATCGTAACGCACAGTCCCAGCGAGTTCATTCTCGATTTCTGCCAGATGCTTCCCGGCCTTCCGAAAGCGAACGTCGTGTCACGCCTTATCCTTTCGCCACAGCATGCCAAGGCGCTGATGAAAACGCTCACCACCAATATCTCCCGCTATGAACAGCATTTCGGGAGATCAGGGAGGTCCAGAATCCCAATCAGCCGAAACTGAATTTCCAGCCGGAAGACAAAAAAGTTCCCAATCGATCAACGGCCCCGGTGTTTCATGCCGGACTGTTCATCTTTCCAACTCCGGCATTCGTCGGGGCAGGCGTGAAATTCGTGGAAGATCTGTTTTCAAAAGATCCAGTTGAAGCGCAGCGTGCCCGACTGATGATAGGTCTTTGCGGTGCCGGTCTGACGGACCTGCTCCAGGCGGTACTGAAAACTGACCCTGTTCGCATATTTAAAGTTCACGGCGCCCCCTATCCGCCGTGAACGAAAGCTTTCTTCGCGATCTTCAGGACCTGTGTACCGGAAATCTCTGCGGAAAGCATACACCGGTCCGGCGGCAATACTGAAGTATTTTGCCTTGTAGCCCGGTTTCAGCTCCATCCTGAGGGTATATCTGTTATCGGTCCGGTTCTGGATGAAATTATCCCAGTCCAGCAGCCCGTTATCCTCCAGACGGAAAAACACATATGCATTGATGAACCAGTCCGCTTGCAGGAACCACTGAAGGTTCTGCTGAAGCTTTAATCCGCGGAACACCATGCTCTGCACATGCACAAAGGCGGAATCCTCATGGTCATAGACAAAATAATTGGCATAGATCTCCTGTCTGGCTTTCCATCGGAGTAGCCTCGGGATATTGGTGTTCAATTCCGATCTGAGGGAAAAAACGCGGTTCCAGTGATTCTGCGCCGACCGCTGGCGGTACAGGTACACATAATGGTGCAGGAACATGTTCGCCGATACGCTCAGGTGCGTATAGTTGTCCACCCGGTGATGCCAGGCCGGCGAGACGGAATAGGTCAACTCATCGCGGTCGTCATAATTGTTCGTATCCGGCGTGTCGTAATAGAGCAGCGATCCAAGATAATCAACAAAAAGACTGTCATTTTCGGAAATACGCCAGGATAAACGTGCGAGCACGCTTTTTTTATCAAAAATATAATCCGCCGGCAGGGAGATCCCCGGGTCGCTCGCCTCGGTGCGGTTCTGCTGATAATCATTGGAAAAACCGACATACCCTCTGAATGCACCCAGCTTCGCCTTTACACGCAGATCGTTCCGCAATCCGAGGTACCGGCGTGTACGGCTTTCCTTCTCGTCATAATATTGGAAACGAAGACCGTCACTGCTGCCGGAAAGGTCCAGGCGGTAATCCAGGACAATATTTTCATGCAGGGGGTAATACAGGTCGTTGCGTATATAGGCGGTCGTGTTCAGCCTTTCTTCCGTTTCGGCATCCCGGCTGATATAGTATTCACGGTTATATGCCTTTACTCCCGCCGAGAATGTATTTTTAAACGAGGAACGGTTTTTTACACGGAAAGAGATGCGATTGTCAAAGGTATAATTCCGCCGGTCACCCATCTGCGAATAATCCCAGTCAAGCACCGGATAAAACAAGCGCCCTTGGCGGTCCCGTGACAGTTCCATCCCCCGTACCAGCCCATATCCCGGATACCGAGACGCGTTTCACGTGCATATCCGCTCTCTAGCATCACCTTGTACTGCGCTTCACGGTATTCACCCTTCAGCCCGAACCGTGACTGGTCATAATCATAGGCGTGCGAGCTCTGGCCATCGCGGAAAAGATAGTACTTTGCCGTCAATCCCGTGCGGAAATGCGGAGAGAAAATGTACAAAAGATCACCCGTCACATCGGTCTGCGTCTTCAGCCTTGACGTTTCACTGTAAACCGAACTGCTGTTCCTGATCCCGGCATTCACGTAAAGCTTTTTGTAAACGGCGGAAAAATGATTCCATCCGCCGAACCTGTAATAATGATTAAGCTGGTCGGCGTATACCATCGTCGTATCGGCCCCGTAGCCCCTTGCGAACATAAGGGGGACAAACAGTATCACAATGAATATCCTGCGGCTTATTTTCATTGTTCTCATTCCCGGATAAGGCGGAATCCGGATGCATCCCAGATCCCGTAACTGCAGTGATGGATCCAGTCTCCCAGGATCACCATGCTTTTTCCGTCCTTTTCTTCCAGGCAGGGCCTGTGCACATGCCCGCTGATCGCCAGATCATGACCGTTTTCCAGTTTACGGTGAAGAAAACCCCGCATTTTGTCCACGGCTTTTTCCGGTACGCGGGGAATGCGGGTCAGTGCGCGGTTGTAGTGGCTGACCCTTTCACCGAGGGCGTATATCCATGGTGCCGGCAGGCATTTCAGGAGTGCGATAAATAAGGGAGCCCGCAATATTTTCCGGATCCACGGATAAAGGGGGTGATTATAGACGACCTCGTCGCCATGCTGACAATAAAAAGCCTTTCCGGCAAAGCGGAAAGAGACCGCTTCCGGATAAAAATGGCATCCCCAGCTCACGGGTTAAATACCCGCGGACCCCAGTAATCGTGGTTTCCCCCGATAAAATGGATCTCAATGCCTCTTTCCCTGAGACCCGACAATGTGCGGACAAGGGGCTTAAGCGTTTCGGGAACATAATTCCGGCAGTCAAACCAGAAATCGAAAAAATCCCCGAGAATGAAGAGCGTGCCCCCTGTTCTTTCTATCTCCCGCAGGCGTAAGGTCAGCCTGTCCATGCGTTTCTGCTGTTCATGCCCCCTGCGGGTTGAAACATGCGTATCGGAAAAAAAATAAAAGGGAATCTTCAGTGCCCCTTCCCGGGGCGGGAAAATGTTGTTTTCGCATCACTCATGCTTTTGCCGCGCATGCTCTCCGGCTTTTCTCTGTCAGACTCTTCAATGCCTTTGTCCTTTTCCGTGCAGGGTCCAGCGCATCCATCTGCCATTCCCAGTTGCCCCTTGATGTCCCCGGGGTGTTCATGCGTGCAGAACTCCCCAGGTCCAGGATATCCTGCATGGGAATGACCGCCCACATCGCATTGGAATGAAAGGCCATTTCTATCAGCGACCAGACAATGTTGTCGGTTTCACCTGTATGGCGGGCCAGCATTTCCTTTTCACGATCTTCCGCCTTTTCGTACCAGCCGCGGGTCGTATTGTTGTCGTGCGTCCCGGTATAAACGACAAAACGGTCACGGGGGTCATAATTGCCGGGAAGATAGGGGTTGTCCTCATCACTGTTAAAGGCAAACTGCAATACTTTCATCCCCGGATACTTCAGGCGTTTGCGAAGCGCGGTCACATCCGGGGTGATAACGCCCAGATCCTCGGCAATGATATACAGGTCCGGAATATGTCCGTGAAGCACGCGGAAAATATCCTCCCGGGGACCCTCGACCCATTTGCCTTCAACGGCGGTCTCCGCTCCGTAGGGAATTTCGTAGGCCGCGCAGAAACCACGGAAATGATCGATCCGCAGGATATCCGCATGCAATACTCCCACGCGGATGCGCTCCACCCACCAACGGTAATCCGCGCTTTTCATTGCCTTCCAGTCAAAATGCGGCTGGCCCCACAATTGCCCCGTGCTTGTAAAAAGGTCCGGAGGAACACCGGTCAGGACCTTCGGGACGCCGCGACCGTCAAGCTTGAAAAGTTCCCGGTTCGCCCAGACATCTGCGGAATCGGTGGAAGTAAATATCGGAATGTCGCCGATGATCCGGATCCCTTTTGCGTTGGCATATTTTTTTATCCTTCCCCACTGGTCAAAAAGAATAAACTGCTCGAACTTGAACTGCTGAATATCATCCGCATGGTCTTTCCGCCACCCGGCGAGGGCTTGTTCCCCGCGGTCCCGGAGATCATGGGGAAATTCATACCAGCTTCCGGGAAAATATTCCCGGATCGTCATGAACAGGGCCGTGTCGTCCAGCCAGTATGCATGCCGCTCGCAAAAACTCTCAAAAGCCTTCCGTTCTCCCCGTTTTTTCCAGTTTAAATACGCCAGCATGAAAGCCTGCTGACTTACATCCTCCACATTGCCTTTCCTAACCCAACGGCAGTATTTCCATTCATCATCGTTCAGAAGCCCGTCTTCCTTCAGCATTTCCGGGCTCACGAAGGTAGGATTGATCGCGTTTGCGGAGGGGCTTGCATACGGTGAGCCGGTCATATCCGGATAGGTCAGCGGCAGGATCTGCCACAGCGACTGCCCCGACGTTTCCAGCCAGTCAACGAATTCATAGGCCCCTGTTCCGAAATCCCCTTTCCCCCATTCGGAGGGAAGCGAACTTACATGCAGTAAAACACCGGAAGCACGTTCAGACATAATTCCCCTTCAGATAATATTCTGTATGTCGGTTTTTATCTTAAAGAGCAGATCCTGCCATTCCCTGAACGGCAGGGCATGATCCCAGTGCTCTTCAAGCAGTATCTCCGGCGTATCCCGGAAGATCCGCTGTACCATGCCGTATACCACGATAACATCGTCTACATAATTTATCAGGCGTAGCGGAAAGCGCTTCAGGTTCCGGAATTTCAGATTTACCGGCAGTATCAGGTAAAGGGCTGATCCGCCGATCCACCATTTCACACGTCGCGGCGTGCGTTCGTCACGGAGAAGGCGGTAAAACAGCTTCAGCAGAGCCGGTATGCCCTTTGCAATATCTTTCAGTGCCTCTTTGGTCGTAATATTCAGCGGATAACAAAGTTCTTCCTTCATGATGGTTCTCCGTATGTGATCTCTTCCTGTTCGATCTTTTTCAGGTTGTTCGAGAGCCAGAAATACGCCAGAACCGCGGCCAGCGCGGACGCGGCGATCTGTGCGATGAATACACCCTGAACTCCCATGTGGAATACTCGCGTAAAGAGAATGGCCAGCGGAACGATAATGAGCGCAACCCGGATCGTGGTGATGGTCAGGCCGGGCATGCCTTTCCAAATCCCTGGAAGACCCTTCCGGATACCATGCCGACCACAATGAAGGGATAGGCGAAAACGTTAAAGCGTACATACATGACAGCAACTCCCGTAATTGCCGGATCCGTCGAAAATATCTTTACAAAGTAAGGAGAAACAAGGTAAAATAAAAGCCCAAAAGTCAGGGCGATGACCTCGCCCCAGCGGATCACATACAGATATGTTGAACGCATAAGATCCACACGTTTTGCCCCGTAGAACATGCCGATAAGCGTAACCAGGGAGGAAGCGACGGCCAATATGGGAAGAAAGAACAGCTGGTCCAGCCGCATCCCGACACCGACTCCTGCCACGGCGTCACTGCCGAAAAAGACGACAATACGGTTATACAGCATCTGGCCGAAGGATATGATCGCAAAAGAGATCGATGCCGGAAGGCCGATCCGGAAGGTCTTCCCGATAATCTCCCCGGACAGGGAAAAATCCCGGAACGCGAACTGCACGAGACTGCCGCGTTTAATGAAAAAGAAAATGAAGAACAGGACCGTGACGGAAACCTGTGCGGTGATCGTCGCCCAGGCGGCCCCGGCGATCCCAAGGTCAAGACCAAAGATAAAGATCGGGTCCAGGATAATATTGATACCGGTTCCGAAGATCATAAAACGGACGGGAGTCTTTACGTCCCCTTCTCCGGAAAGGATCGCCCGGAAAAACACATTGAGGATATTGAAAACAAAACCGAACACGATCACTTCAAAATAACTTACCGCCAGTCCGATAATATTCCCGGGCGCTCCGAGAAGCCTGAATATCGGATAACGGAAAATAATACTGACGGAGGAGATGATCAGGCCGATCACAATGCCGAGCAGCACGGCATGTTCGGCCGCATTATTGGCCCGGTGCTTGTCACGGCCCCCCAGTGCCTGGGAGATCAGGCTCGTCACACCGATGCCGAGCCCGAAACATATGCTGATGGCAAAGAAAACGAAAGGCTGATTGAACTGCATGGCGGCGATCGCATCCCCGCTGATCTTGCTGACGAAAAAGGTGTCCGTCAGATTATAGATGTACTGAACGATCATGCCCAGGAACACGGGAACCGAGAGGCTCCAGACCGCTTTTCGCGGATTATCGATCAGTTTTTCTACGCGCGTGCTTTTCTCTGTCATTCTTTCCCTTGCATAAAACAAGAAGATAATTATTACTTCCTGTAAAAGAAAATACTTTGTATCTTTATCGTATAAAAAGAGGTGCTCATGAACAGAAAGGTCCTTACGGTGCTTACCGTTATATTGATGCTGCTTCTGTCCGCAGGATGCGAAAAAAGCTTCCGGTACTCAGCGAAAGCCAGATAGCCGCCGCCGACACGCTCGGAGTCGGTCACGAACAGCTGAAGGTTATGATCTCCAAGCCCCTGTATGCATTCACACCCGCGGAGATCGACCTGTACCTGCCTTATCTCCAGTATACGATCCCCGGCCTTCAGGAGCGGGTCAAACACCTTGCCAGAAAAAATCTCGGTCAGCCCTATGAAATATATCTTCTCGGCGAATATCCGGTGGAAATTTACGACCGGCAGCCCCTGTATTGCCTTGAAAAAAGCGATTGCGTGGTATTTTGCGAACATACGCTTGCCATGGCGCTGGCCCATGACTGGCAAAGTTTATTTGCAGTCCTGCAGCGCATCCGGTACCGTGACGGCATCATAGGCTATACCACAAGGAATCACTACGGAGAATACGACTGGCCGCGCAACAATACCTGGCTGGCCGAAAATATTACCGGGGACCTTGCCGGGGACAGGCTGGCTTACGACACCGTGAAAGTCGACAAAGGGAATTTTTTCAGGAAACGCGGCGTCCCTTACTCCCTCCCGGAGGATTCCCTTGTGTGGAGTTATGTGCCTCTCGGGATCATGCCGGAGATCCTGGATCAACTGGAGACCGGGGACATCGTCAATGTGGTACGCGGATATAAAGACAACAAATGGGTGGGCCACTACGGATTCGTCATGACGGATGAGGATGAAGTATATTTCCTGCATTCTACCCCGCCGGAGGTCATTCAGCAGCCTTTCCGCGAGGTGATCGATGCGGCGGCGGCATCGAACCTCGAGAAGCAGGAAAAGAATGCGGAAATTGAGATCAACAATAAAGCAATAAAAGCCTATAACGAAAGCCACGAAAAAAGAAGCCCCTTGAGGATCCCTCCGCCTATACGCTTGGATACCGTTTTTTGCGCCTGGAAGACAATCCGCTGGGAAACCTGATGAACGAAACGCAGGAATTGCGGATCGGCGTTATCCGGTGCAGCCGGAAGCGGTGAAAACGACAAAACGGGATTCCGTGCTTCGCGGGATAATGCCGTAATATTCCATGATCCATGCCTATGAACGCTCATCATGACCTGAACATCGCCATTATAGCGATCGGCTTTGCACAGTCCCTTTATGCGGGGATCATGTTTCTTCTGAAGAAGCATTCCCGCCTTCCGGACCATATACTGGCCGTATGGCTGTTCTTTATGTCCCTGCATATGCTGCTTTCCCTGCTGAACACCCGCTTTTCACTTTTCGCCTTTCCCTTTCTTCCCTTCGTTTACGGGCCGCTGCTCTATATCTACGTGGATTCGCTGATCTCCGAAAATCCACGCCTTCGCTACTACTACCCGACCCTGGCCGTCCCGGTGATCGCCTTTTTTATCGTTTCCCTAATCTACCGCAGTGAACCCGTGCTGGACTTCGACAGCTTTCTGGTCAGCGATTCCCTGCAGGGCCTCCGCCTTTCTTATGCGATCCTGCTAATCCTTTCTTTTCTGGGGTATTCGGTCATCACTTTCATCAAGCTGCACAAACACCGCATCAAGGTCAGGAACCTTTATTCCTACACCTCCCAGAAGATTACCCTCGGCTGGGCCTTATTTGTCTCAATCTCCTTTTTTGTTCTCTATGCCGCTGTGGTGATCCTCGGTTTTACACGTATCCTTGTCCGTGACTTTTCCCTGGACCCGGTACTGCTGGGGAATATCGTTCTCGTTTTCCACGCCTTTGCTTTCAGCATTTTCGGTTTTCAGCAGGACCGGATCTATCCCCCGCCCCGGAAGCAGGTACAGAAAAAGTACTCGCGCAGCGGATTGAGCGCCGCGGAACTGGAAGGCATGAAACAGAAGCTCCTGAAGATCATGGATGAAGAAAAACCGTACCTGGAGCCGGAGCTGAACATCCTGGACGTGGCAAAAAGCCTGCATGTTCCCCGGCATCACATCACCCAGGTACTCAATGAAAAGCTCGGCAAAAATTTTTATCATTTCATCAACACCTATCGTATTGAAACGGCAAAGGAAAAACTGAACGATCCCCGCAATGACCGTTTCACGCTCCTTTCGATCGGTTACGATTCGGGCTTTAACTCAAAATCTTCCTTTAACACGCTGTTTAAGAAGCACGTGGAAATGACTCCCTCCGAATACCGTAAAAGACGCTGATCCCGATTTTTAAGTTGAAAGGCTGTTGTTCAGCACCGGGTATGTCCCCCTGAGGCTGCGTGCCGGTAATGCCATGTCTTTATTTTCACGTTTTATATTGTCCAATCCGCGCCGATTGGACGCTTTCCGCCGAATTTTGTATTAATATCCGCATGAAAAAAAAGCAGGATCTATGAAAAAACTGTTTGTATTCCTTATGACGGTATCTCTGGCCCTCGCCCAGGGACTTTTTGAAAGTGCGCAGTCCAAAACGTTCAATTATGCATTGAGCGGGGAAATCCGCAGCGGACTGCTCGCCGGCGGCGCGACGGATTCCCTGCATACGAAAGATCTTTTTTCCCGCCTTGATATCGGCCTGAAAGCGGAGGCGGGCCGGCGTGCATATGCCTTTGCGGAACTGCGCCTGCGTCATCACCGGCTTTCGGGGAAAGACACCCTGGAGATCAACCTCCGTGAAGCTTACGTCGATCTCGGTTTCGGCCCGTTCCGGGCCCGCCTGGGAAAACAGATAGAGATCTGGGGGCGCGCGGACGCCTTTAGCTCCCTTGACAACCTCAGCCCGAAGGACCTCCGCCGCGTATACGGGGATCCCGGTGATATGCGCATGGGAAACTTCTTCCTGAACAGCAGTGTACGCCTGGGCATGTCCTCGAGCCTGCAGGGCATATGGATACCGGTGTACCGCGCCAATATCTTTCCTCACGATCTCTTCGAGATGCCGGATAATGTCCAGTACGGAGGGATCCTTACGCCGGACGCCGTGTTTAAGAACAGCGGCGGCGCATTGCGCCTCGATCTTGTGACAAGCGAATACGACGCCGGATTCTCTTATCTGAATGCCTATGCGCTGCAACCGGGATTTTCAGCGGAAATGCAGGTGCATTCCCCGACGGATATACGCTACCGCTTTTACCAGAAACCCTGGCGACAGCAGGTCGTCGGATTTGATGCGGCATTTACCGCAGGCGCCTGGAGTTTCCGCTTTGAGGGGAGTTACATGCTCCCCGACAGTGCGGGAGATCAGATCCACATCCCCGAGAAAGAAGTTCAGTGGACACTCGGACTGGACCGGGCGTGGGGGCCTTTGCGGATCCTTGTGGAATACAACGGAAAATACATACCGGAATTCTCGGAACTAGCGCCTCCTTCGGATCCCGCCCTGCTCATGGATTACCGGCTTTTGACCTGCAAACGCCTTTTCTTCAGCCAGCAGGACATGGTCCGGCACGGATTTTTTATCCGTCCCTCGCTGACGCTTTTTCATGACACTTTTGAAATAGAAGTCCCTTTCCTGCACTACTTTACCGGCAATGAATACATGTTCTCTCCGTCAATAAGCTTCGAGCCGGCGGACGCTCTGCGTATTCGCCTGGGCGCCACCGTTTACAACGGCGAGGACAACACGCTCTTTGAGCTTCTGTCCGAACAGTACAACGGATTATTTGCGGAGATCAGGATCTCATTTTAAGGAAACCCCGCCATGCGCAGTGAAAAATTTATTTTGAAATACCGCTTCTGGATCATCCTCCTGTTCCCTCTTCTTACCCTGTTCTTTGTCCTCGGCCTAACGCAACTGGAAATTGAAAGCGACATCAAGGAACTGATACCGGAAAAAATGCCCTCGCGGATGCAAACCGATGCAATCGAAAACATCTTCGGGAGCACTAAGATCATTATCCTCGTTTTGGAAACGGATGATGTTCTCAGGCCGGAGACGCTACGCCGCGTGAAGGAACTGACCCGCGTGTTTGAACGGCGCAGTGAATTCGAACGGGTCACTTCCCTGTTCACCTTAAAGCACATCAAGCACCGCGAGGGTATGATGGTGGTGGATCCCGCCGTGGGAAACCGCATACCGGAAACCGCAGAAGCCCGCGAAACGCTGCGGCGTGACCTTCTTGACAACCCTTTTGTCAGGGAAACGGTCATCTCGGAGGATTTCAGCAAAACGGCGATCGTCCTGAATATCAGAAAAGATCTTGAAGAGAATGACATTATCCTGAAAATACAAAATATCCTAAAGGAACATCCCGGTGAGGAAAAGATTTATATGGGCGGACTTCCCATTGTGAACGCCTCTATCATGCAGGATATTTCCCGGGATGTCGTCTACCTTCTGCCCATCGGTTTTTTGCTGATGACGGGCATGCTGTATTTTGCTTTCCGGCGCTTCCGGGGGGTTTTTCTTCCGCTTTCGGTGGTCCTGATGGCTATTATCATTGCTTTCGGACTGATGCCGCTGCTCGGCTGGCACATTTCTATCGTCACCATCCTCATGCCGGTCATGCTGATCGCGGTGGCCAACGATTACGGGATCCATATTATCGCAAAATACAACGAACTGCAAAGCACGCATCCGGAATGGACGAACAAAAATCTGGCCCTGGGTGCGTTCAGCAGCCTGAAAAGGCCGGTCACGGTTACCGGGATCACCACGGTGGCGGGGATCCTGGGCCTGCTTGTCCATATCATCGTCCATGCCCGGCAGCTGGGAATACTGGCTTCTGTCGGGATCACCTGGGCGGTGCTCCTGAGCCTTTTCTTCATCCCCGCCGTCCTCAGTTACCTGCCCGTCAGGACGCAGAAGAAAAAATATCTTAACGGCAAATTGAAGATCTCCTTCCTTGACCGTATTTTGCATTTTCTTTCGGACCGGATCATTGTGCATCCGAAAAAGATCATGACCTTTGCCCTGATCCTGACCCTGGTACTGGCCGGCGGCATTTTTATGCTTAAGATCGACGGGAATATGGAAAATTTCTTCAAGAAGAAGCACCCCGTCAAAGTAAGTTCCTCGGTCATCAATGAACATTTCGGCGGTTCACAGAACCTGTCCGTTCTCTTTGAAGGGAACATCAAGGACCCGGCCGTGCTGAAACGCATGCAGTCGTACGAAAAGACCCTCTTGTCACATCCCGATGTCGGTGACGTCACCTCCATCGTCACGGCCATCCGTGAAATATCGAAAGGACTGTACGCACCGGGACATCCCCTTTACGATACCCTGCCTCCGGGGGCACGGGGGTGGCGCAGTATCTCGAACTGTATTATATGAACGGGGATCCGGATGACTTCGAACAGCTGATCGATTTTGACTATCGGCATGCACAGATGATCGTCCGCATCAACAAGGCGGACGGATACATTATCCAGAAAGTCGTCCGCGATATCGAAGACCTGACCCGGGATGACCCCCATGTCAAAATGCTGGGCGGACATGCCATGATCACTTCGGACATGAATATTTCCATTGTCAACGGGCAGATCAAATCACTGATCCTGGCTTTTACGGCGATCGCGATCATTCTGATGATCATTTTCCGTTCCTTTACGGCGGGACTGTTCGCTTCCCTGCCGCTTGTTCTGGCGGAGATCATCCTCTTCGGGATCATGGGATACTGCGGCGTGCGCCTGGATACGGCAACCGCGTTACTGTCCTCGATCATGATCGGAGTGGGCGTCGATTATACCATTCACTTTCTCTGGCGCTACCGCAGTGAACTGCGCGGGGGAAATACCTCCGAAAATGCGGTCCGTACCACGTTGCTGGGTTCGGGAAAGGGCATTGTGTTCAACGCCTGGTCCGTGATCGTGGGCTTTGCCGCACTGGTGTTCTCGGCGTTCCGGCCCATACAGTACTTCGGTTTCCTTGTGGTGATTTCCATCAGCGTCTGTCTCGTCGCCGCCCTGGTCCTGGTACCGGCCATGTGCATACTCTGGAAACCCAAATTCCTGGAAGAAAGGAAAAAAATGAAAAAACGAACTGTGACATGCCTGGTCCTGTTGCTGGGAGCCTCTCTGTTCGCCGGGACAGCGCGGGATATCGTCCTGTCGTCCCGTGAACGCAGCAAACTGAGCGGACTGGAGGCCGTTTCCACGCTTGTCATCCGTGATGCAAAAGAGCGGGAACGGGTGCGGACCACCGCCATGGCCTCAAAAAGCTATCCGGACAATGTTGAAAAGCGGATCATTCGTTTCCTTGAACCTGCGGATGTCAAAGGCATGGGCATGCTGATCGTCGATCACGAGGACCGGGAGGACGATATGTGGATCTACCTTCCCGTCAGCAGAAAATCGCGGCGTATTGTGTCCTCGGAGAAAAGCTCTTCCTTTATGGGTTCGGAATTTTCAAAGGCCGACATGTCCGCTCCTAATCCGGATGATTTCCGTTATGAACTGCTGGGAGAGGAAGAACAGCAGGGTGTTCCCTGCTGGAAGATAGAGATCCGCCCCGTCAACAGGGATGCGGAGGACGAGTACGGCTTTTTCCGCAAGATCAGCTGGATCACAAAGGAAACCCAGGTGGCCGCGCGTTCCGAATATTATGATTTTGACAACATCCTGCAGAAGGTGCTGACCGTGACCGATCATGAGACCGTCAGTGAAACACCCCGCGTTATCTGATCACCAACATGAAGGTCCGGAATGTGCAGAACGGGCGAAGCTCGAAAATGATCATGCGGGAATTTGTCCTGAACCCGGATGTCCCCGACCGTTATTTCACGATCAGCTATCTGGAAAAACCCTGAAACGGCAACCGGAAGGCCGACGCAGGAAAACACACCGCAGCTGCGATGAAATAGCTTCTTTTTGCGCTTCCTGCTTCAGTTTTTTCTCAGGTGTCGGGAAAATATGAAAATTTTTCTTGCCTCTTTATACAAAACATTTTATACTTTCGGGCTTTGACAAGTGTCCCGTTCGTTCAGTGGTTAGGACTCAGGATTTTCATTCCTGCAACAGGGGTTCGACTCCCCTACGGGATACCACAGCACCCCGCCGGCGGCGGGGTGCTTTTTTTATCTCTCATATTCTGTTTCTATCCGTTAATGATCACAGGGGTTCGCACCGGTCTGAAGGTTCCCCCCGATCCATTCCCTGACAACACAGCCGGGGTCTTCCGGGGGAGCTCCAAGCACCACCTCGATCCCGTAACGGCTGAAAAGCCGCTGGGCATGCACTCCCATGCCGCCGGTAATGATGACATCCGCCCCTTCCTCCGAGAGCCATTGGGGAAGCACCCCGGGTTCATGCGGAGGCGGCGTTTTATCTTCGGTACCGATAATGTTATTGTCCTTATCGGTATGATAGAAACGAAAGGTCTCGCAATGACCAAAATGCTGTGATAATTTTTCCTGTACTACCGGAACACTGATAACCATGTTTTTCTCCTGTTCTTTTTCTTTATTGTTTCCTTCTGCTCCGCTCCGCCGGGCCCTTGCGGCATATTCATCCGTAAGACACGTTCCTCACGGGATACGGATCCGTAAATCTCCGCAGCTTGACAAGGCCGGAGAACTGTTTCAGAATTGTTTCAGATCGCCCTTCTTATAGGCTTCATAGGCCTCTTTGATGCTCATCTGCCCGGCACCCGTATAGATCCGCATGCCCGCCTTCTCAAGGACCGATGCCGCATTCCCGCCCGGCCCGTTGCCGGTGATCAGGATCTCCGCCTTTTCCCCGAAAAGCCGTTGAGCCGTTTTGGGGCCCGCGCCGTGGGCTTCGTGTGTTACGTCCGTATTGTCAACGATCCGCGATCCGCCGCTCTTTTCATCGTAAATGAAAAAATATTCGGTGCGGCCGAACCTCGGATCTATGGGTGCATCCCAGTCTTTCCCTTTTGAAGTAAATGCGATCTTCATGTTCTTCCTTTTTTTATATGCTTGTGTTATTTGTTAATGATCTTGTTCCATGTGCTTTCCAGTATTTCCCGCACACGGCTTCCGGTAAATTCTGTCATGGTTTTGCCGCTGACCATTGCCCGGGTGAAGGTCTCGTCGTAGGGGATGTCGGCAAGGTGATCGATATTGTTTTGTTTCAGATAGGCATGGATCTCATCCCTTTTATGCCTGTTCAGATCCGCTTTATTCACAATACATCCCGAACGGATCCGGAATTTTCCGACCAGTTCGCTGACCCGCTGAAGATCGTGCAGTCCGGAGACGGTCGGTTCCGTGACCAGGATCACATAGCTGGCTCCCGAGAGCGATGAGACCACGGGGCATCCGATCCCGGGCGAACCGTCAACCAGCACGAGCTTCTTCTTTTCTTTTTCCGCTGTGCGTTTGCTTCCTTCTTGACCCTTGCGACCAGTTTGCCGGAGTTTTCGGCACCAACCTTCATTTTCGCATGCAGCATCTTCGTTCCCGTCTTGATCGCGGAACAGTACCACCAGCCCACATGATTGTCCTTGTCCGTAATGGCTTTCACGGGGCAGATCCTTGAACAGTAGCCGCAGCCTTCGCAATCCAGGGCGTTCACGGTATGCCTGCCGTTAATGACGTGGATAGCGTCAAAGCGGCAGGTCCGGACGCATTTTCCGCAATCCGTACATATACCGGGATCGATGACCGCCACCTGCCCGCTGTAAAAATCCTTTTCATTTGCAAAATCCGGCTGCAGGAAGACATGCATATCCGCCGCATCAACATCGCAGTCGGCAACAATGATCTCCCCAGCGCCCAGATATGCAAAAGAAGCTGTCAGTGAGGTTTTCCCCGTACCGCCTTTTCCCGATATGACCACGATCTCTTTCATTCCGCACCTTTCTCCGTTTTTCCGATCCCGGACCTTGCATCAATATAAGCGATGATCTTCTCCAGGGCATCTTTCACCGCACTGATCTCATGATATAACAATTTTCCGTCGGAATAAAACTCCGCGATGCTCCTCTGGTTCGGGATTTTCGCGATGACGGGGATATTTTCCCTGACGCAATAGCTTTCCACATCGGCATTCCCCAGACCGTCACGGTTGATGACAACGCAAAAATCTTTTTTCAGTGCTTTCATGGTCTCAACCGCCAGGCTGAGATCATGCAGGCCCACGGGCGTGGGTTCCGTAACCAGGATAACGAGGTCAGCATCTTTTGTCGCCGCGATCACGGGACAGGAAGTTCCCGGCGGGGCATCGAAGATCTTGATGACATCCCCGGGACAATGCTTGTCCACGTATGCAATGGTCTGCGCTATCAGCGGTACCGCCTGCTCTTCACCGATGTCAAGTTCACTTTCAACAAAGGAAAGATTTCCCTGCTTAAAATAGCGGAGCACCCCATCTTTTGCTTTTTCATCGGCAATGCGTCACGGGGGCATAGTTCCGAGCAGGCATAACAGCTATGACACAATTGCGGGAAGACCATGATCTCGTCCATAATCTGCGTAATGGCGTTAAAATTGCACACTTCCCTGCAAATACCGCATAAAGTGCATTTTCCCGCATCCCATTCCGGGATCATTTTATATTTGTCTTCCTCCCCGCCCGCTTCTGCCCGGATGAACAGGCCCGAGTTGGGTTCTTCTACATCCAGGTCGGCCAGGACCGTTTCCCGGCTTTCGGCGAGAAAAGATGCCAGATTGGTTGACAACGTGGTTTTTCCCGTTCCGCCTTTTCCGCTTGCTACAGCAATTTTCATGAATAGATATTCTCCCTGTCACCGCATCGATGTGATCCACATCCTGATCTTTTATATATTTACCCTACCGTGTCATCAAGGCATTGCATTCCGGACAGCGCATCTGATAACAGGGCTGTCCCGCCCGGTGCGGCTCTTTATGCCCGCAACGCGGGCATACGCAATATCCGCCGGGACCGCCCCTTTTCCCGGGCCCTCTGCCGCGGAAACCGCCGCCCCCGGAACCTTGTCCGGAGGCAAAACCCCTTCCGGTCGAAGGGGGCACGGGATTCCGGGACATCGTTGGCGCCTCTGATCCCGGCCCGTTGTTCCTGATGGCTGAGACCGGGCATATTCTCTGCGCTTCCAAGACACACGGAGCATCGGGATCCTTGACAATAGCGATGCCGTTTTCCATGGAAAAGCCTTCGGGACATGCTTTTACACACGCCTCACAACCGGTACACAGATCCGGGTCAACGTAAAGCATCCTATTTCTCCAGCTCGCTGATCCGGGCATTGACGGCTTCAAGATCCTCTTTCATCTGTTGCGCCCGGTCCTTTAATGCCCGAAGTTCACCGGATCTGTCATTAGGAGCCTGTGGGGCGTAGGCCGGTCCCGGATAAGGGGCGGGATTCGCTCTCCATCCGGATCCTCTTCCGAAACCAAAACCGCCGCCGCGTCCGTAGCCCATGCCGCGTCCGTAACCGGCGCCTCCGCGCGGAACACCTTTGGTAAATCCGGGACTGTCATAACCGTTGCAGTAGCCGAGCCCCCTTCCTGTCATGGGACCATAACCGTCCGGTCCTGTTCTGTCTCCTCTTGGCATAATATCCTCCTTTTGTTTTGATCTTAACGTTTCTGCCCCCTCCTTCGTCCCCGGCCACGAATCGGAGTTCCCGTTTCGCCGTAACATTCGGGGCATTCCTGACGGCCGGGCTGTATTTCCGCCTCGGACCAGCTTCGTCCGCAACGCCGGCACCACATGCCGCCGGACACCACCGGACTCATGCGGATGGCTTTCCCCGTGATCAGGGCATCTGCCACCTTCCGGCGGGCGCTTTTCAGGATGTTTCCGAATGTCTGACGTGAAACCCCCATTCTTTCTGCAGCATCGTTCTGATATTCTCCCTCAAGGTCTGCAAGCCGCAATGCTTCGACTTCATCGGCTTCGAGATGCACTTCTTTCAGTGCCGCCATCTGCCGGCCGCGCGGCTTAAAATACTCCGAAGCGAACTCGCCGTCGATCCGCCTTGTCTTAAAGGGTCTGGGCATCTTCATTTTCTCCATTTCTGGCATATGCCAATTATAATTTACGATTTTTTGACAGGAATTCAAGGGTTTTCTTCATTTTCGCTTCTCCGGACCCCGAAAGCGCCCGTGAACGGAAAAAATGCAGAAATGCATGTCCGGGAACGAAATAATAAGGTTCCGCTCCTCTGAGGATATCCGCCTTAACAGCTCCGCATGCAGCCGCTTATGCTTACTTTGTATTTAGGATGTTTTCTCTTTTTCCTTGACCTTTTCCCAGACGGCATCCAGCTCTTCCAGCGTCGCGTCCTGCATCGCATTGCCTTCCGCGACATAATGGTCTTCCACCGCGGAAAAGCGCCGGTAAAATTTCTCATTGCTTTGCTTCAGGGCGGTCTCGGGATGCAGGTCATAAAAACGGCTGATGTTGACCAGCGCAAAAAGGATGTCGCCGAATTCGTCCCGGGCCTCATGCTTGTTTCCCGAAGCAAGTGCTTCCCTGAATTCCTGCATTTCCTCACCGACTTTTGCCCAGACTTCGTCCGCCTTGTCCCAGTCAAAACCCACCGCCGCGGCTTTTTGCTGCATGCGAAAGGAGCGGTGCAATTCCGGCAATCGCTTCGGCACGCCGTCCAGGATGTGTTTCCGGGATCCTTTGTGCTTTTGCCGTTCCCACAGGGATGCTGCTTCCCCGGAACTGTATTCGCGGTCCTTCCGGAACACATGCGGATGACGGCTCAGCATTTTCTGACTGATCCCCTCCAGAACATCCTCCATGTTGAAGGCGTGGCGCTCTTCCGCAATAAGGGTCTGGAAGACCACGTGCAAAAGCACGTCACCCAGCTCATACTTCAGTTTTCCGGCATCCTCTTCTTCTATCGCCTCGACCGCCTCATGGACTTCTTCAATAAAATACGGGACAAGGGATTCCGGCGTCTGTTCACGGTCCCAGGGACACCCTTCCGGAGAACGCAGGGTGCGGACGAGATCGATCAGTTCGTCAAATTTCTTCATGTTATTGTTTTCCAACGGGTTTTTTCCGGTGTGCCCGCATGACCCGGATCCGCTGTATCCGTTTGTGTTCCATCTCATCCACAATAAAGATATGGTTTTTGTAACGGAAGGCGTCGTGCTTGCCGGGAATACGCCCGAGACGGTCCATGACAAAGCCTCCGAGGGTATCGTAAACCCGTTCCGCGGGAAAGCTGATACCCAGAACATTTTCAAGCTCGTCAAGATTGACGCTCGCATTCACCGCGCATTCATTCCGGGTCAGCCATTTCACGGAGCTGCTGGACGCCTCATTTTCATCCTGGATATCCCCCACGATCTCTTCAATGGCATCTTCCAGGGTGATCATTCCGCTGGTACCGCCGTATTCGTCCACCACGATCGCGATCTTGGTCTTTTTCTCCTGAAAGAGGGTAATGGCATACGAGACACTGGAATTTTCCGGCAGAAAGAGCGGCGGATGCAGAAGATCGCCGAGATCGGCCTCTTTCCTTCCGTCAAGATAAGGCAGTACATCCTTTTCAAAGATAAAGCCGATGATATTGTCCAAATCGTTTTTGTATACGGGAAAACGGGCGAAGCGCTGGCTGCACACAAAATTGAATATTTCCTCATGGGGACGGCCGGCATCGACACAGACCATATCGGGGCGCGGTATCATGATCTCACGCACGCAGGTATCCGAAGATTCCAGCAAAGAGGTGATCATTTCGATCTCTTTTTCCTCGAATGCCCCGCGTTCCTCCCCGATCTGCACAAGTGTCTTGATGTCCTCCTCGCTGTGAATAATCCTGTCCTCTTTGACGTTCAGGGATTTTTCGAACCCCTTTCCGAGATAATACAGGAGAATGGTAAGCGGAAAGAACAGGGCGTAACAGACCCCGATGAAAGCACTCATCGCCAGACTGACGCGTTTCGCATTGCGGAGCGCAATGGTCTTCGGAACGATCTCCCCAAAGACGAGCAATATGAATGTGACAACAACGATCTCCAAAAAAGCGGTCAAAAGATGGGAA
The DNA here is from genome assembly GCA_034520235.1 of Fidelibacterota bacterium. Lineage (GTDB taxonomy): Bacteria > Fidelibacterota > Fidelibacteria > Fidelibacterales > Fidelibacteraceae > M50B103. The sequence goes on from JAXHNS010000002.1 coordinate 272,349, forward strand.
AACCCGTATTTTTGCGCCAGTTCGTAGGTAGTGATGGAAGCGATCGTGGCCAGGGCGATGTTGACCAGCGTGTTGCCGACCAGAATGGAGATAAGCAGTTTCTGGGGCTTGCTCAGAAGTTTAAGGGTCCGGCGGGAAGCGATGCTTTTTAATTTTCGCAGGCTATCCTTCCGCGTTCCGAAAAGCGCCGTCTCGCTCCCGGAAAACAGTCCCGAAAAAACCAGCAAGACCAGGAAAAGGATAATATTAACGGTAATTGACATGATCAGTTATCATAGAATTGCATTAGAAATTTTTCCTCCAGTGCTTTCATCTCCCGTGCTTCCTCTTTACTGTAATCCCTGTAGCCGCAGAGATGCGCCGCTCCGTGTACCAGGATGCGGGCAAATTCCCGGGCCTACAGATTCCGAGTAGTTTTCCGCATTTTTTTTAATGCGTTCGGGGCTGCAGTATATTTCCCCTTCGAGGACCGGGCTTGCTTCGATCAGGAAGCTGATCACATCCGTATAGACGTCTTTCCCGAAATATTCCCGCTTCATGTCCCGGAGCGCTTCATCGCTTTTCGCGATGACGTTGACCTTTATCTCCGTTTTGCCGAGAGCGTGCATGACTTTCAGGAACAGGTCTCCCGCAGGCTTCGGTTTCAGGGGAAAGGCAAGGGAGCTTTCATTGAAAAAGCGGACCGGGCTGCTCATTGTCTTGCCTCCCCTTTTTCACCCCCGGGTTTCTCCGTACGGGTATCTTTCGCCTGCTTTTTTTCTTGTCCTTTGTCCTGCTCTTCCCCCCTTTTTCCTCTTTATCTTCGGGGTAAGGAAGGCGGTCGTGATACAGTCCGACAAGCATGGGATAAATAGCCTTTTTGATCTTCGTAAGGTCCGCAAAATTCAGGGGACACTCGTTCAGCTGTCCGGTATACAGACGCTTGTTGATAATATCGTCGATCTTTGCTTCGATCTTCTTTGCATTGGGCTTTGGCAGGGACCGCACCGCGGCTTCCACCGCTTCCACGATCATCAGCAATCCGGTCTCCTTTGTCCTCGGCTTTGGACCCGGATAACTGAATTCACTTTCATTGATCGTCGCGTCGCCGGATTCCTCTTTCGCCTTCTGATAGAAGTAATCCACTGTCATCGTACCGTGATGGGTGGCGATGAAATCCTTGATGACATCCGGAAGTTTTTCTTTTTCTGCCAGCTCAAGTCCGTTACGAACATGGCTTATCACAACTTTTGCGGCCATGTGCGGCTTCAGCTGGTCCAGTTTGTTCTCGATATCGGCCTGGTTCTCCACGTAATATTCCGTTTTGGACAATTTTCCGATATCGTGATAATATGCCCCCACCCGGGCGAGCAGGCTGTCCGCGCCGATCTGCTCTGCGGCCGTCTCAAGAAGGTTCCCCACCACGATGGAATGATTGAACGTACCCGGCGCTTCAAGGGAAAGCCGTTTTAACAAGGGGCGGTTCATGTCCGATAATTCCAGAAGGGAAAGTGTTGTGGTGACGCCGAATATCCTTTCGATGACCATCATAAGGCCGTTGGTGACCAGTACGGATACGATGGCATTCCCCGACGCGATCGCCAGGGTGTTCAGAACACTGGATACGGAGTCAAGGGATGAAATGCCGACCGCCATCACGGAGATCCAGTATCCGATAAGCACAAAAAGCAGGGGCCGGAGGACGTTTTCGCGGGCCCTCCGTATTCTCAGGGAAATGATCGCCATCATCACGGGGAAGGCGTGGATCAGGATAAATCGGAAAGCCCCGCCCATAATGTAGGTCAGCACGAGCAGCACCACCGACGTACCGGCCAGGGCGATCCTTTCGTCGAAAAAGACCATCAGCAGCATGGCCGTTATGGTGATCGGGACCAGCGCCATCTGGGAAGGCGCCAATACCGCCACCACCGATCCGAGCCCCAGGCTCAGTCCCATGCAAATGATAAGTAACAAGAATTTATTGACATCCGTAAACAGGGACCGGTTGTACAGCATGAGAAAGAGCACGAAAATCATGAACAGGATGCTCATGATAAGGACATCGCCCGTTATCTTGAAGACCGCATTGAATCCCTGCATGCTGGAGCTTCGCTGTTCTTCCGCATAATTCAGGGAACGGATCTTTTGATAGATCTCCTGGGTGATCAGGGTGTTCGCTCCGACGATCTTCTCGTCCTTGAAGACCTTTCCCACCACCAGCGGGATACGGCTGATCGCTTCCTTCTGGCGCGCCACGGTGCGTTCCTTATCGTAAATAAGGTTCGGCTTGAGAAGCAGGTGTGAAACGCGCGAAATGAGGTTCCTCGGCGGAAAACCTTCAAATGCCTTGGACAGATTCTCGGTTAGCTGTTCCGTCGCCGATGCAAGGTCATAGACATTCTTTACCGAAGCGGGCGTTTCCACCCCCCGGAACGCACCGAAATCTGTGTGGAACGGATCATGTCGGCAGCAATATCTGTGATCCCGCTCTCGAAAAGCGATCTCATATGTGTGATAAATTGTGAACGGAGCTTGTCAAAATCCGGCTGTCTGTCGCCGGAAGGGTTATAGAGTTCGGTAAAGGGCGACTCTTCCACATGAATGTCAAACTGTTCTTTGAAGGCGTTGACAACGGCCCTGTACGCATTGCTGTCGGTCCGCACCGTTTCGTTCAGCGTTTCAAAACTGTCACTGCTGTAACGCTCCATCTCCCGGGTCCTGCGCGACTGCTGATATTTGTGATATCTCCGATCAAGGGTCCTTGCCATCTGGAAGAAAAGCTCTGCCCTTTCGATCTGCTCTGCAACCACTTCTTCATCGAGAACGAACACATAGGGAACTTTCCTGATCGCCTCCGCCTGTTCTTTCTGTATGACCTCTTCGGATTTCAGGATATCAAAATCATAGGGGGCGATAATATCCGTACGTGTAATGTCGCCGACTTCATAATTGTACTGGTAGGTATGCTTTTTGGGTGCCATAAAAGCGGAAAAAAGCACGACGGCAGCCAGGATCAGCACGACCCATATGGAAACGTTCTTATTTGCTACGGACTTTTTCTTTTTTGCCACCATCTTTTTACCCCACACCTTCATTTTATGAAAATAAGACAGATTCATGATGCAATCAATGAAAACTTATGTGATATGCGAATGAATGTCCTTGATCACCAGCTGAATGCGTTTCACGCCGTTCCATTCGTTAATGGCCGGTACAAAGGCGATATCCACACGCTGTGAGGTGTCCATGACCAGCTCAAAGCGGTCCAGCATGTTCCACCCGATACATTGCAGCAAGTGTCCGCCTTCTTTAATGTTGAATTTTAAATGCTTATCCTTGAGCAGAAGGGGCTTCCCCGCACAAACGTCATGGAGGCTGAATTTCGGATGCGGATTCGCGGGGCCGAAAGGTTCCATGTCGTGCAGAAAATCCATCAGGCTGCTGTTGATCTCCCGCATTCCCAGATCCGCATCCAGGCAGATCACGGACTCAAGCATTTCCGGAAGGATATGCTTTTCCGCATATTCCAGGAACGCCCTTTCAAAAGCAAGGATCTGCTTTTCCTCTATTGTAAATCCCGCTGCCATCTGGTGCCCCCGTAGCCCGACAAATACGCTTTGCATTCCGTAAGGGCCTCATAGAGGTCGAAGCCATTGATGCTTCTTCCGCTTCCCTTGCCCTCGCCGTCCTTGAGCGCGATAAGGAACACCGGCCGGTGGAACCTGTCCTTGATCTTTGAAGAAACGATACCGATCACGCCGGGATGCCAGTTTCCCGCCAGCACCAGGGCTTTGGGTATATAGCCCGCATATTTCTCTTCCGCCTGCTTTACGGCTTCGGCGGTCACCCGGCGCTCCACTTTCTGGCGTTCTTCATTTTCCTGGTGCAGGATCACGCTGTACTGGCGTGCGATTCGCCGGTCATCCGTCGTTAAAAGCGTTATCGCCCGGGATGCACTTCCCATTCTCCCCACCGCGTTGAGGCGCGGGGCGAGACCGAAAACGATGTTCATCACGGAAATCCCGGCCGTATCCATTTTGCAAACATTGAAAAGCTCCAGGATGCCGATACGGCATTCCCGCTTCCGGATGCGTTCAAGCCCCTCGCGGACCAGACAGCGGTTCTCGTCCGCCAGGGGGACAATGTCCGCCGCTGTCCCGATCGCGACTAGATCAAGGAACCGCCTGGCTTTTTCTGCAGAGCCCTCGCGCCGGATATAAAAAGCTTCCACGAATTTAAAGACCACCCCCGCGCCGCAGAGATCGCGGAAAGGATAGTTGTCCTCATGACGTTTGGGATTCAATATCGCAGAAGCGGGCGGCAGGGTTGCCGCCTGTTCATGATGATCGGTGATAATGAGCTCCATACCCTTTTCACAGGCATAAGCGACTTCTTCTTCCGCCGTTATCCCGCAATCGCAGGTAATGATCAGATCAATATCACGCTCAATGGCAAAGTCAATGCCTTCACAGGAAAGACCGTATCCCTCCTTTTCGCGTTCCGGGATGTAATAATACACCGTTTCCGTCAACGCGCGCAGAAAGAGATAGAGGATGGACGTGGACGTCACGCCGTCCACATCATAATCGCCGTAGATCAGGATCTTTTTTCCGGCTGCAAGCGCCCTTTCCAGGATTTCCACCGCCCGGTTCATATCCAGCATGGAGAAGGGGTCGTATAAAGAATAAGCGCTTTTGTCAAAATAGCGCTGAAGGGCTTCCGGGGAACGGATGTTCCTGTTCAGCAAAATCCGGGTAAACAGAGAGGATAAACGAAATTGCTTACTGTATTCGAGAACATCGTCCCCGCTGATTTCGGGATAAACCCATTTCATAGTGTTCTCTCATCCTGTTATTCAATAAGCTTAAAGCCGGTCGTAAGCCGAATTCTGTTATCCGCCGGATGACGGACAATGACCATTTATCTGGACAGACCGTCGCCAGCCTGTTCAAGCCACTACCATGAAGGTGTTGACCCGAGCAAGGCCTACCTTCATATTTGTGTTGCTCCGGACGGGGCTTGCCGAGCTTCCGGCGTTGCCGCCGGAACTGGTGAGCTTTTACCTCACCGTTTCACCTTGACTCTCCGCCGGGGGCGGAGGGACGTCTGCTCTCTGTTGCGCTTTCCAGTCCTCACGGGCTCCTTGGATTGCAAGGCGTCCTGCTCTGCGGAGTTCGGACTTTCCTCGCCCGTCCGCCTTCCGGCGGACGAACGCGGTCATTTCACCGGCTTTAAGCTATTCCTCATCTTCATCGTCTGCTGCATACAGAAAACGGCCGCAGAAATCACAGGTAACCACCTGATTCTTTTTGTAAATATCAACACGTTTCTGCGGAATGACCCGGTTATGGCAGCCGCTGCAGGCATCACGCAGCAAGGGCACAGCGGCCAGGCCGTTCCTTGCCTGCCGGACACGCCTGTATACAGACAAATATCTGCGCGGTATTTCCGCTGTCAGGGACTTACGTTTTTTCTCAAGTTCCGCTTTTTCTTTTTCCGTTTCCTTCTGGGTCACTTCCAGGGAGTTCTCGGCTTCCTCCAGTTTAGACCTCATTTCACCGATGTTCTTTTCGGTTTGTTCCAGGGCTTCCCTGAGCCGCTCGTTTTCTTCTTCCGCCTGGATGATCTGGTCTTCCGCTTCCCTGATCGCTTCTTCATTGTATTCAATTTCCGCCGTAAGGGCATCGTATTCACGATTGGTAGTCACAAGGAACAATTGTTCCTTGTACTTTTCGATCTTGGATTTCAAGTCTTCAACTTTTGCTGAATTTCGCCGGACTAACGCTTCATTTTCCTCAACACTGGTTTCCCGTATTTTGTTCTGTTCCTCCTCGTTGACGATCTGTTTCTCAAGGGTTTTGACAGTCTCGGGAAGATCGCCGAGTTTTGCGGTCAGCGCATCGAGACGGGTATCCAGACCCTGAAGCTCTATCAGCTGTTGAAGTACCTTCTGCATATTCAATAACCTCCGTTACATTCAATTTATTTCATAAAAAAACGCACATTTAATAATGTGCGTTATGATTTTGGTCCCTAAAGGCTTCCATGTATGTTAATGCATCCAATGTTCCGAAACACCTCTTTTATAAAGAACTTCCACAAAGCAAAGTAATTTCTGTTAAATATCGTTAAAAGTCAAACAATTATTCGACTATTTGTTTTCACCGGATCCCCGGGATTGCCCTTACCCCCGTGACGGCAAAGTACACGGCCACCAGCAGCAGGCAGGCACCGAGAAGGATATAAATGGCCTTCTGCGCCTTCCGGTGCCTGAAGATTCCGGAACGGTGCGCCAGCCAGCCAAGCGCTCCGTCCCAGATAACGTCGACGGAAAGATGGGCGGCAATGAAAAATATCAGGGCCCAGGTGCCGAAACGCTTTGCCTGCAGGATCAGCACCAGTCCCGTGGTAGCCCACCACAGGATGAAATAGGGATTAATGCTGGTAATAATGCCGCCGATAAAGGCGCCTCTGCTCTCTTTCTTCAGGTCGGGATCCCTGCCCGCCTTCAGAATCATTTCCCGCGCCCAGGTACACCAGCATGGCCGCTCCGGCAAAAGCGACGATCATGTACACCAGGGCGTTTTCCATAAAATTCGCGGCGTACACCGCCAGAAAAAGGATAAGGGGAATCTCGACCACGGCGTGGCCGGCAGCAACGATCAACCCGGCATACGGCGTTCTTTTTGCATTGGCAAGGACCACGGCCGTGACGGGACCCGGCATCATTGCGCCCGTAAAAGAGATGATAAAAACACTGAGCAGAAAAAGTATGAGTTCCATCTTAAATATTACGGATATCACGGTACAATTTCAAAGAAAAAGGAAAGATCGAAGATACTTCATCAATGGAGGGGGTTCATCGGCGTCCGGAGGAGCAGCATCTTCCTCTCCTGTCCGGTCTTCCGCTTCGCGGTTTTGGATTTCCGCTCCGCTCACATGCCGCTACTTGTCACATTTCGTGTAACCGCACTGTACGCAGAACTCACAGCCGTTCTCGAATTTCAACGTACGGCTGTTGCATTCCGGGCAGATCTTAAAGGTATTGTTATTGGTCGGGTCGTTCTCGTCATCGGTGACATTGTGCTGGGCGGTCAGCTGCGTCTTGATGGGAATATTGATCTGCTGCCCCTGCTCCGGAACATGAAGGATGCCCTCGTCACGGAAAAAACGCTCAATAACATCTGCCACTTCGGAATAGAAAGAGTGAATGTATTTCCCCTCCTTGAAATACCCGCCGTTGGGATCATAGATGCTCCGCAGTTCTTCCAGAATGAACTGCGCATCGCCGGCACGGCGGAAAATCGCTGAGATAAGCCGTGTCAACACGGCATACTGGGCAGAATGGGTAAGATCCTTTGAATTGATGAATATTTCAATGGGACGCTTCCTTCCGTACTCCATGATATAACCGAGAGTGACATAGACGTTGAATTTCACAAAGGGGCTTTTGATCTTGTAGACCTTTGCGTCGACCACATCCGGCCGTTTCAGGGTCAGCGGCTGCGGCGGACGTTCTTCCTTTTCTCTTCCTTCTTTCGCGGATACGGTATTCTTTGCTGTAGTTTAACATTTATACGACCTCGATCTCTTTAGCATCCTTCAGTCCCATCGTTTTACGGAAATAATGGAAGGGAGTGGACAGTGTGCCGTCTTCCAGGACCATGATCTCATCACCGGTGAATTCAATGACCTTGTCTTTGTCGATCTCCATTTCAAAGCGTTTTTCACGAAATTCCTGAAAATCTGTTTTTTCCCCTTTCACGCTCAGAATGGGGAATCGGCTGCCGTCACGGTAGATGGTGATCCCCTTAAGCCCCCGTGACCAGGCTTCCAGGTAGATGGTTGAGATAACTTCCGGCTCAATATCTTCCGGAAGGTTGATGGTGGAAGAAATGGAGTGATCAATATAACGCTGACATACGCTCTGGATCTCGAGCCGCCTTTCATACGAAACAGTATGTGCCGTTTTAAAGAAATACGGAGGCAGTACATCCTCCAGGTCGAACTCCTTTTTCACATCCTGGATCTTGTTGTTCAGGTTGTTCAGGTCCAGATAGGCCTGGAGCGTGGAATGGAACACCTGAAAGAACTGGTTGTCGAAGGATTCCGCGCGCCGTGTGTAAAACAAGGCAAACAACGGCTCAATGCCCCCGCTCACCCCGATATAGTTGTCTTTCCCGATCTCAAAGGATTTGATGATATTGCTTATCGAGCCCGTCGGCGCAATGGAGGTCACGGCGATGTTGCGCAATCCGAACTTCCGGATGTGCTCGCGGCTCTCCTCGGAAAGGGCGTCGTGGTAAAAGGGGCACTGAGCATATTTTTCAACATCGAAAATATCCGAAGGACCTTTTTCCTTTGCCAGTTTTGAAGAGGTCAGATATGCCGTGTCGTTGATAAAGCTCATTACCTCTTCCATGGTCTCTATGCCGCTTTCGGAATCGTAGTCGATCCCCAGCTGAAAAAGCATATCGGCGATGCCCATGATCCCCAGCCCCAGGCGGCGGGTCTCGGAAGCGGCCTCCCGCTGTTTTTCCAGGGGATTCAGGATTTCGTTCCAGCTGACGACATTATCAAGAAAACGCACGCAGTTTCCGGTGGCGATCCGCAGTTTTTCCCAGTCGATCCTCGCCTTTTCCGTAAAGCTGTCCGTTATAAAACGGCTGAGGTTGACCGAGCCCAGATTGCAGGCGCCCCCGCTCTCCAGCGGTACCTCCGCGCAGGGGTTTGTGGAAATGACGGGACGGTCTACATAGTTCGACGGAGAGTATTTGCTCATTTTCGTCCAGAAGATCAGGCCCGGTTCCGCAGAGTGATAATTTGATTCCACGAAGAGGTTCCAGACATCCCGGGCTTTGACCAGTCTGCGTATCTCGCCGGAAGGCGTTGACGCAAAATAGAGGAGGAAATCACCGGAATACTTTATCGCCAGTTCCCAGTCGTCCCTTCCCACATCCAGGAGGTAATCGCCGTAAACATCGCGCTTTTGTCCGTCTTCCAGGTTCCCTTCCTGAACGCGGCGGTCAAAATGTTCTTCAAGCCACGCATTCATTTTTTCCGTGTCCGAAAAGGTCTTAAGGAGTTCATAATCTCCGATGTCCTTGCTGGGGATCCCCAGGGAATAATAATGTCCTTCGTCCTGCAGTGCCTCGGTAAGGCGGAACTTGTGTTTTTTGCGGTATACCAGCACCGTATCCCGTTTATATTCATTTTCCTCTTTCACGGCTTTCATGAACTCGTCGGAGACCTTGATGGAAATGTTGGCAAAACGTATCTGGGTATTGTCCATGACCTGCCGCCGTAATTCCGAAAGCTGTTCGCCGGTAAATTTTCCGCTCCAGCGGCATTGCTCCACGATCTGTTTGGTGACCCAGTTCGGGGTCTTCTTTACCTTGATGAAATGGAATATGTCCGGATGCTTGACATCGATCGTCAGCATCAGCGCGCCGCGCCGACCGGACTGCCCGATAAGACCGGTGGTCATGGAGAAAAGGTCCATAAAGGAAACGGCGCCGGTCGAACTGTCCGCGGCGTTATGCACAACGGAATCCCGCGGCCGGAGGGAGCTGATATCCACGCCGATCCCTCCCCCGTAGGAATATGTCCTCGCACATTCCGCCGCCGTTTTATAGATCGACTCAATGTTATCTTCTTCAATACCGGTCACAAAGCAATTTGCGAGCGTCTTCAAACGGTAGAGGTCGCCGCGCCGGCCAGCACACGGCCGCCGGGAATCCAGTATCCGTTGTACAGGTCATTGTAAAAATGTTCAGGCCCACTGGGTCTGCTTTATCTTTGAAGTCTCCTGTGCCGCCACGAACGCGGATATGCGTGCAAAAACATCTTCGGGCCGGTGTTCTATGTCTTTCCCCTCATTATCGCGAAGATAATATTTTTTTATAGATGTTTTCCGCAAGTTCGTTGTTGTTTAGATAATTTTTATGCACCGGCAGGTTCTTCATCTCCATTTCCGTCAGAAGATGTTCATATAAATTCTGGTAGCTTCTTATCTTCTCTTCGCCCACCATTTTCGAGAATTTTCCACGATATCTGAACATATTCCTGAAAGACATTTTTACCCCGATTTGCATTAATTAAAAATTAGCCATACAACATGTAGTGTAACTTCCGAAAAAGATTATACAACATGTAGAAAATAAAATCAAATCAATTTTTAGAATATTTTTCGGCCTTCCGGCACAACCCCTGAAAATACAATCTCTTAACTGAAAAAAGAATGTTCCCGGCCGGAAAACGCGCATTATTTTTCAGGGATCCGTTACAGGAAGGAAGTTTCATTTGGCGCTTTTTTACCGGCATCCTGTTTTGTCCGCCGCCGTTTTTTTCGGGCACTTCGCCGGAGCACAAATCTTCGCAACACGAACATGGGCCCTTTCCTGTGCCGTTATACGCAGTGAATAATTCCTGAATATTTTTGTTTTTCAGCTTGACAAGATGTGACAACTTAATTATGTTACAGCACAACGTCGTACTTTTATATCTCAACCATTAATAAATAGGAATTTCTGTGGGTGAAACAGTAATTACATTAAACGAGCAAGAGAAAACGACACACTATACGATTTCTCAACTTCATGAATTTACGTTAAAGAAACTGCAGGAGCTGTCAATTGCTTTTGAAGTTCCCGGCGTGCAGAATCTCAAGAAACAGGAACTGATCTTCAAGATCCTCGCCTCGCAGGCGGAAAGCGGCGGCCATGTGTTCGAAGTCGGCATTATGGAAGTCCTTCCCGATGGCTACGGATTCCTCCGCAGTCTGCGGTACAGCTATCTGAGCAGCGATCTGGACATTTATGTCGCACCGACCCAGATACGGCGTTTCGGCCTGAAGACCGGACACATGGTGGCAGGACAGCTCCGTCCCCCGAAAGAGGGCGAGAAATTCTTTGCGCTCCTGAAGGTGGAATCCATCAACAACCAGGACCCCGGCATCTCCAAGAGCCTGGAATCCTTTGAAAACCTCACCCCCCTGTATCCGGAAACACGCCTGCATCTTGAACGTTACGACGAAAATGATTATTCGACCCGGATCATGGATCTGCTCACACCGATCGGGAAAGGGCAGCGGGGGCTTATCACGGCGCAGCCCAAGACGGGAAAGACCATTTTGCTTCAGAAGATCGCCAATTGTATTCTGGCAAATCATCCCGAGGTCATTCTCATGGTCCTTCTCATTGACGAACGTCCGGAAGAAGTGACGGACATGGAACGCCATGTGAATGCCGAGGTCATCAGCTCCACATTCGACGAACCCCCCGAACGTCATGTCCAGGTCTCGGAAATGGTCCTTGAAAAATCCAAGCGGCTTGTGGAATACGGACAGGATGTGGTCATACTCCTGGACAGTATCACCCGTCTCGGCCGCGCACACAACGCCGTGGTCCCTCATTCGGGCAAAATCCTCTCCGGCGGTATCGACAGCAATGCCCTGCATAAGCCCAAACGCTTCTTCGGAGCGGCGAGGAATATTGAGAACGGCGGCAGCCTGACCATCATTGCCACCGCCCTGATCGATACGGGCAGCCGGATGGATGACGTGATCTTTGAGGAATTCAAGGGAACCGGCAATATGGAACTGGTACTTGACCGCCGCCTCAGCGACCGCCGCATCTTTCCTTCTATTGATATCAACCGTTCCGGGACACGAAAGGAAGAGCTGCTGCTTTCCCAGAAAGAACTTGCGCGTGTCTGGATACTGCGGAAGTTCCTGAACGAAATGAGTCCGATGGAGGCAATGGAATTCATGATCGACCGGATGTCGCACACGAAGAGCAACAAGGAATTCCTCCGCACCATGAATTCATGACATCGTGATAGATCATAACTGGTAACGGGAGTATATGATGAAAACTTTCCTGCGCGTCCTGCAGATCCTTCTGCTTATTCTGGTGGTTGTTTTTTTATCCGGACTTTTTCTTGTCGACCGGATCGCCTCACGCGGCCTGCCGGACTATGACAAAGACGTTGATCTGCGGAATATGACGGCAAGCGTGGAGATCTTCCGCGATGAACATGCCGTCCCCCACATTTATGCACAGACCGAGGAAGACCTTTACCGGGCGGTGGGATATGTAATGGCCCAGGACCGCCTCTGGCAGATGGACCTGATGCGCCGGGGGACCACGGGGCGCCTTTCCGAGATCTTCGGAAAAGACCTTCTGGAGACCGATCTCGTCATGCGCGCATTGCGCATTGAAAACAAATCGGAGCAGGTGCTGAAAGACCTGGATCCCGAAATACGCCTTGCGCTTATCGCTTTTTCCGACGGCGTCAATCAGTATATTGAAAGCATTGAAAAAAATCTGCCCCCGGAATTCACCATCCTGGGCTATGAGCCGGAACCCTGGGAGCCCAAGCATTCCGTGAATATGATCGGATATATGTCCTGGGACCTGACCGGCGGATACCGCAGCAAGATATCCCTCCATCAGCTGCGCCGGCAGGTGGGGGAAGCAAAACTCCGTGCGTTCCTGCCCGACCCGGATGTACACCAGACCCTGGTTTATCCCGGCCTTGAGGATACCGTCATATCAACCCCCCTCTATACGGCCTTCGAAAAGATGCGGGATATCGGCCTCACCGGTGTCTTTCACGGAAGCAATAACTGGGCGGTCAACGGCTATAAGACCCGCAGCGGAGCTGCGATCATGTGCAATGACATGCATCTGGGGTATTTTGCACCCGGCATCTGGTACCAGATGCACTGTGTGGTTGAGAATAAGGTCAATGTGACCGGCGTCGCCGTACCCGGCCAGCCCTTTGTGATCTGCGGACACAACGATCACATTGCCTGGGGCATGACCAATGTGGGTATTGACGATACCGATTTTTATATCGAGCGTCTGAGCCCGGACTCCACGAAATATTTTTTCAACGGCAACTGGGTGGACCTGCATGTCCGTGAAGAAGCCATCAAAACAAAATCCGGGGATACATATACCCGCACTTTGCGCTTTACGCACCGGGGACCGGTCATTTCTTCATTCAGGGACATTGACGAAGCGGCCATCTCCATGCGCTGGATCGGGAATGAAAGAAGCAATGAGATCCTGGGGGTTTACCGCCTGAACCATGCACGTAACTGGAATGACTTCCGCGAGGCCTGCAGCCATTTCAAGGCCGTCAGCCAGAACATCTGCTACGCGGATGTCGAGGGAAATATCGGACTGCAGACCGCCGCGGGCGTACCGCTGAAAAAAGACCATTATTATGCCGTGTATCCGGGAGAGACGGATGAATACGACTGGACGGGGCTGATGGATTTTGAGAAACTCCCTCACAGCTATAACCCGGAATCGGGGATGGTCTCTTCCGCAAACAACCGCATCGCCGATGACCGTTACGGCCAGGCCATCAGTCACTGGCCGGAAGTCCCCTATCGGATCAACCGTATACGGGAATTGCTGGGGCAGAAAAATTACCTGGGTGTCCTGGATATGAAAAATGTGCAGCTTGACCAGCAGTCCCTGCTTTTCCGTAATTTCAAGTCCGGCCTGAGCTCGGCACTGAACCATGCGGACTTAAGCCAGACGGAACAAAAAGCCTATGCGCTGCTGAAGACCTGGGACGGCGTCCTGGACAAGGAGGCGGCCGCACCCTGCATTCTTGAAACCTTTTACATGCAGTTCCTCAAACAGACGGTCAGCGACGAACTTGACAGCCTGCATTACGACATGGTGCTCCGCAGCAGCTCTTTTGTCCGCAATTACATGGAAAATGTCTGGCGGGATCCGCAGTCACCCTGGCTGGACAACGTGAATACCCCTAATGTCATCGAGCAGTTTGACGACATGGTGGAGATCGCTTTCAAGGCCACGGTGAACGAACTGAGTGAAAAACTGGGAGATGACCCTGAAAAATGGGCATGGGGAGACATCCACACGCTGACACTGGAACACCCGATGGGCGGTGTGAATATCCTGAACCGCTTTTTCAACCTGAACCGCGGACCGTATGCCGTGGGCGGCGACTGTTTCAAATCCCTCAGCCCTTTGTATACCGCTATTATGATCCCTTCAAGGTCAAGCACGGACCCTCCCAACGACATATTTATACCACGGATGACTGGGACCGCTCGCTCTCCGTGATCCCCACGGGCACCTCGGGCATTCCGAAAAGCGTATACTACTGCGATCAAACGGAACTTTTTCTCAACGGCCAGTACCGGAAAGATTTCGTGAGCAAGCAACTTGTCAGGGGAAGTTCGGTATACCGGATGACCTTGAAATAACACGGCGGCAAAAAAAGCAGTTTTCAATTTTGAAAACTACAAGCTACTTGTTATATTGCTTGGCTTGTTGATAAGAGCGCACGTAGCTCAGTTGGATAGAGCGTCGGATTCCGGTTCCGAAGGCCGAGGGTTTCGAATCCTTCCGTGCGTACGAAAAGAGCGAAAAAGCTGAGAAATTAAAAACTTTTCAGCTTCTTTGCTTCTTTGCTATCACATGCGCCGTTAGCTCAATTGGTAGAGCACCGGACTCTTAATCCGTTGGTTCGGGGTTCGATTCCCTGACGGCGTACCACTTAAGCCCCTGTAATACATTGTTTTGCAGGGTATTTTATTGCGTGAATTTTACTGAAAAGTAGTGTTATTTGCCGGTTTTTGACCCTTAGGGTGCACAAATAGGACACATAAAAAAGCCACCCGGGAAAGGCGGCGCTTTATCACATTAACACATCAAACTATTTGAATAATTACCGAGAAATTCAACCCAATTAAATATTCAGTTTATAAGCCAGTGATATGGCTAATACACGGTTTTTCTTAATATAATTATCCGCCGTGTAGCCCGATATACTTATAAGTCCCATTTGATAGGTAAAACCCAATTCAATCGCTTCATATGCAATACCGCCACCAATTGATAAACCCATGTCCAGGGTTTTATACTCATTAACGTCGGATCCCCATTCGATAGCTGTTGTATCTGCTACCGGTATACCAAGAAGTTCCGTATCATAACGATAATTTCCTGCAAGGCCGATTGCAAAATATGGACCTAAAGTACCAAATACTTCAAGAGAACCTAAATCATATTTGATCTTTGCAAGTATGGGGATGTCCAGGTAATAAATATTTAGAACCGCATCATAATCATTGATCACAATATTTCCTTCCTCAAAGTGGTGATATCCTTTGCCCGAAAGTAAAAGATCAGTTTCAAGAAATAACATTCCGCTGAGCGGAATTTCTGCACTTAGTCCAAAATGAAAACTCGCATGTGAAGTATAATGTTCACTTAAAATAGCGGAATCATCTTCTTTCCAGCATTGTAGCTAAATTTAAACCGCCTTTAATGCCAAAAGTTTGAGCAAATGTATTCATGCTTAGTAATAATCCAAGCGCGAATATCAAATATTTTTTTCTATTTTTCATATCTTTTCCTTTAATTTGTTGTCTGAACACATTAGAACAGATCAAATTATGACTCGTGATTTTTCGGGTCCGTCTTTTAGGATCCGGAGGTTCATTATTCATAATAATCCGCTTCCCTGATTATTCCGGTGAAAAATCAGAAACCCACACAACGGAGCTTTTCGTAGGAGAGTAAATCTCTGGTCCCGTTGGCGGGTTGTTTTATCTTATTCCATTCCTTTAAAGTGTTAAGGAGTGGGTTCTGTGACCGTACTCTGATCCAGTGCGACCGCAGACTGGGCCAATAGCCTTCCGTTTATGGTCGAACTGGTATTTAATATGATGGATGTTTGACTCAACACAATGCCTTCAAAGTGTGCGGTTGTTCCCAAAGTTACCGTTCCGGCGACCTGCCAGAATATATTCTCAGCCTGGGCACCGCCGCTCAACGTTACATTGACAGCACTGCTGAGACCAAGGTCACCCGAGATCTGGAATATCCAGACATCGTTTGCGTTTCCATCGATCGTAAAATCCGATGCTGCGGTAACCGAGCTTCCCCATGTATAAAGTCCGGGGGCGAGCGTTGATCCGCCAATTTCCCCGGCACCCAGATCACTGAAGTCAGGTGTCGATCGTCCGGCAGCGTCCGTATAAGCGGTTTCCATATCGGAAATAGCGGTTGTCATGACTGTCGGAGTGGGAGGTGTCATATCAGCCGCATAGATAAATCCGGTAACCTGTGTTGATGTCGCATATCCGGTCGCATCTGTCAGCGAAAATCCGGTTATATAGGTTTCAGCAGCGGGACTTAGTCCAATATCGCCGGTTATGTTCGAAGCGGGAACGCTTGAAATTTCCGTTTTGGCCAATATTGCAAAGTTTCCTGCCGTTCCAAGACTTACCGGTGCCGGACCTGATCCGCTCGCAGCAGTCGTGAATGACCAAACTTTGTTTGTGGCAAGTGTATTGCCGGCAAGATCCGTTACTGATGTCGTTACCGTGGCGGTATATTCAGTTCCCGAAACAAGATTCTCTGCCGGAGCAAAGATCGCAACATGGTTTGGAATGTCATATGTGACGGTTCCGTTTACTGCTGTTGAGCCTTGTTTTAAGGTTACGTTTGCGGCTACGATCGTCGCATGGTCCATCGCTTCACTAAAGCTTATTCTAATGTTGCTGTTGATCGCGACACCAGTGGCTGCATTAGCGGGGATCGTCGAGCTTACGGTCGGTGCGGAAGTATCAAGTGTTTGTCCGCTTGTAAAGCTCCAGACCATATTTTCTGCCAATGCGTTTCCCGCTTCGTCTGTAGCTGCAACAGTGATCGTAGCAGTATACTCGGTGTCATATGCCAGATCGGCTGTCGGATTGAAAGTTACCGTAGTACCCGAATAACTAAGCGAACCGGCAACGGCTGTAGCTCCTTGCTTTAAGGTTACGCTCGTTGCTGTCAATGTCGCCGTATCCATGGGCTCACTGAAAGTGGCTCCGATATTAGTATTAATAGCGACATCTGTGGCTCCATCTGCTGGGGTCACGCTTGTCACGGTCGGTGCGGTCGTATCCACTCCGTTCGTTGAACATCCGATGATGCCAAGAATGGGAAGTAAGACGATCACGAATAATAAACGTTTTGCTGTTTTCATTTTAAATCTCCTAAGGTTGTACCGATTGATGTACCGGAGCGATTTCCATCACTCCAAATGTCATACATCGTTGCGGTTCCTTTGGGAACCTGGTTGGGGCTTTTCCTGTGTTGGCTTTTAGATCCTTTGCATGTCTCCTACTCATGCTTATAAAAAGTGAAACCGCCAATCCAAGCCAAAACTTTTCAATAGGTTTTTTTCATTGATTACCCTCGGGTTTTTTAATTTTCTCCACCGTAAACCTATTCTGTCGCGATTGTTGTTCCTCTTTTCATTAAAAAGGGTTTTGCATCGCGCAGTTACGGGGACTGATCTTTCCCCTATTAGGGAATAAGTTTTTATCAAAACGAGCCGTTTTGTTTTCACCGGCAGGAATGTAAGTCATCTGTGCTACTGCACGTCATTGCACTTCATCAAATATCTAACTATTCAAACATTATAATTTTAAGGCGATCCCTAAGCGTAGACCGACCTCAAAATCTAATGACTCCAAGAAAGATAATCCTGTTATTCTAGCAATATCAGGACTATATGCCAACGTTTCATAGAATTTCAGATCAAAAATAAGAAAATTAATCCCTTGGGCTAAACCAATACCACCCAATGTGATTATTCCCATAAAGGTCACCATCAATAAATCCGAAGGAGTGAACCCCAACACGAAGACTTTCCTCAAAATATATAGCCAATTTGGGGCGGGCCTCTTTTCTACCGGTAAGATTTTGTTGAAGGACAAAACTGATGGCAAAGCGTGTTGCCGTTATATCATTCGCATTATAGGTTGGAATCGTGGTATCACACCGCCCCTACATGATCGAAAGAAGCATAATCAATAGAGATGCCAAATGAATTGGGACATTGTGCCTCTCTCCGGTAAAACCATAAGGGTGTAACATTAATCCCACTTCCCATGTGTACATGTTATCAAACAATGCTGTTGCCCCGAAGCCACCCAAGTTGCCATTCCATCCGAGCTGACCTGTTACCCCGAGAGGTTCAACCATACCATATGAACCGTATAATTTAAATTTCCATGAATAGGACTTAATATCTTCTTTAAGTGGTTCTACTTCAGGTGCTTCTGTAGCCTTTTCTACAACATCAGCAGTATCTTTTTTAAGTGGTTCTACTTCAGGTGCTTCTGTAGCTTTTTCTGCAACATCAGCAGTATCTTTTTTAAGTGGTTCTACTTCAGGCGCTTCTGTAGCCTTTTCTGCAACATAAACAGTATCTTTTTTAAGTGGTTCTACTTCAGGCGCTTCTGTAGCCTTTTCTACAACATAAACAGTATCTTTTTTAAGTGGTTCTACTTCAGGCGCTTCTGTAGCCTTTTCTACAACATAAACAGTATCTTTTTTAAGTGGTTCTACTTCAGGCTTATCTACAGTTATTGCTATAACAACAGAAGCATCTTTTTTAAGTGGTTCTACTTCAGGCTCTTTTATGGTTTTTTCTGTAACATCAGCAGCTTCTTTTTTGAGTGATAATTCTACAAAAGGAGTGAGCCGGTTCGGATCATCACCGATGACCTCTTTATTCCAATCCCAGATCTCACGCCACATGGCTGTTACACCATATTCTTGTATAGCGATCTTCTGGATGTAGTCGCCGGGTTGGACTATGTACTTGACCCACACATATTCTTCAAGAGGTTGGGCGACGGTTATTTCAACAACAGTTGTTTCTGCAACAACAGATGCTTCAAGGTCTAGCGCGGTTGCGCTTTTTGCAGCAGTCGGTATGATCAATGCAAGTGCAAGAACCGTTACTGCAATAAAACTGAGCCAACGACCCGAAATGATCGTTGAAATTCGTTTACATTTTTTCATTTTAATTCTCCTAAGGTTGTACTGATTGATGTACCGGAGCGATTTCCATCACTCCAAATGTAATACATCGTTGCGGTTCCTTTGGGAACCTGGTTGGGGGCTTTTTTTGTCTTTGAGTCTAAATTAAATTAGAATATATATCGGATAGTACCTGCTACGCCTGCCCAGTTAGTTCCCCAGCCGCCAATAATATCAAAAGCCGGTTTATAATCTAATGAAATAGAGACCGGTAAATTAATTGCCGGTTCAAAGCTATATTCGATACCAATTATTGCATCAACACCAAATGATACAGTGCTTGTTTCAAAATTTGTACCGGATAAACCTGTATGTAATCCAAATCCGCAAAACCAAGTTAAGCCTTGAGCATTATCGACTGCATAATGAGATTCATATAAGCCGGCAATCTTAAAACCGGAAGTTCCGGCTGTCAATAGGAATTCTGTACCTCTGCCATTATTTAACGAACGTAAAGAGATGCCTGAAAAATTTCCACCTCGTATACCAAGTGCAAAATTACCGCTTGCAGATGCCAAGGATACTGTAAGCACCAATACCATAATAACTAATATCTTCTTCATTTTTTTACTCCATGTTTAAAATTGCATGTTGCGTTGTTTGTTTTAAATTTAGATTTCAGTTCTTACTTTAAGAACCATACCCGCAGTAATGCTATTATAGTCATTACCTAAGGTTTCCATATTGTCTCGTAAAAGAACGATCCATGCGTATGAATTGCCATAGAGTTTCTTAGAGATGCTCCAGAGGTTATCACCTTTTTGAACTGTATATGATTTATATTCGCGTACAGTATCTCCTGTAACATCAGCAGCATCTTTTTTAAATGACAATTCTTTCGAAAGGATAGATCAGGTCAGGATCATCTCCGATGACTTCAACATTCCAATCCCAGATATCACGCCACATGGTTACTACACCATATTCTTGTAGAGCGATCTTCGCTAGAGGTAGTCGTTGGGTTGAATCATATATTTGACCCAAACATCTTCTTCAAGAGGTTGAACAACTTCTGCAGGAAGAACTTCCTTAACAGCAGGGGCAGTTTTTATAACAGGGGTAGTTTCAACTACCGGAGTTTTTTGAACAACTGCTTCCGGAGTGTCATTTACAACTTCTTTGTTACCACATCCAACAAGCATAAATATACTCAAGATGATGGCAAGTAATGGTAAAACGCGTTTCATTTTAAATCTCCTAAGGTTGTACTGATTGATGTATCGTAGCGATTTCCATCACTCCAAATGTCATACATCGTTGCGGTTCCTTTGGGAACCTGGTTGGGGGCTTTTCCTGTGTTGGCTTTTAGATCCTTTGCATGTCTCCTACTCATGCTTATAAAAAAGCTAAAAACCGCAATCCAAGCCAAAACTTTTCAATAGGTTTTTTTTATTACTTTACCCTCGGGTTTTTTAATTTTCTCCATCGTAAACCTATTCTGTCGCGATTGTTGTTCCTCTTTTCATTAAAAAAGGTTTTGTATCGCGCAGTTACGGGGATTGATCTTTTCTCTGTCAGGGAATAAGTTTTTATCAAGACGAGCCGTTTTGTTTTCACCGGCAGGAATGTAAGTCATCTGTGCTACTGCACGTCATTGCACTTCATCTGCTGCCAGTCAATAGAAACCTTACTTGTTGGTCCTTTGTGCAACTCGGGTTTCTTTATCTAACGGTTACGCAATAATACATTTTATAATAAGGTCAAATAACCTGTATTGCAAGATAATTCTTTTTTATTATTGGACCATTTCGACACGCTTTTTTTAAGTAATTGAGAGAACTCTTTTTAGAATGTTCTGTTTGTGAGAGAGGTTTTGAGGCATTTCAATATGCGAGGGGAAGAAAACGGAGGGGGAGAATAAATATCGATTGAGATTCTGACCTCTGATAATGGAAGCATATTAATGAAAGGGACGGTCAAGACCCTCCCTTAAAAGTTCATTATAATATTTCAGCTACAGATCACAGATTATTTCATTAAAATCATCTTCTTTTATATCATCCATCTGTAACATTTGAATATGATATACCGGAGATCTAGGATGTAGTTTTGGATGTATTTAACATTAAAGGCCAGAAGGTTATTTCGCTAGTGAATGTAGAGCATAATCCCGGATCCTACAAAGTCGTATGGGATGCCAAAGGCTACAGCGGTGATTATGTTTCCACCGGCATGTATATTTGCAGGATGCATGCTCGGAGTGGGTCTGAAAAGATTGTTAAGACTCATAAATTGTTGTACTTGAAATAATCTGGAAAGTTCTAAACTATTGAAAACACAAATTTTGCTACTCGCAATAATACTATGGCACCATTTGGGCGCCTCTTTGCTCAAAACCCGCATCAATACTCAACTTCAGGGCGCTCTCAACCACCTTTTCCCGCGAGGCCATATCTTGGTGTACACAAACCCTATAACCCGCATGGTTAAAGGCTCTCCACTGTGCTCTTATCCGCCAGCTGGCGGATCGGGGTTCCCCCGACCTTTCGGGGCGGCGGGAGCCACACTTAAAGTCCTGTAATAACAATGGCATACAGGGTTTTTTCAATTATAACCAATTTTTTATGAAAACAAAATCTGAGCCATCAAAACAATGCTCAAATTAAAAACTGGGTAAACTGAAATGTATCTCTTAACTTACTATGAAATTTGTCCAATTAACTTTGAAGACGTAAAGAGAACATTATGTATTTTAAAAAAACATGTATTTATCTTTCGTTTCTATTTTTGTTTGTAGGAAATGTGTATTCACAACAGCCACCTAAGGTATGGGTCAGTACTGAGTATGACGAGAATATAACAGGATGGGGAAGCACTCATTTTGCGGTGATACAAGAAGCTGTTAATGCAGTGGCTGAGGCAGGCACGGTAAAAGTTGACACAGGCA
The DNA here is from genome assembly GCA_034520235.1 of Fidelibacterota bacterium. GTDB lineage: Bacteria > Fidelibacterota > Fidelibacteria > Fidelibacterales > Fidelibacteraceae > M50B103. The sequence continues at coordinate 294,090 of JAXHNS010000002.1, forward strand.
CTTATTATGAAAGTGTAGATATTAAAGAAAAAGGTCTTCATTTAATCGGTTCTGGAGCTGATGAGACAATAATCAATGCCGATAGTGCAAATTATGCAGTATTGATGAAAAATGTTAATGATTGCAGCATATCATCTTTTTCCTTTACCGGAACTGCTGGTAATGAACATCACTATGAAACCAGCGGCCTTTTTATAGATACCTGTCAAAATATTTCGATTAGGAACAATAAAATTTTCAATAATAAATATTCTGGTATCAAACTTAGAAATTCGGAAAACATCACCATTAATGAAAATATAATTTTTGACAATGGAGATGAGCAATGGACTAATGAGAGCCGGGCATTAGATTTACAAAACTCCCATAATAATGTAATAACAAATAATGATATGAATAATCTATTTACAATTACTTTAGGTCATTCCTGGGGTAACCGGATCGAAAATAACAATATAAATTCCAAAGGCCCTCTTGCATTAATTATGGGCGGGTCGAGTAACAATATAATAAAAAATAATGTGTTTTTTGGAGGTGGTTGTAATTTTCTTCGAGCGAAATATTCTGATCGCAATTTAATTGCAAATAATGAATTTAATGGTGATTATACTAGATACGGAATATATCTTACTTATTCAAATGGAAATATAATTGCAAATAATAAGATTACTCATATTAGTCAATACGGAATTGGATTGTATCATGCAGACAGTACCCAAATTCTGGGAAACACATTATCTGAGCCTGAATGGGATATATTTGGAGGCATAATTATGTGGGGATCGTCCTGCAATAATACAATAAAAGGAAATAAAATATCTGATATGCCCAAGGGGATTTCATTGTATTACAATACAAACAAAAATAAAATTGTGAATAATCGGGTATCGAATTCGGAGTATGAAATTATTATTGATAACTCAAACGATAACATTATATACAAGAATAACTTCGAAGACAAACAAATAAATGCCTTTGATAATGGCAACAACAATTGGTCAGATAATGAGGTAGGGAATTACTGGGGAGATTATAAGGATGAAAATAGTAGTAACAACAATGGTTCCGGCTATCAAATACCACCTCATGGTTCGGACCCATACCCGACAACCACACCTTTTAGTATTGAGGATGTGGTCGTCCCTTCTCTCGATCCTGCCGATTTTTGGAAATTTCCGGAATATCCGTATACTGAAATTACTGGTGACGTAACCTGGAACGGTGAGACTAAAGATATCGAGAATGAGGTATTCATAATAGAGGGCGGCTCCTTAACCATTACTAATTGCAATCTAAATTTTTTACCCCGAAAAGGAGCTGAACTGTCCGTTGGTGATGGGACATTAAGAATATTAGGAAGCAAAATCTTTGGAAATGGCATGATTTTTTCAGCAGACGAGAATTCTACAGTTGAAATAAGAAATAGTGAAATTTATAGTTTGTGGTCCTGGGATGGTCATCCAAATAATTCTTTTAAGACAAAAAATACAGTGATAAAAGATAACTTGATTGAAGATGTCTATTTCTTGCCTATTTGGGACAATACAGAATTTATTAATAATACTGTAAAAAATACATACATAGGCATCAATATTATGGGATCAGGTTGCCTTTTGGAACAGAATAAAGTAGTAAATACAATCAGTAATGGAATAATAAACAATGATTGGCAAAGCTCTGATATTTTAGGCGCTGGCAATAATAACCATATAAAAGACAATATCATACAAAATACATGGGGTTTTGCAATTGAGCTAGCTAACGAATGCACTAATAATCAAATATATCGCAATGATTTTTCAAGCTATTACGCTTCAGCTTGTGTGGGTAATGCGGGGAGCTATGATCCCATAAATATGTGGTATAGTGACAATCAGGGCAACTTCTACTCCGATTATCTTGATCGATATCCAGATGCCGAAGAGCATCATGAGTATGACGGAATATGGAATATACCGTATGAAATTTTTCAAAATTCAGAGAATAATACCGATGATTATCCCTCCATGCATATTTTAAATAACAGTCAAGGAAGTCTGCCGCCAAACATTCCTCACCTTTTATCACCTGTCAATGACAGCACAGTGACCACTGCAAAACCGTCATTCAGCTGGTCTGCTGCAGGCGACTCTGCATTATACCGGTTGCAGGTTTGTGAGGATACCAGTTTTACAGATCCGGTTATCAATCAGGGAGGTATTGATACGACATCAATGTGCTGTGATCTGGAAAACAATACAACCTATTACTGGCGGGTCATAGCCAAGAACAGTTCCGGGTACGGTAACTGGTCCGATATAAAAAGCTTTGAGCTGGATGCTGAGACTGGAATAGAGGATAATACGAATGATACGAGTATTCCTGAAGAATTTGCCCTTCATCAAAATTTTCCAAATCCATTCAATCCGAATACAGAAATCAGGTATCAGCTCCCAAAATCCGCAGAAGTCACTATTGTCATCTACAACCTTCAGGGACAAAAAGTCAGAACCTTGGTTGATGAGCAGAAGGAGGCAGGTATTTATACCACAACCTGGAACAGCAGGGATAATGCTGGCAGGCAGACCGCAAGTGGTGTTTATATCTGCAAGATCCGTGCTGAGTCGGTTGAAAAGAGTTTTAAAAAGATAAGGAAAATGCTGTTGATACGTTAGGATACATAAGAATGGATTGGAATGGCGATCAAGCAACATTTTTTCTGTAAAAGGACTAAGGTTTAGCATTTCAGATTCCGTGTCAAAGTTCATATATTTTTTTCCCGTTATCCAAACATCGTTTTTTTCCACCAATACAGCTGTAATAAGGCGAAGCAGGCCGGATATCTATTCTGACTTCCGGCTTCTGAATCCGGGGGTTTTTTATGCTTTATAATACCGCCTCAAACGCCTTGACAATACTTGTCATAATGGGTAATTTGCATTACTTAATAAATAAAGACGAGGCACAAGGGAAAACGGTCATCACCAGTATTGCCGGGGAATAGGGTCATATGAAGTATGTTGATTGAAAGATCTTTTACATAAAATATTTTTACACCCTGAGTAGCAAATTCCAAATTATTAAGCATTTCTTGCAAAAATACCTTATATTTCATAAAAATATTTCAATGCAAATTAAAGGAGTCTGGAATGAAAGAACCAGGTGCGAAAAATATTTTGTCGAAGGAACTGCTGTATAAAATGGATGCTTACTGGCGTGCATCCAATTATTTATCGGTCGGTCAAATTTATCTTTGGGACAATCCTCTGCTGAGAGAACCCTTAAAATTATTCTCATGTAAAACCAAACTTATTGGGTCATTGGGGCACGTCACCCGGACAAAATTTTATCTATGTCCATCTTAACCGTATGATCAAAGAACACGATCTGGACATGATCTATACTTTCAGGTCCCGGTCACGGTGGTCCGACCACGGTTTAGCCACACCTATCTGGAAGGAACTTATAGTGAGGTATATCCCCATATTACGCGTGATACGGAGGGTCTTAAAAAAACTCTTTACTCAATTTTCATTCCCGGGTGGCATACCAAGTCACGTATCTCCGGAATGTCCCGGATCCATTCATGAGGGCGGAGAACTTGGATATTCTTTAAGTCATGCTTTTGGTGCCGTATACGACAATCCCGATCTGATCGCCGCCTGTGTGGTCGGGGATGGCGAAGCTGAAACCGGTGCACTGGCCGCGTCCTGGCATTCGAACAAATTCCTGAATCCCGAAACACGACGGAGCTGTGCTTCCCATTTTACATTTGAATGAATATAAGATCGCCAACCCTACTATCCTGGCACGTATCAGTGATGAAGAGTTGGATTGTTTATTCCGTGGCTATGGCTTGGGCCGCCCATTATGGTTAAAGGCAGTGAACCCGAGTTGATGCATCAAAAAATGGCCACAGCATTGGAAGAGGCTATTCTGTCTATTAAGGAAATCCAGAAAGAACCGTGCAAAACATCAACCCGATCGTCCCCGCTGGCCGATGATCATTTTGCGTTCACCCAAAGGCTGGACCGGACCCAAAGTGGTTGACGGTCATCAGGTGGAAGGCAGCTACCGGTCCCATCAGGTTCCTCTGCAAGTCAATGAAGATAATCCCGGGCATTTGGCACTTCTTGAAAAATGGTTGAAAAGTTATCGTCCGGATGAATTATTCAACGAACGAGGTCAATTGATGCCTGAACTTGCCGATCTTGCCCCTAAGGGCAAACGCCGGATGGGCGCCAATCCTCATGCGAATGGCGGTCTGTTATTAAAAGACCTGAAAATACCCGATTTCAGGGACTATGCCGTGGATGTTCCCGGTCCCGGCTCAGTCAAGGCTGCCGACACAGGAGAACTGGGCAATTTTTTCCGTGACGTTATCAAATTGAATCAGGACGAACGTAATTCTCGGATACTTTGGTCCGGACGAGGTGCTTTCGAATCGATTAAATGCGGTCTTTGATGTTACCCGCCGGCAATGGAACGCTTCAATAGAAACTAACGATGAATTTCTTGCTTCGGACGGCAGGGTCATGGAGATCCTCAGCGAGCATTTGTGTGAGGGCTGGCTGGAAGGTTATCTTTTAACCGGACGTCACGGCTTGTTTACAAGCTACGAAGCGTTTATACATATTATCGACTCTATGTTCAACCAACATGCAAAGTGGTTGGAAAATAACGGCAGAATTACCGTGGAGAAAACCTATTGCTTCGCTTAATTATTTATTGGCCTCCCATGTCTGGCAGCAGGCACATAACGGATTTACTCATCAGGATCCGGGATTTTTAGATCATGTGGTGAACAAGAAAGCGTCGATCATCCGTGTTTATTTGCCACCTGATGCCAATTGTTTGCTATCGGTATGGGATCACTGTTTACGCAGCCGTAATTATGTTAATGTGGTCATCGCAGGAAAATACCAGGCTCCCCAATGGCTGACTATGGAGGAAGCGGTCGCGCATTGCACCGAAGGGATCGGTGTTTGGGACTGGGCCAGCAATGACGAAGGCGAACCGGATGTTGTTATGGTTTGTTGTGGTGACGTTCCCACTCTGGAAACCTTAGCGGCGGTTATGATACTTCGAAAACATTTGCCAAAGCTAAAGATCCGCGTGATCAACGTGGTCGATCTGATGAAACTTCAGCCGGATGAGGAACATCCGCATGGCTTGAGTGATGATGATTTTGATATTCTCTTTACAGAAGATAAACCCATTATTTTTGCTTTTCATGGTTATCCCTGGCTTATACACAGATTGACCTACCGCCGTACCAATCATGTGAATATTCATGTCCGCGGCTACAAAGAAGAAGGAACGATCACAACCACCTTTGATATGATGGTCTTAATCAACTTGATCGTTTTCATCTCGTTCTGGATGTGATCAAACGCGTACCGCAAGTAGGAGTTAACGGAGCAACGCTTAAACATATGATGAAAGCCAAACTTGTCGAACACACTAAATACATTAACAAATATGGCAAAGATATGCCGGAGATCCTGAACTGGAAATGGTCATGAACGGACAACATATGAACCCGCTGAATGATTCATGTACAGATTATCGATCGTATGTCCGCCGCCGTCATATTCACCCGTGAAATTTGTTGAAAAATAATTTCCGATAGGGGCAAAGCCTTCGGCAGGACCGACGGCTTCCCAAGACTCCCTTCAATTACCGTTTAAACTAACAAAATAGCGTGTCTCGGAACATTCTGTCCTTGCATGCGCACAAACAGACAAAAGGAGGTATCATAATGATGAAAAAGATTACCATTGCTTTGCTTTTCGTCACGGTCATCGCCATGTCCTTTGTCGGATGTGACGGCATTTTGGATCCCGACAGGCTGGGAGAACCCGAGTTTTCTCCCCCGGCATGGATCATCGGGACCTGGGCGGATACGCTTGGCAAGTATGAATATGTTTTTGAAGAAAACGACATTACACTGAACGACACCTATGATCTGAAAGAAATGTTCAGAGGTGCCAGTATGGATGAGGAAATGAGTTCCGAATCATATGCGGTCACTTTTTCTTTCCTGGCAGTGGACACCACAGTTTTCCGTTTTGATAAAACCTCTTCTACAACACTCGAACATTCGGTGATCAGCATGGGCGACACTTCCGCACTGGACACGGATATCCTGGGCTTTACCACCAAAGGCTCCATTGAACTGATAAAACAGTAATATTCCGATCTATAGAAACCGGCACGATCCTGAGTTCCCGGTACAATTACATGCCATTCCCGCAGTTACAGGCATTCGTCCGTCTGTACGGATGATAAAGCCTTTACGTATTCTATCATTGGTGCTCATGCAATAACGTTTGTACGGACCGTCCAATCCGGATCTCGTCTTTATCCGTTAGTATCGTGAAACAAAAGCTTCCGAAAGGACTTTAAGTCAGGAATGCGGAAGCAAATAACGGCTTCCGAAGCTGAAACTTGAAGAAACAAGGAGTTATCATGCTTATGAAATACAGGATCTGACCTTGCGCAAAGGCAACAAGGACATCCTCAGTAACGTCAGCCTGGCGTTCCGGCAAAGAGATCCACAGCCTGCTCGGTCGCAACGGTACCGGGAAGTCCACCCTGGGCTATGCCGTCATGGGATTGCCGGAATACGGACCTGTTTCGGGAAAGGTCCTTTGGAAAGGCAAGGATATCAGCGGCATGTCGATCAGGTGAGCGGTCCAAACTCGGGATCACCCTGGCCTGGCGAGGAACCGGCCCGTTTTGAGGGGCTGGAGGTCGGCGAGTATCTGGAACTTAGCAGGAACAAAGAGGGCAAGGGCCCGTCCGTGACGGAATGCCTCCGGGAGGTGGGCCTTGAGCCGGAAGCCTATCTGAAGCGCCAGCTGGATGAAACCCTCAGCGGCGGGGAGCGCAAGCGCATTGAACTTGCGGCCGTGCTTGCCATGCAGCCTGTTCTGGCCATCCTGGACGAACCGGATTCCGGCATTGACGCCCTGTCGATCGACTTTATCAAGAACGTGATCCGCTCCCTGGTGAAAAAGGGTTCCACCATTCTGCTGATCACCCACCATGAAGCGGTGGCGGAAATGGCAGACCGCACTTCGGTGCTGTGCTCCGGAAAATTGCTGAAAACGGGCCGGCCAGAAGAGATCTCCCGTTTCTTCCGCAATCACTGCCAGCCCTGCACCCATGTGAACGAACCCGATGAGGAGGTGATCCCCCATGATTGATTATTCCGGTGAATTTGAACAATTGTCCGAGGCGTACCGTGAAAGCGGCGGGGATCCGAAGGCACTGAGGGATGACAAGAACGGTCTCATGCTTATCAGCGGAAACAGCCTGCTGGGCAAGAACGAGATCCCCGGCCTTATTATCGACACGGAGCAGCTGAAGGACGGTGTCAAGGCGCATGTGCGCGTAAAAAAGAACACCCGTATTAAAAACCCCGTACATCTGTGCTTCGGCGTGATCCCCGATGAGGGTGTTCAACGCATTATCGCCGACTTCGATATTGAAGACAACGCTTCAGCCGTATTTCTGGCGCATTGTTCCTTTCCCAATGCCGTAAAGGTTCAGCATATCATGGAAGGTGTGGTGAATATCGGCGAAAACGCCCGTATGAAATACAATGAAACACATTTTCACGGCAAGGAGGGAGGCGTGGAGGTGCTGCCGAAAATGAAGATCAATGTCGGCAAAGGCGGCGCTTACATCAGCACCTTTAAACTGACCAAAGGCGCGGCGGGAAAGGTCGATCTGGATTATGAAGCCTATCTGGACGATGATGCCCTGAGCGAAATGTATGCCAAGATCTACGGAAAAAGCAACGATGACATAAGGGTGAAGGAATCCATTTACCTGAACGGGAAAGCTTCAAAAGGCCTGGCGGAAAGCCGCATCGTTGTCAGCGGAAACGCCCGGGCGGAAGTGCTCGGCGAAGTGATCGGCAATGGAGCGGATTCCCGCGGGCATGTGGACTGCATGGAGATCGTGCAGGGCAAGAACGCCAGGGCCTAGGCCGTTCCCCGTCTGGAAGTGGTCGACGACACGGCCAAGCTTACCCACGAAGCCGCGATCGGCAGTGTAGACAAGCGTCAGATGCAGACCCTCATGGCACGCGGGCTTTCCGGAAGAAAAGGCGATGGATACCATCGTTCAGGGACTGCTTCGCTGAGCCGACCGTTCCGGGAACGGGAGAACACTACTCTCTGAATTGCCGGATCGCTTTTCGCAGAGCCCGCCAGTACCCCCGTGTTTTGTCAATCTTTTCCGGGGAAAAAGGCAGATCCCCGTTGATCCGTTGTCCCGGGCATCGTCGAAAAATTCGCTGATCCTCTGCTTCGGGACATGTCCCACAAAGAGTCCGCTGCACAGGGAAGCGGGGTTGTCGTTCCGTTCCAGCGCCCTGACTCCCTGACGGGTGGCGGTTCCCACCATCTCATCCGGCCAGTTGTAGAACCTGTGATATATCATGGGGAAGAGCACGTCGAAATTCCTGAAGTTCGCCCAGTCCTGGCGAACCAGTTTTTTTGATTCTTCCGGAGAAGCAAATACGGCGGCGCTTGCTATTTTACCATGGGAACGGATCTCTTTGCCGAGTGCATTTGCAACATCCGTCAAGGCATCCCAGCGGTACTGCATCCAGGCCTCGCAGGAGGTCGGAATCCTCAAGTTCCAGGGGATCGATCCCGGTGCGCTCCCTGAAGGCCTCCCGGCATACCTCACAATAGCAAAAATCCCAGCGCGGGTACACCTTGTCCTGAAACACCCCCCGTGATTCATGAAGACCGTAGGGAAGGATGGCATCGGGATAACGGATAAAATCCAGATGCACTCCCGCCAGCCCCCTGATCTCCGCAAGCTCGGCAACACGGTTTCTGAGATACTCTTCCGTTTCCTTCCGGGACGGGCAAAGCCAGCGATAGTGTTCACGGTTATATAATTTTATGTCCGCACAGGATTCCCGAGCGCATTGACCTGGTACCATTCCGGATGCGCCTTTCGCAGGTTCTTCTCCGTTCTGTTGATGGTCCATATCCAGGCATGCAGCTCGATACCGTACCTTTCCGCATGCGGCAAGGCGGAGCGGATAATACGGATGGCCGCGCTGTCGCGGAAGGAAGAAGAATCTCCGAGGATCTCCGGATATCCCCCGTGGCATTCCAGGAGCACGGCATTGATCCCCGCCCGGGAGGCTTTGCGGAAAGAACGCCGCCACTGGCCGTCCGGGGTCGTTGTCTTTCCGCTCATCCAGGCCCAGACCTTCGTTTCAGGAGTGACGGGTACCTCTTCTTTTTGCGAACACGAAGATAGCCCTGTGAGAACGGCGACGGATATCAGCACAGAAAGCCCGCCGGCAATGATATTTTTGACAATGCTCATAAAAAACCCGTAAATTGTTTACGTTTATATGCTTATCTGTATGTTCCGCATGTCCGCTGTGTTTTTCCGGCACTTCTTACCCGCAGTGTTCCCTGCGTTCCCGGACATTTACAGGCGAAACCGCAACGGATAAAATACCGTCTTTATCAATGATACACAATCATTATTATTCCGGGAACCGTTCCGGGCTCCAAACGGGAAGATCCTAATGGAGTGCTTTCCTTAAATCCACCATTTCAATGGCATTTTGCACGGCATTCCAGCCTCTATTTCCGGCCTTGCTTCCGGCCCGCTCAAGCGCCTGCTCAATGCTGTCCGTGGTGATCACTCCGAAAATGACCGGTTTCCCGCTTTCCAGGGAATCCTTCGCCACGCCTTTGCTCACTTCAGCGGCGACGTAGTCGAAATGCGGGGTGGCGCCGCGTATCACGGCCCCCAGGCAGACCACCGCATCATAATCTTTCTGTGCCATCATTTTCGCCACCAGGGGGATCTCAAAGGCGCCCGGCACCCAGGCGATCTCCAGATTTTCCCTGTTGCCGCCGTGGCGCAGAAAACAGTCTTCCGCTCCGGAGAGAAGTTCCTTGGTGATCAGGTCGTTAAAACGCGAAACCACGAGTCCCAGCTTCACATCCCCTGCCTGCAGTTTTCCTTCAAATTGCTTCATGACTTATTCCTTTCCGTCGTTTTTTTATCCAGGATCAAATGCCCCATCTTGTCCCGCTTGGTTTCAAGAATAAGCTTTATTATTCTTTATTGGGCGCCGTTTCTAGCGGCACCCGCTCGGTGATCTCCAGGTCATAACCCGAAAGGCCGATGATCTTTTTCGGATTATTGGTCATCAGCCGGATCTTCCGTATCCCCAGGTCCTTGATGATCTGCGCTCCGGCGCCGTAATCCCGCAGATCCGGCTGGAATCCCAGCTCGAGGTTCGCTTCGACGGTGTCCATGCCACGGTCCTGCCAGTTCATAGGCAAGGATCTTGTGCTTCAGGCCGATGCCGCGGCCTTCCTGCCGCAGATAGATCAGCGCGCCGCGGCCTTCCTCGGAGATCCTTTTCAGCGCCGCGTCTTTCTGTTCTCCGCAGTCGCAGCGGGCGGAGTGAAAGACGTCTCCGGTGATGCATTCGGAATGTACCCGCAGAAGCACGGGAGTTTTCGCGTCGAATTCTCCCATGCTGATTGCCATGTGCTCTTTATTGTCCAGGAGATCCCGGTAAAGCGTCAGCCTGAATTCCCCGTATTTGTTCGGGAACTTCACCGTCGTCAGCTTTTCGATATACCGCTCATTTTTTCTGCGGTAGCGGATGAGATCCGCGATCGCGATGATCTTAAAATCATGTTCCTTCGCAAAGGGTAAAAGTTCCGGAAGACGCATCATGGTCCCGTCCTCCGCCATGATCTCACACATCATGGCAACCGGACGCAGGCCCGCCAGACGGCAGAGATCGGTGGAAGCCTCCGTATGACCGGTGCGGCGGAGCACACCGCCTTTCTTGGCCACCACCGGAAAAACGTGTCCGGGACGTCCCAGCTGTTCCGGCCGGCTCTTGGGATCGGCCAGCACTTCGAAGGTCCTGGCCCGGTCCTGTGCGGAGATCCCGGTGCTGGTGCCTTCCAGGGCATCGACGCTCACCGTGAACTTGGTCTCCTGCAGTGAAGAATTATTCGATGCCATGCTCTCCAGACGAAGCTGTTTTGCGATCTCCTCATCGAGCGAAGCGCAGATCAGACCGCGGGCTTCTTTCGCCGCAAAGTTCACCGATGCCGCATCCACAAATTCCGCGGCCTGGATTCGATCCCCTTCATTCTCCCGGTGAGGATCATCCACCACGATGATACTCTTTCCTTTTTTGATGTCTGTGATCGCCTCTTCAACCGTATTTAAGATAAATGCTTGTGTCATAGCTGCCTTTTCGCTTTTTACCAGTATGTAACCCCATTTTTTCAGTTCCGCTTCCGACAGGGATATCAGCCCCTTTCAGATGCTTCAGGATGTACTTCCCGACAATATCGGTCTCAATGTTCACCCTGTCGGCCACCGGGAGGCTTCCCAGGGTCGTATGTTCAAGGGTATCAGGGAATCAGTGCGACCGTAAAACGGCCCTTTTTCCGCATCTGTCACGGTCAGGCTCACCCCGTCCACGGTAACGCTCCCCTTTTCAACGATCAGCTCCGTCAGATGCTCCCCGGCCACGAAGTGCAGCAATACGCTGTTTCCTTTTGTCTGCCTGTCCGTCAGGACGGCGGTACCGTCCACATGCCCCTGCACCAGATGCCCGTCAAAGCGCCCGTCCGCCGGCATGCCGCGCTCCCAGATTGACCGTCTCCCCGTCTTCCAGTTACCCAGTGTGCTGCGGGATGCGGTCTCCCCAATGGCGTCAACCGAAAAAACCTCCCCCTGCCGTGCGGTCACGGTCAGGCGGAATATTGCCGTTGACCGCCACGGAATCATCAACCCGCAGCTCCGGGGCGATCTCCGGCGCTTTTATCCGGATGCGGAAAGTGCCGCCCTTCCGGTCGATCCCCGCGATCTTTCCCTGTGTTTCAATAATGCCTGTGAACATTTCCGGCCTCACTCGTATTTTTTCATGATCCCTGAAAAATGCATGTCCGCGCCGCTTTGCTCCCATCTCTTCGAAAGAAAGCTTTGTGCATCCGGCATCCGGCGTGGCGGTATCTTCATCATCGGGATTCCCTCCCCCAGCAGTTTCGGCGCGATAAAAAGCTCCAGACGGTCGATAAGGCTCCGCTTTTGCCAGCATGCCGTGCAGTCTCCCTCCGCCTTCGGCCAATATGCTCTGTATGCCCCGTTCTCCCAGCTGTTTCAGCCCGTCTGTCAGCGCGGCGGCGTTTTGTTCAAGGCTGACGATCAGGTCCGCATTGTATTCCCGCATCGCGCGCATCCAGTTCTCGTCCGCCCCGCTTTGCGTGGTCGCGCAAGAGTGCGCCTGCGCTTCTCCTCTGAGCGAGTGCTGAACTTTCCGAAAGGCTTCCCCGCGGATCAAAGACAATTCGCAGGGGATTGTACTCCCGGAACATCCCGCACCGTCGGCTGGGGTCATGCCGCGAATCACGGTGCGCATTCCCACCAGCACCGCATCGTTTTCTGCGCGCATGGCGTGGACCTTCTTCCGGGAGCTTTCCGAGGAGATCCATTTTGCATTTCCTGTTTCATCCGCGATACAGCCGTCCAGGGTAATGGCGGCCTTGGCAATCAATCAGGAATGCCGCAGGTCATCATCTTGATAAAGGGCTGATTGACCTCTGCACACTGCTCCCGGAGGATCCCGTCCCGCACGGTGATGCCGGCCCTGCGCAGCTGCCGTATTCCCTTCCCGAGACAAGCGGATTCGGATCCTGCATCCCCACAAAGACCCTTTTTATTCCCGAGCGGATGATCAGGTCGGTACAGGGTGGCGTTTTCCCGCTGTGACAGCAGGGTTCCAACGTTACGTACATGTCGGCGCCCGCGGCGGCGGCTCCGGCATCCCGGATGGCATTCATCTCTGCATGGGGGCCCCCGAAGTGCTCGTGGCGGCCCTTTCCGATGATCTTTCCGTCCCGGACGATCAGCGCTCCCACGCGGGGATTCGGCGACACACGCCGCTGACCCCCAACGGCCGTCTGCACGGCCTGAGACATCAACGTTTCCGTTCCCGTCGATTTTTGATCGCTCATAAAAAAACCCCATGCTGCACGGGGAAGAAAGGTCCATTTATCTTCTCTCATCCGGACTATACCGTCGGCGACTGGATTTCACAGTCTCGGTCCGTCATCGGACGGACTCGCGGGCTTTCACCGCCGGTAGGGAAGTGCTCCCTTCCCCGAAGATATGAATAATATAAAAAAAGCATCTGACATATGCAGTAAAATCATCGGACGTGCCGCGCATGCTGCGAATGGCGGATCCGTTTTTCGGGATACCAAATACCTCGCTTAATGTCCAGGCCCGGTCGCGCACATGAAGGCTATGTCGAGAAGTATCGGCAATGCCGTAGTCCGCAAGGACATATTCGCCCAATAAAAAGAAACGCGGGGAAATAAACCTGAACTGCGGGGATAAACGGTACGTTTTGCCAGCTATACGTTACGGAAGGCGGGTAATGAAATACCGCTGAAGAATGCGTTATTTCTGCCGGAAATATTTTTACCGGGGTTCTCGGTCTCTTCCCTGTCCGCCGACAAACGAAAAATGAATTCCATCACGATCCCGATAATTAACAAATGCTGCAAGCGTCAGAACAAACCGGATATGCTGTGAAGCTGGTGCGGGAAGTTCTCTGTCGACCATCAGCTGCGGTATCTGCGATGCTGCCCGGAACCAGAGAAATATCCATATTTGTAATACCGGCGCCTTTCCGCCAGTCAGGGATGCCGCCATCGGGGAATGCCGCATACCGAGGGTCCCGTGGGCAATGTTCCGAGTAGAAATGAAATTGCTGCCCCTTTTAAAGTCCCGAGAACCGCTGCCGAGCCACCTCTTTATTTTTTATCTTTTCAGAGTATCCGGATCTCGATCAATTCCATCAGTCTGAATACCGGCGGCATGATCAACGCCATTTCCCGCGCATATTCTATCAGAAGTTCCGATGAGCGGGCAGCCGTATGCGGAGCCCAGATCGCCAGTCCCGCAAAAACAGCGGCCGATGAGCAGCGGGAATAATAATCGTTCCTGCAAACGCAGGTCGCTGGCCCGAACCCCCATGATCCCCGCTATCAGCAATGCCGCAACGAAGCTCAGTCCATTACGAAGCCCGGTGAATTTCTTTCCCATGTGTTTTGATCTCCAGCGCCGTTCCAACCCCCACCATGACCAGTGTTGTGACAAATGCCGATATGGTCATGACCGTAGCTTCCGGAGCGTGAGAAGGGGATCCTGCCAGCGGGAATGCGATAAGAAGAAGGGATCAGTGTTACCGGCACCCGTCGCTGCCAGGCAATGATCGTCGCCGTGAAACCCGTTTTTGATCCCAGTACCCGTGATATTGTGTTCGGGGCGGCAGCATTACCCAGGGTCAAGCCCCGCAATTCCAAGCACGGTTAAAAGGCCGGGAACTGCTCCAAGGAAGATGCCTGCCCGCTATCTTCAATGCTTTTTTGGTTTTTTCTTTGCTTTTGATAAGGGACAGACCAACACAAATGATCAGCAGCGCGTATATGATAATAATGGTACTCATGTAAATTATCCGCCTATGATTGTGTTTTTATTTGAACACCCAAAAGTCTTGCCCCCGTTTCCGATTCCATTGAGAGCAGTGCCGGTTCGGTGATCAAAACCTGATTTTCTTTCAGGCGTTGCCCGATTCATCGTTCTTTTTCAACAGCGCCTTCTACCTTTTACGGCATAAAACATGACATAGGAATCCATTTGACACGGCGGTATCCTGCCGCCCGCCTCAAGGACGATCACCCGCGCCTTAAAAAGGTCATGTTGAAAAAACACATTCACATTCCGCTTTTCATACCCCTCGGCCTGAAGTTCCATCAGATCAGACGATGTTCATTTGTGTTCTCCCCTTCTCCGCTTATACGGTTTTATAAAAGCGACCGGTATTATGCTTTTTCATCATATTTGCCAATCGCTACTGTCAGATTCTGTTTTTTGTTCCCTTTAAGTATTTGAACCCGCTCCGCCAATTGTTTCTTCTCCGCTCTCTGTCGATCTTATAGACACGTCTTTTCGAGACCGGTTCGCTCCTCTTGCCAATATGATGAAACACATTCTTTCTTCTCCATTTTTCTTAAGGTCCGGTATAATGTTTTGCTCACATTTAATTCATCCGTTGGAAATGCGAAATACTGCAGTTTTTCTGGTCATGACCGCAGCCATGTCCCGCTTGACCAGTCGAATAAGAGCAGAAGCAAACGTGTCTCCAAAAATCTTTCCATGTTATGATGTTTGCTGTTCCGGATATGGCGGTTGTTCTGCCTGCATATTATTGCCTCCTGTTGTCTTCACTACGTTCTACTCGTATATAGTCTGCTCTGCATATCATCTACATCGTCTTCATGATCATGTCAAGGTTTTTGACAGCTTTTGTGATGATCTTAAGCTTGCATATCGTATTGCATGAAAAACAAGTACTTTTATGAGACATAGTGGTTCTTTTCGCACGAAAGAAACCATTACTTTTCTTTGCTTGTCCAAAGAAAAGTAAACAAGAAAGACCGTCGCTTCTCTCCTTTGGCTAAAAATCCTCTGCGTTCGCTAAAATGCAGAAAGGCCTCGCTCCGCTCAACCGCTGCATTTTTTTACGCTCGCTTATTGGATTTTCTTCACGCGTCGTCGCGATGCGGCAGCTGAAGATCTTTTTACAAAATAACCTCAGAAATTACTATCAAGCCGTAAATAATGATATGCATGACAGGCAGAATATTCGTTGACGCGCGCCGTTTTGTTGTAAAAAACCCCCGTAAACGTCCGGGCGGTCCTGTTTCTCCTGAAGAAAATCGTATATTGACGTTAATAAATATTGACGCACGTCGATATTATGTTTATATTTGTCGGGCATATTCAGGAGATCAGATGAGAAACACACAATATCTGAAAATATTCAAGGCACTCGCCGATCAGACGAGGCTGAATATCGTTTCCATGCTATCCTGCCGGGAAATGTGTGCCTGCGAACTGCTTGAAAAACTGTCGATCTCACAGCCGACACTGTCCCACCATATGAAGATCTTAATTGCATCAGGTCTGATTAAAAGCAGAAAAAATGCAACATGGGTGTATTATTCTATTGACCGAGCGACAATAAAAAAAACTATGAATTTTATTGATCAATTAACAAATGCAAAGACAGATCACGGCAATCAGCAAATCACAAAAGTTTGTTCGAAATAAATATATTCGATGTTTTGAGGAGGAACCATTATGTTTTCTAAAGTTTTATTAGCCACCGATCTTTCTAAGGGATCAGCGGAAGTTGCCAGATGTGTACATGGGTTAAAACCTCTTGGTACGAAAGAAATAATATTAGCTGAATGTCTGAAAACCCTTGAAGCTTTTTCAATGGCATATTCAGAGGATGTTGAAAAATTCAAGGCATCGCTCATTGAGCAGGAGAATATTGTTAAGGAACAGGAATTTTCAGTAAAAAGCGAAACTGTTTTTGGTTCTGTACATGCAGAAATTGATCGTTTGATAAAAAAATATGATTGTAATGCGGTTATGGTACCTTCCCTTGGCCACACCATGTTGAGCGATATCCTGCTCGGCAACCTGGCTTCTGAGCTTATTAATCATATCACAAAACCGTTATTACTGGTTAGATTAAAAGTTGTAGATACAAACGATGAAGATAAGAAAACATGTATATTAGCTTCATCATGTGAGAATTTCATTGCTTCAATTTTGTATGCCACAGATTTTTCCGAACATGCAGATGAGGCTTTTTTATATTTGAGAAAGTTAGTGAAAAGCGGAGCCGAAGAAGTAACGCTTCTTCATGTTCAAGACATGGTCAAGCTTGCAAACGAAAGCAAAGAAAATATTAAGAGGTTTGACGCTATTGATCATGGTCGTCTATCAAAATTGAGGAGATAGGCTCTTGAGTATTAATCCTGCTCTTAAAATCAACCTGAAAATTATTACACGGTAAACCGAAAAGTGAAATATTAAAATTTGCGAATAAAATTGATCCGTCCCTTATTGTACTCGGAACCCAGGGAAGAGGATATGTGGGCGATATATTTCTTGGCAGTATAAGTTATACTATTGCACGCAACTCATTGACGTCGGTCTTATTAATTCCAAAAACAGGAGAGAATAAATAATGGTAAGCAAAGCACACATCGGTTTTTTTGAAAAGTATCTTAGCCTTTGGGTCATTCTGTGTATGGCAGCCGGCATTCTGATAGGAAAATTCCTGCCGTTCATCCCGGAATTTCTCGGTCAATTCGAATATGCCAATGTATCCATACCTGTCGCTATCCTTATCTGGGTGATGATCTATCCCATGATGATGAAAGTGGATTTTCAAAGCGTAAAAGATATTGGCAAAAACCCGAAAGGTCTGTATATAACATGGATCACTAATTGGCTGATCAAGCCCTTTACCATGTTTGCTATCGCATCATTTTTCTTTTATGTGGTATTTAAATCTATCATTCCGGCCCACCTGGCAAAAGATTATTTGGCCGGAGCGGTCCTGCTGGGTGCGGCTCCCTGTACGGCCATGGTTTTTGTATGGAGTCATCTGACGAAAGGAAATCCTGCCTATACCGTCGTACAGGTGGCCACCAATGACCTGATCATCTTAGTGGCGTTTACGCCCATCGTCGCATTTTTATTGGGAGTAAGCGGGGTAAAAGTGCCGTGGGACACCCTGATACTGTCCGTGGTGCTTTTTGTTGTTGTTCCGCTGACTGCCGGAATATTTACGCGGGTAAATGTCATTAAGAGAAAAGGACTGGAATACTTTAAGCATTCGTTTATCACCAAATTCAATAACATAACGGTTGCGGGACTGCTCCTGACACTTATTATTATCTTTTCCTTTCAGGGTGATGTGATCCTGAAAAACCCCCTGCATATTGTTTTGATCGCGATCCCGCTTACTATTCAGACATTTTTGATATTTTTTATCGCTTATCTGGGTTCCAGGTTGATAAAACTCCCGCATAATATTGCCGCTCCCGCCGGTATGATCGGCGCCTCGAATTTCTTTGAGCTTGCCGTGGCCGTCGCGATCGCGTTGTTTGGAACAAGTTCTCCCGTGGCATTGGCAACGATCGTGGGCGTGCTGGTTGAAGTCCCTGTCATGCTAATGCTTGTGAAGATCGCAAACAGAACAACACATTGGTTCCCCGCAAAACAACATGGTTGAAATCAATGATGAAAAACGGAGATAAAACAATGGATAAATCAACGAAGAAGCATTTTATCGTGAAAAACGCCGGAAATAAATCCGGGATACTCAATCGCAGAGAAATCGAATTGGTCGCTTTAGGGGCGGCTATCGGAGGCAATTGCATCCCCTGCCTTGAATGGCATTTTAGAAAATGTGTCGAAGCCGGACTTACGACAGAAGAAATAAGGGAAGCAATAGCAATGTCATTAAAAGTAAAAAATGTTCCGATCAACAAAATAAACGAAACAGCTGAAAGGCTTTTAAAAGGAGAATAAAATGAAAATTACGGACATGCCGCAATCAAAAGAGTTTAAAAATACGCTTGACGATAATGGGCAAAAAACAGCGGGATCAGAATTGCCCTGTCGGCCGGGATGCTGCGGTCCCTTATTTGGACTGGAAGTTGTGGAAAAAGGTAAATCAGGAGATAAAATAATCGTTCAAGACGGTATAAACTTTTTCTCTCCCCGGATGCCGAAAAACCGCTTGAGAATGCTGTGCTCGACTTTTCCGAAGATTCCTTCGTGTTTAAAGGATCACCTTTGGAAAAATCATCCTGCTGCTGATCTCTTGCGTATAAGCGCATCATAACTATTACGCCTACAATCATTACATGGATCATTGCTGATATTGGTATGGCAATACCTGAAATGAGCATGCTCGCCGGCATTTTAATAGAAACTGGTCGCTGCCATTGTCCTGATAATATTTCTGACTGCCGTTATAGGCGGTTATATATTTAATTTGATCTATTGAAAACGAATCAAAATAATCTTTTTGATCTTTTCTGTTGAAATGAACTAAGCATTCAGAAAGTTGTACGTTTCTATGTGAACAGTTTGTTTAAACCGATAATAAAAATGTGCAATTACATCATTTTATAAGATCTATATGACTTATGTGATATCAATCTCTTACTGATCATTTAAAATCGCATGAATGATCTCATCTGTTTTATCTTCCGTGACCGGTGTTTTACCTTTAACAATGCCGTAATCGGTCGTGTTGATATGCTTATAATTTGTAAAACCGCTCGCTTTCAAAATCTTTTCTGCGCAGTTTACCGGGCATCCGTCGATAACGATCAATCACTTTCTTCGCCAAGCTCTTCAAGTTTCTTCTTTGATATTTCTGCAAAATTCTTATCTACAGCGAATTTTGCAAGACACAGCATATCGGCTTTCCCGAGCGCCATAAGCTTCCGAGCGACTTTATCCGAATATGCGCCGGTATTGGAAGCCCCGGAACAAGCTACTACCGTAATTTTTTTGTTATTCGCTGTCATGATCTACTCCAATCATTTTTATCCATTAAAAGGATCCGTTTTTTCAATTTTATCCGCCTCGTTGCGCTTGAGCAATGCAAGCGCATTTTTACCGCGTGAATTCGGGATGGCTTTTTCCTGCAAAAATTCGATGGTCCGCGCAATGCTTTCGAATTCACTGAATGGAAAACCGAGCACCGTTTCATTGGGCCCGATATCCGTCGCATCCCGGCATCCGTAACAACCGAAGCTCATATTGAATTTTTTATGAACGTAAGGGATTAATGTGGCATCAACACAGGTCGCCTGCAATACTGCAGTTGAACTCTCGACCGAGAACCGCCCTGTATATTCAGTTTTGCCAAAGCAAACCACATCAGTTTTTCGATCTCATCTTCGATCACGACAATATCCGGATCTATCACGGCTTCTTCAAGCGGGAAAAGATACAATGCCTCAAGCGTGTTGGGCTCCAGCATCGTCATGCTTTCAAACATCTTCTTACCCGTTTCTTCGCTTTGTACAATACCAAAACCCTGCAACCCCTTGCCCGTCCGTAGTCCCCGCGCAAGCGGTTTAAAACCAAATGCCGCGGCAGCTGCCGGACAGGAAATGCCGTCTGCGTCGAGAAGCACATGCTCACCGTGGCGCGCTTTCATTAATGCCTGACAGTAGCGGTGATGCATCAGACGTTGAGCGTTGGCGCTGATCCGGTCACCTTTAAAATAAAATTTTACACCAACGGGATCGCTGCTCAGGTTCAGGATCTCCTTTATTTTTTGTGCATATTTTGCTGTATTTTTCAACATGATTAATTTTCTTCTTTCATTTTTCTATTCTTAAGCTGATCCGCGGCAACTTTTAATACTCCCCGTTTTTTGATCAGCTCCTTCACATTTTGAACATCCGGAAAACTGATAGCATCAAAGACACACCAAACCTTACAGGAGGTGCAGCCGACCATACATTGAAGCGGTCTCGCAACAACGGCATTCTTATGTTGCCAATCGTAATCAAAAACATTCCGGCCGCAGGATGTCACACAAAGTCCGCAACCCGTACATTTCTCCGGATCAATGGCGGGTGCCCAATCAATTTCTTCCCGGGGAATACCTTTCCATTTCGCAAATTTATCCGGCATTTTATTTTCATTATTCCCCTTTGGATCCGCACAAAACTGCTGTAAAAAATGTTTTATATGTTCTTTGGACCAAACATGTCCCTGACATATAATTTTGTCATCAACAAGCAGGGCCGGCGTCAGCATTACCTTTTTCTCTTCAATTTTGAGAATTTCGTCAGTATGATGGATCACATCCAATGTGCATTCCAGCCCCAATTCATGAATAACATCCTCAACATACTTTTTAAGTTGTTTCTGAAGAAAGTTTTCTCTGCCAATGATCTTGATCTTCATAGCATGTCTCCTTTTTATTTTATCTTAATCGCATCAGGGTTTTCATTTTTCTTTGATTTCCGCTCAAAAAGGTAATACAGATTCGGCAGCAGCAAGAGTGTCACGAACAGCGAAAAGAACAGTCCGCCGATCACTGCGATCGCCATCGGCTGCAGCATATTGCCGCCTTCGCCCCAGTTGATCGCCAGCGGCAGAAGTCCCAGTATGGTGGTGGCCTGCGTCATTAAAATAGGTCGTAACCGCAAGGGTGCAGCTTCTAAAATGGCCTCTTTAGTGCCCAGTCCTTTCTGACGGTATTCGTTGATAAAAGAGATCATCACGACACCCTGTGTGGCAATACCCGCCGGACATGATGATCACTCCGATCAGTACGGTTGCTCCGGCAGGAAAGCCGGTCAACAACAATGCCGCAACCACACCTGTAAAAGCAAAGGGACTCCCAGCATTATCAGTAAGGGCTGTTTGAACGAATTGAACTGAATTGCCAGGATCACATAGGCAAAGAATAAAGCAAATAAAATGATCCGCATCATGACATTCTGGTTTTCCTGCATCAGATATACCTGACCGCCGAACTGGAAAGAATATCCTTGCGGCAGCGGGATATTCGACAGACTGGCCGCCACCTCTGAAGCCATATCTCCGATGTTCGCTCCGGACAATGCATCGCTGGATACCACGATCTGCTTAACCTGGTCTTCACGAATAATTTCCACCGGGCCCAATCTGGGAATAACACTGGCTACCATTCGGAGGGGGATCTTCCTGCCGTCTTTTGTATCGATAAGCAGATTTTCGATATCTTGTTTGGAACTTAAGTTTTTTTCCGGTACGATCACCCGGATGTCGTAATACTCTCCCTGATCCCTGTACTGTGAGGCTACCGCGCCATGGATCAGATCTTTTTCACGGACATTGAAACAGCTTCGGTGGAAACACCCAGATCTGCCATGCGCAGGCGATCGACCCGTATCTGATATTCGGGTTTGGTGATCTGCGTGCCGACACGGACATTGGTCAGTCCGTTGATCTCATTTAAGTGTTCGGCCACCTGACCGGCAATACCGAATAACTGTTCCAGTTCAACGCCCCGGACCTTGATTTCCACATCGGATTCGCCCATTTTGCGGATACCCTTCATTTTTGCCTGTTTGACAATAAGTTTCGCACCCGGAATAGTATATTTCATCACCTTAGGTCTACGTTTTTCAATAAATTCTCCGGTTGAGACCCTCCGTTCTGACCGGGGCACAAGTTCTATATCAATTTGTCCCTCATTGGATATTTCATTCGTGATCAAACCCCAGACACTTCCTCCGGACAGGACGAAGTATTTGTCGACATAGGGGTCGTCCCTGACGAGGGTCTCTAATTCTGAAAGCAAACTGTCTGTGCGGGCAACGGAGGTTCCTGTCGGTAAGATCGCCTTGATCATGACCCTTCCATCGTCAACTTTCGGAAGAAACTCACTGCCAACCTGCCGGAAAAGGTATACCGATCCCAGCATAAGTAAAATAAACACACTCATAACCACCCATCGCAAGGGCAACAATGCTTTCAGAGATTTACGGTAGTGACGGTCAATGTTCTGAATAATACGGTCGGCGATACTCCTGCGTTCGCGGGCATGCCCTTTGCTTGTTACCAGATAATGGGTAAGCATCGGCGTTACGGTAAGTGCCACGATCAGCGATATCACCACGATCCCCCCGATGGTCAGGATCAATTCTTTGAATAAGAGCGAAGTCAACCCGGGAACAAGCAGGAAAGGCATGAACAATGCCAGAAAGGTCAATGTGGAAGCCACAATGGCAAGCGATACTTCTCCGGTAGCCCGGACAGCGATCGTATCGGTACTTCTCCCTTTCTCCAGATGCAGGCGGGTAATATTCTCGATCACCACGATCGAATTGTCCAGCACCACTCCCATTGCGACCACCAATCCGCCAAGTGAAAAAATATTGATGGAAAAATTGCCCAATTTCATCACGAAAAAATTCAACAGGATGGTAACGGGCAGGGCGATCAGCATAACAAGCACCTGACGCCAGTGTCCGAGGAAAATAAAAATGACCAAAATAACCAGAAGAATGGCGATGATGGCTGAATCTCTCACCCCGCTGATAGCGCCTTTGATATAATTCGCCTGATCTTCAACGATATCAAAAGAAATGTCCGGCGGCACGGAGCCCCTTATTCGTTCAAGCAGGGCATCAACCGCTTCGGACACTTCTACCGTATTGGCATCGGCCTGTTTGAGAATGTTCAGCTTTATTGCCGGAGTACCGTTAAAGCGTGTTACAACACGTATATCTTCATGGGTATCTTCAACGATCGCGATATCTTTCAATAACACCATAGCATGATTGTCATTGATTACAACAACATTCCGCAAGTCATCCATATTCTGAAATTCCGCCGTTGTACGCACAAGGAATTCACGACTTCCTTCCGTTACGCGTCCGGCGAGTTGCTCAATATTTTCTTCACGCAATCTGCGGATAACCTGATTCAGCGTTATATCATATGCGGCCAGCCGCTCCGGATCCAACTGTACGCGTATTTCCCGCTTCAATCCGCCGACGATCTCCGTACCGGCAACGCCTTTTACCGCAAGGAACTGATCCTGCAATACATTCTCCACCCAGGTGTGCAGTTTGACCATATCTCGGCCTTCAGACTGAATAATAAGCTGAACAACGGGCAACTGTGAGGGGTCGGCTTTAAACATGATCGGCGGATCTGCATCCGGCGGCAATTTACGGGTTACAAGTCCCATTTTTGCCACGACATCCTGATAGGCCACATCGACATCGGTCCCGTATGCAAAATTTACCAGCAATGTGTACATGCCTTCAATACTGGACGATTCCAGGTAATCCAGATCATCAACGGTACTCATTGTCCGCTCCAGCGGATCTGCAATATTATCGTTTATTTCTTCGGGAGACGCTCCGGGCCAATAAATATAGACTTTTATCATCGGATAGGTGATCTCGGGCAGAAAATCGGTCGGCATATTGGCAAACCCGTAAAAACCCAATATAACGGCAGTAATGATCAGAACGATCGTTGCGACAGGACGTTTTATTGAAATCGCGGTAAGCTTCATCCTTCACTCCGTTCCGTTTTCGCAGGGGCTGTTCTTTCCGCTTGTATTTTTACCGGAGCACCTGTTTTTAACTGTTGCTGACCTTCGATCACGATTGCATCTCCCCTCGATATCCCTGAAATGATCTCAATTGATCCGCCGGTCTCAAGTCCTGTCTCAAGTATCTTTTCTTCCGCCCGCCCATCACGAACGATAAAACAGGCTTTGTGGTCCGGACGTTCGATGATCGCTTCGGTGGGGATCGCAATGATGTCTTCTAAAGTACGGTGATAAACGAACGCGTGCGAACATTCCCGGGTTCAGACCCGAAAAGTCGCCCGTTAATTCAATTTCCACCAATCCGTGCCGGGTCGTTGTGTTTATCCGGGATGGATGCGGCGTAAAACACCCTGAAATGTTCTGCCGGGAAAGGCATCAATCCATATTTCACTTTTTTGTCCCCTTGTTAATTTAGCAATATCCATTTCTGAAACCGGAACATCCACAAGCAGTTTCTCTTTACTCAAAACTTCAAAAAGTTTTGTTTTTGCCGGGACCATATCTCCCGGATCCACCAAACGCTGCGAAACAACCCCTTTCAGAGGTGAAACAACGGTTTTTTCTTTGTATTGTTTGAGAGAAAACCGATAATCTTCCCGTGCCTGTGCCAGTTCGTTGCTGATCTTTTCATTACCGGGATTTTTTTTCAACTCGGCTTCTTTGATCTGAACGGCTGAACGTGCCGCATTGATGATATCCTCACGCAGCAGCGGGCTGATCATGGCCACGACGGAATTGGAATCCACTTTATCACCTTCACGTACCGGCAAACGGGAAATTTTTCCTTCTTCCGCGGAAAGAATAGTAGCGACATTTTCTGCGCGCACCGTACCCGTTAACAGTAACTTTTCTCTTAGCGTCTCATTTTTCGCAACATGAACTTTTACCATTTTGGGTTTTACACCTTCGGATTGCGTTTGAACTGTGCCTTTTGATTCGCAGCTGTAATTCAGCCATGCCAGCAGCAACAGGAATATTATTGATATTTTTCGACTCATGCTTTCTCCAATTTTCAATTCATTATTGTTCGTATATTTTCAATGTGGCAGTCAATGTCCAAACGCGTTTTTACAGAATTCCCATGACAGCTTTTAACCACGCCCCGGCACTATTATAATCCAGTATTGCCTGATCCAGCATAAGCCGGTTCTCAAGAAGCACATTGAGAATATCAAGCAGATCCGTATTTGACCGTCTTCCGGCATGATACTCCAGCAAGGCCATTCGATAACTTTCCCGGGCTTGTTCAAATGTTTTTTTACGGATCACGATCTGCTGCTTTCTCTTTGAGGGTACTGTACTTTTTCCTGCAGCCGGCTTGCCAGATTTTTCTTAAAATATTCTCTTTGCCAGGAGATCTGTTCAACTTCCGCTTCCGCTTCATTGATTTTTTCACTGATCACTTTTCCGTGATAAATGGGAATACTTGCATTCAATCCAATGTAATAACGTTTATTGTCATTAAGAGAAAAAGATGTAAAACCGAATTCATACCCGTAATATGCGCTTGCGGATATCCGGGGTAAGCGGGCGGCTTCCTTTATGTTAACTTCTTGTTCCGCCCGTGCAGATCAAGTTGTGTCTGTTTCCATAAAGGATTGTTATCCAGAGCAGTGGCAAACATCGCTTTTTCATCAACATCATAGGGGATAAGCTGCAGAGAATCTTCGGGTAAAAACAGCCGGCCACTCTGCCGTCCCATCAGCAGGCCTATCCTGTTGGAGGTGGTTTGATATTCATTATCAATTCTAAGCAGATCACCTTCTGCCTCTTCCATTGCTACATCTATGCGGCCGATCTCCAATTGTGACATGCGGCCGGCGTTCACCATCAAACGGGTATATTGTTGCTGCTTTTGCAATCGCGCAAGGTTGGCCCTTATGATCTGTTTTTGACTCAGTAATGATTGCAGCCTGAAATAGTTTATACAAAGCGACAACTTCAGATCAATTTTTTCGGCAAGAAAGGCCTGTTGCATTGATGCGGTCTTCGCACTTGCAGCTTCTTTGGCATATTTTAATTTCCCGCCTGCATAGATCTGCTGGCTGACCTTTATTTTCGGGAACATATCATGCTGAATATTTCCAAGCAATTCACTTCTAAAGCCCGGGACAATATCAAGATAATCATAGGTAAAATCAGCATCCACTTTGGGCAGCATTTCCCCTTTTGCCTGTTCATAAGCAAAAGATGCCGCCTTTGTGCGCGCCTCTGCTTTCTTCAGAAGCTCATTATTGGCAACGAGCTCTTCCAGGGCATTTGAAAGAGAAATATAAATCGTATCCCTTTGCCGTTCAGCTTCTGAAGCCCGGAACTGTTCGCTTACTTCACCGGATATATTTATTTCCTGAGCCGGCAGCGCCCCGGCGACCTGTAGCATCAGGAAAAAGATGATAAGTGTTGTTTTTCGATTGAAGTATCTCAATATTCCTCCCTGAATAAAGTATTATAACGATAAGCCGTAAAGCGCATTGATCTGATCCGTCAGATCAGCCAGCATTACACGACGTTCAGTCCCGTCATGATAGATCCTATATGCTATTCTGTCAATCGAAAGAGATAATTTTTCCATTGCCGGCAAAAAATTGTTGTTGTCCGGGAAAGGGGCTCTGTATACCTGATCCCGCAATTGCTGGATGTCTGCAAATACCCCGGCCAACGGTTGTCCCGCCGCCTGCAGTGCCGAAGCTTTTTTAATCGCCTTGCGTAAGTGGAAGAGGCGGTCGGAAACATAAAGCAGATTATTCTCTTCATGCATTTTCACGAACAGCCCGCAGGCAAAGGCACAATTATTAAATGACATTTGATATTTCTTCTGTTCAACATTATAGGCCATTTCATCCAGTAAAAGTTGAAATGTTTTCAGCCGACCGGTGAATTTGGCATCGCCGGCATATTCTGCAGGAGGATTTTTACTGTACTTTTTTTGTATTTTTTCCCAGAGAAATCCCGCCTGTTCAATATCTGGCAACGACCTTTGCGCCATGAGATCATCATTGTTCTTCATGGCGGACTGAATAAGTGCACAGTAGCTGCGCATATGGCGCCGGACTGCCAGCACATCACGATCAAAATCATTCAAACGGGCTGATCGCTGTGCAAATAAAGGAAGCACTGTCAGCACCATGACTGCTGTCATAAAAAAACGTATTTTTTTCATTTTTACTCCTGCATTATCAGTTGACACGAAAGGGACAGGATAGTTAACATGAGTTTATCCGTATCGACAGGTATGATAAAGCATCTTTTTCAATCATTATCTTTATGCTTCTTCATTCACTCCTGTGCCGGCCATCTGTACGGGATCCCAGGGACTTGACAGCGGCGGCGTATAGCTCAGATCAAGATGATCCATTTCTTCCACTTTCATTTTATGATAGATCGCAGCTGCGACGATATCGATACGTTTTGACACTTCCGTTCCGTAGGCGCCCACGATCTGTGCGCCCAGCAGTTTTCCGGTCTTGCGATCACCGGTCATGCGGATATGCAGTTTTTCCGCGCCCGGATGATAGACCTTGTGATCCAAGGTCTCAAAATCTACGCTGAGGGGATCAAAGCCTTCTTTACGGGCTTCATCATCTTTGAGTCCGGTGCGGCGGCAACGAGGCCGAATATCTTTACGGATTGCGTTCCCAGGGAACCCATATATGCACGTGATCCGCCGGCCATGTTCTCACCGGCAATACGTCCCTGCTTGTGCGCAGTGGTCCCCAGCGGCAAATAAGCGTTCTTTTCCAGCAGGCAATGATAGGTCTCGGCACAGTCTCCGGCTGCGTAAATATCCGGCAGCTTTGTCGCCATTCTGCGATCGACACGGATAGCGCCGCCGGTCCCCGTTTCAATTCCCGCCGATCGTGCCAGAGCGGTTTCGGGACGGCTTCCGGTGGCGACCAGCACCATATCACATGTCTTTTCAAAACCGTTTTCCCCGCGAACCAGAAGCCTGTCTTCTTGTTTTTCGATTTTTTTGACAGCTGTAGCGGTATGAATTTCCACACCTTGCTCTCCAGCTCTGCGCGGACGATCGCACCCAGCGGCGGATCGAGGGTCATCAGTACCGAAGGGAATATTCGATGACCATGACGTCAAGTCCGAGATGCCGCATGGCGTCTGCCATCTCGAGTCCGATATACCCCGCCCCGATAATACTGATGGATTTGGGTTGATGTTCTTGGATGTATTTTTTTACCGCAAAGCTGTCGTCCATCCAGCGCAGAAAAAAGACCCCCGGAAGACCGGTACCTTCAATGGGCGGCTGGGCGGAAACCGCACCGGTGCCGATCAATAAAGCATCATAGTTCACTGTTTTTATTTCATTGCTGTTCAGATCGCGGATCTTAACGCTTTTCATCCCGGGATCGATGTGTTCGGCCAAATGTTCATCCAGAACCTGTATTCCATGGCTTTCGATATCTTCACGCGTGCGGTGCGCCAGGTTGCGCCAGTGTTTCACTTCCCCGCTGATATAGAACGGCAGGCCGCAGATGCTGAAATTCGGGTATCTGTCCGCCAGGATCATGGTAATATCAATGCTGCTGTCAATTTCCTTCGCCCGCAATGCGGCACTGATCCCGGCATCGCTGCCGCCGATAATGATAAAACGTTTCATCGGGAAACCTCCTTTGATCTTCGATCATCGATCACCGAACCTGTGTTCGGCAAGCGCAGATCATCAGCGTCCACACATGTTCATTGGCGGGTTACTTAAAGTTTATTCCGTAAATATGGACGATTGTATAGTAAATGCCGACAATAATAAACACCGCTCCGGTGATCTTCCGGACCCATACTTCAATATGGGTGAGGCTGTTAAAGACCCTGGCTACAGGATTTTGTGGCAAAGGCCAGCAAAAAGGCAAAGAAGATGACCGGCAGGGCGGTCCCGATCCCGTACACCAGAGGAAAGAACACTACCGCTCCTTCTTTAACGGCGAGCGGTACCAGGTCCGCCGAAGAAGAGTCCGCGGAAACGGGACAAAAGGTCAGAGCGAACAAGGCTCCGACCGGAAGAGCAAGCAGTACACTGCCCGTCGCGGCTTTTTCCCGGATGCGGTCCGTGTTGAACGTAAATGAAACGCCCGCCCCCAGCCAGTTCAGCAATACCATGCCGAGCAGGATCAGTACCGGTCCGCAGGATCTCGTTCATGTGTTTCTGCAGAAAGCGGGATACCTCCGCATTTGCCAGCAGTCCGGCGGCGATGCCGGCACCCAGTACAACATAGATCAGCGTCCGTCCCAGCGCATACAACATACCGGAAATCAGTACGTGGTCTTTCCGTCCGGCCTTGCGGGCAATAAAAGTGATCGCCGCAATGTTCGTAGCCAGCGGGCAGGGACTGACGGCTGTCAGAACACCCAGCCAGAGCAGCGGTAAGAACAGCAAGTTCCGTCATGATGCCACCCCGTTGTTCAGATAACGGTCGATCGCGGTCCGGATATAGGCATTGAAAGCCGGAGGATCGCCGATCAGTGTCCAGACCTCATCCAGGCGCTGATGATCTTCAATGCGCCCGTCACGGATCCGGGCCACCACCACGCAGGAAGCGGCAACTTCAAAGACTTCCGCCAGTTCCCTGTTCTTCATAAAATCAATTTCCTGCCATTTTATACTCACCATTCTGCAACGGACTTTACGGTATTCGCGTTGCAACAAGTTCTTCCGGTCATGGCTTCGATGCTGATTACAGGTTTCACAGCGGATAGGTAGAATGCATATAATACACAGCCAGATAATCGCCGTTACCGATAAAAGTATTATTGGCCGTTATGGCACTGTGCGAATTTTTACCGAGCATAAAACCGATACTTATCAGGGCAAAAATAAACAATACACGTGGAAGAATCTTGTTTACGTAACGCATAATATTTTTGTATTCATAAGGAACATATTAACGTTTGGATTTTGATGACGCGGGTTTCAAATCATAACCCAGTTCTTTCCATTTATTCAGAAATATCTTCTTTGGACATGAAACCGGTATGCCGCCACAGCTCATTTCCATCCTCATCAAAAAATATCTGGGTGGGAATGGCGACGAATACCGTATTTGGTTGCTTCCTGCTGGTTTTCGCGTTTCCAGACATCAATAAACACAACTTCCATCACCCCGCGGTATTCTTCCCGGAGCTCATCCAGAATGGGTGCCATCATTTTGCAGGGGGCACAACTTTCCGCTCCGAGATCCAGTAATTTAGGGAGTGAGGCAGATGCGGTTGTTTTGGAAGTGTCTGTTTTTTTATTACCACATGAAACTGCGGTGAACGCGATCAACATGATCATGATAACTGCGGTCAGTGTTTTTCTGTTCATTCTCTTCAAAAGCATAGTTCCTCCAGGATGTGTTTACCTTTTTTCGCCACGCGGGCGATATTCTCTTCATTAACAGCGGTCGCACCTTTCAGGAAACCGAGTTCTGAAAGCTGAATATGCAGGATATTTTTCAATCCCGCCTGTTCCAGAGTCTTCTTTGCACAGTTCAGCGGACAGCCGTCGATCGCAAGGATCGCTCCGGCGGCTTCGGCGGAAAGCAGGATGCCGCTGACCCTTCCTCCGATCCCGGCCAGACAGCCCATATTGCCGCTTCCGTCGCGGGTCATTTTCCGGGCAGCCCGGTCCAGTCACTTCTCCCGTATCCGACGCGCCGGAACAGGGGAAGATCATCTTCGGTGCAGTATCGCATTCACAACTGCAGCTGCATTTTGCCATACAGTGCTCCCTTTAGTTTTTGCAGGATCGGTTTTCAGTTCTTCAACGCCCGGTACCTTGCCGACCAGTTTTACCTCGCCGTCGATGGCCAGTGCCGGGGTCATCATCACACCGAAGGCCATGATCGCATTGATATCGGTCACTTTTTCCACCTCATATTCAATGCCAAGTTCCAATGCGGCCTTTTCGGCATTTTCGGTCAGTTTTTTACATTTCGGCAGCCCGTGCCCAGGATCTGGATCTTCATATTTCCTCCGTTATTATGCAAATATTGCACCGTAGATCATTCCGCTGAATGTCGCCATTACGATAACCAGCGCAATGAATACGGCTGTTTTTTTGTTTCCGAGCACAGAGCGGATCACCAGCATGTTCGGCAGGCTCAGTGCCGGTTCCGCCAGCAGCAGCGCCAGCGCGGGTCCCTTCCCCATGCCGTTGCCGATCAGTCCCTGCAGGATCGGGACCTCGGTCAGGGTCGCGAAATACATGAACGCTCCCGCAAAGGATGCAAAGAAATTCGACAGCAGGGAGTTCCCGCCCACGGCTGTTGACACCCATTCGGAAGGGATCAGTCCCTCATTGCCCGGACGGCCCAGCAGCGCGCCGGCGACCAGCACACCGATCAGGAGCAGGGGCATGATCTGTTTGGCAAAGCCCCAGGACGATTCGAACCATTCGGACGTTTCCCCTTTATCGGTGCTGGTGAATGCGGAGAGTCCGATCACTCCGGCCGTGAAAGCGATCAACGGCTGTTCCGGGAAAAAGACCGCCAGCAGTGTTACCG
The DNA here is from genome assembly GCA_034520235.1 of Fidelibacterota bacterium. Taxonomy (GTDB): domain Bacteria; phylum Fidelibacterota; class Fidelibacteria; order Fidelibacterales; family Fidelibacteraceae; genus M50B103. Next base: position 325,611 of record JAXHNS010000002.1, read on the forward strand.
GTACGGCGGTGACAACAACTTTCCACCATTTCATGCCGAACCAGTAGATGAGCATCAGTCCCAGACCTGCCGAAAAACCGGCGGTCAGGTACCACTTGGCGTTGTAGATCGCCGCCCAAAGACCCGTTGCCTGATCGGGTTTTCCCCAGTTGGCAAAGAGCAGGATACCCACCAGCGAGCGCAAAGTACAGCGCATTCTTCCAGAGGGGCCGTTCGACCCTCCGCTTCCGGCATTGCCATCTGTGCAGCGGCCTTTTCGGCTTCTTCCTTCCGGAACAAAAATTGCATGATCAGTCCGATGACAATACCGAACACGATTGCGCCCGACGGCTCTTGCGATACCCAGTTCCGGACCCAATACGCGTGCGGTCAGCACAATCGCGAGTATATTGATCGCCGGCCCGGAGTACAAAAAGGTCGTTGCGGGACCCAGTCCCGCGCCCATTTTGTAAATACCCGAGAACAGGGGCAGTATGGTGCAAGAACAAACCGCCAAGATCGACCCCGATACCGAAGCCACGCCGTAAGCGACGACTTTCTTGGCTTTGGCGCCCAGGTATTTCATGACCGAGGCCTGGCTGACAAAGACCGCGATCGCGCCGGCGATAAAGAAGGCGGGTATCAGGCAAAGCAGAACATGTTCCTGCGCATACCATCTTGCCAGATGCAGAGCTTCCATGATCGCGTTATCAAAACGCGGGTTACCGACCGGCAGATAGAAAAAGGCAAGAAAGACGCCCCCGATAAGCGCCAGCATTTTCCATTCGTTTTTCCAGTTAACCATTGATATTCTCCCGTTAATATTTGTATCGCTTTTATTATTCATCATATCTATCTGCGACTGAAGCTGTGCATCGATGACGGCTTCAACGCAGGTCATGGAATTCAGGATACAGGGGACTTTCAGGTGGTAAAAGACATTCATGCCGCGCTTTTCATCGGCCACGATCCCCGCATGTTTCAATACCGCGAGATGTCTGGAAACCGTAGAGAAATCCGCATTGATCTTTTCGACAAATTCACAGACGCAATGTTCTTTCTTTTTCAGTTCTTCCGCGATCGACAGCCGCGTCGGATGCCCCAGCGCCTTGAACACCGCCGCCTTGGCTTCGTAGAATGCTTTTTTGTTCTTATCCATACAATATACTCCCGGTATTTTATTGTTTGGCAAAATAGCCAAAT